>JAZUEY010000001.1:0-7928 GCA_045640405.1 Candidatus Limivicinus sp.
TCGACGAGGTGCGCCATGAGGTGCTCGGCACCGGATGCCGCTCTCGAATGGTCAAGCAGCTGCATCGTCAGCCCGGAAAGCATCTGCGCCATGGTCATCATTTCATGGTCTACGACACCGGTGGCTATGAATTTATCCGCCGCATTGCGCATAATCATCAGCGCCTGGTTGGCCAGCTCCGCCACCATCGGGCAGTAGTACTCACCGTCCACGAGCTTAGAAATTCTCCAGTCGACCAGGGAGATGTATTTGGAAAGAATGTCATTGATGCCGGAGGCAACCAGTCTTGCCGGGGCACCGCCGATAATGTCCAGGTCGGCCACTACAAGAATCGGTGCGCACATAGGCACGCTCTTCTTCTGTCCTTCCAGAATCACGGAGCAGATGTTGGCCGTGAAGCCGTCGGAAGAGGCCAGCGTCGGCACGGCTACAAAGGGAATGCCGAGCTTATAGGCAGGATACCGGCCGAAATCCATCAATGTCCCCGCTCCGCAGGAAACAATCACTTCCGGGTTGTCCAGCTTCTTCATCATGTCCTCTATGAGGACGTCTTCAGAACGGAGGCCCTGCGCTTCCAGAACAATCTCCTGGTCCGCCTGGATATGCTTGCCCTCCATAAGCTTGTAGACATTGGTATCGTAGACGACCGCGCGGCGCTTTCCGGCCAGGCCCGAGAGCTCCATGTATTTTTCAAAATTGGCTATGGCTCCGTGCTCCACGGCCACAAGCTTTGTTTCCAGCGTGTGTTCCCTGCCGCAGACGCATTTGCCGGTATACTGTTCACAATTGAGAATCATATTATGTAAACCTCCCTGTAAATGCTTTCTAAAAATAATGATACTTTCTTTTTATTATAATTTAAATTTTTCCGAATATTCTCTATGCAGCTTTTCAAACTGCTCGTCGCCGACAAGATTGTCCGCGTAGGTATGCACATCGAAGCTGTCAGCATCCGCTTCCAAAACCGCCAGGGCGATGTTGGAGCAGTGGTCGGAGACTCTTTCGAAGTTCGTCATCAGGTCATTGAAAACAAAACCGTGCTGCAGCGTGCAGATACCCCTCTGCAGGCGCTTGATATGGTGGTCCTTCATCTCGTCACAGAGATTGTCTATCGTCTCTTCCAGCGGTTCCACCTTTACGGCAAGCTCCGTATCGTTTTCGACAAAGGCCTTGATGGTAATGGCAATGATCTCCTCCAGAGCGCAGGTCAGCACTTCAATCTCATGCACGGCATCTTCGGAGAAGACGATTTCCTTTTCGTCAATCTCCTGCGCGCATTCGGCAATGTTGAGCGCATGGTCCGAAATTCTTTCGAGGTCCGTAATCACGTGCAGGTATTCCATCGCTTCCTTGGACTGATGCTCGTTGACGCTCGTGGAGCATATTTTAACAAGATAGGCCCCCAGCTTGTCCTCGTACCGGTCGGATATGTTTTCGTGCGCCTCGATAAGATTGAATTCTTCGATACTGTAGTTGTTGAGCAGAACGGTAGCCCTGGCAAAGGTCTTCCCCACAAGCTGCGCCATCGAGTCGGCCGCGAAGTGGCAGCGCTCCAGGGCGACGGCCGGGCTGGCCAGGAATCTCTCCTCCAGCGGCGGAATCACCGTGTCTTCGTCGAGTTCTGCATCCGGAATCATCTTATGCAGCAGCTTTTCCAACGCCGTCATAAACGGGAACAGCAGAACCAGGGATGCCAAACGGAAAAGCGTATTGATGGCGGCGATGGCAATCGCGTCCACCGTCATTCCCGTAAAGGCGAAATGTGCCAGTGCGTCGGCAGCATAGAACAGCACCCCCACCAGCAGCGAGCCGAAAAGGCTTATCAGCAGATAGGAAAAGGCGGCGCGTTTGGCCTCCGGCTTCACGCCGATGGAGCTCATGAGCACAGGTGCCGAGGCACCGATGTTGATGCCCAGCAGAATCGGAAACGCCGCCGAAAAACTGATGGCCCCGGTAACGGACAGCGCCTGCAGAAGACCGGCAGCCGAAGAGGCGCTCTGCAGCACGGCCGTAATGGCCGTACCGGCCAGAATGCCGAGGATGGGATTGGAAAAAGCCGTCATGAGAGAAATGAACTTTTCGCTCTCCTTTAAAGGAGCCACCGCCGAACTCATGGCCGATATGCCGTACATCAGCACGGCAAAACCGAGCATGATGGAACTCAGATGCTTTTTGGCGGAGGTCTTGGCCGTCATCCGGATGATAATGCCGGCGACGGCGATGAGGCCCGTCAGTGTCGAGGTGGATATAATGCTGAGCAGACCGGAATTGCCGGTACCGAGCTCGGAAAGGGCAATAATCCAGCCGGTGATGCTCGTGCCGAGAATGGAACCCATGATAACCGAAACCGCCTGCTTCAGCGACATCATCGCGGAGTTCACAAAACCGACAACCATCACGGAAGTCGCCGAGGAGGACTGGATGACGGCCGTAACGGCCGTACCGAGCAGGATTCCCTTCAAGGGCGTGCTGGAAAGCTTGTAGAGAACAATTTCCATTTTGTTCCCAGCGGCCTGTTTCAGGCCATCCCCCATCAGGCTCATGCCGAACAGGAAGAGCGCAACACCGCCAAGCAATGCGATTACATTCGATGCGTTCATATTATGTCTACCTCTTTATGTCTACTGTTATATGTTAATAACATTATGTTTCTATTCTTATGTCTATTATTATATGTTAATTGCATTACGTTAATACTATTACGTAAATAATATTATGTAATTTTCACAAATTCCCGTTCTCGGAACAAAGCAAATCCGTAAACATACACAAATAGTATAACAAATTTTTGTAGGATTCACAACTTGATTAATTATATCAATAAGGTAAAATAATGTCATGATTACCATACCTTTTGGGAAAAATTTTATAGAATTTGACGAAACCGGCTGCAATGTGCTCTCCTCTTCCATCGGTGAACTCAAGGCCGAAGGGAGCGGCCTCGACATAGTCAGAAAAGCGATGGAAGCCCCGATTGATTCGCCGCGTCTTTCCGCCCTTGCCAAAGGCAAAAAGAGCTGCGTCATCATCATTTCAGATCACACCCGCCCGGTTCCCAGCAGAGACATTCTGCCCAACATGTTCCGGGAGCTTCGCGAAGGCTCTCCGGATATCGCCATCACCCTTCTGGTTGCCACCGGTTTCCACCGACCCACCAGTACCGCCGAGCTGGAGGCCAAGCTCGGTGCGGAAATTATGAGCCAGTGCCAAATTGTCATTCACGACTGCCGCAATCCCGATTCCAACGTGGAAATCGGCAGGCTTCCTTCCGGTCCTCCCTGCGTTATCGACAGGGTGGCTGCCGAAGCCGAGCTTCTGATAGCCGAGGGCTTCATTGAGCCGCATTTCTTTGCCGGCTTCTCCGGCGGCCGAAAGAGCGTCCTGCCCGGCATATCCGACCAGGTGACGGTTCTCGGCAACCACTGCTCCAAGTTTATCGACTCGCCCTATTCCAGAACCGGCATTCTGGACGGGAACCCGATGCATGAAGACATGCTTGCCGCCGCCAAAATGGCAAAGCTTGCCTACATCGTCAACGTCGTTATCGACGAGAATAAAAAGACCGTGGCCGCCTTTGCGGGCAATTACGAAACCGCGCACCGCGCCGGATGCGACTTTCTTTTAGGCTATGCCCGCGTCAGCCCAAAGTTTGCGGACATTGTCATCACCTCCAACGGAGGTGCTCCGCTTGACCAGAACATCTACCAGTGCGTCAAGGGCCTGACGGCCGCGGAGGCCACCTGCAACGAGGGCGCCGTGATTATCGACTGCGTGGAATGCGCGGACGGGCACGGCGGCGAGAGCTTCTACGAAAGCCTGCGGGATTGCGCTTCACCTGAAGCGCTGTATGCCGAGTTTATGGCCACGCCACAGGAGAGCACCATAGCCGACCAGTGGGAAAGCCAGATTCTGGCACGAATCCTCATGAAACACCGCGTCATCATGGTTACCCGGCCGGAGCTTCAATCTCTCGTGGAAGAGATGAAAATGACTTACGCCTCTTCCCTGCCGGAGGCGCTCGAAATGGCAAAAGCGGCCGGCAAACAAAGCATTACCGTTATTCCGAACGGAATTTCAGTCATAGTAACGGAGGAATAATATGGCACAATACAACAAACTGAGCCCGGAAATCGCCTCCCGCCTGGAAGCGGTCGTCGGGCAGAAGCGCTTCGCCTTCGGAGATGCCGTCAAGGAGGACTACTCGCACGACGAGATGCCCATCTACGGTCGCTTTGCTCCCGAGGCCGTGGTGCTTGCCGAAAGCACCGAAGAAGTTTCCGAAATTATGAAAATCTGTAACGAGAACCGGATTCCCGTCACCGTGCGCGGAGCCGGAACCGGTCTTGTGGGCGGCTGTGTTCCCATTCACGGCGGCATCGTTCTCTCCACGGAAAGAATGACCGGCATTCTCGAGTATGACCTCAAGAATCTCTGTGTCCGCATTCAGCCCGGTGTCCTTCTTTGCGATCTGGCGGCCGACGCTCTGGCGCACGGCGTCATGTATCCCCCCGATCCCGGCGAAAAAACGGCCACCGTCGGCGGGAATGTCTCGGCCAACGCCGGCGGCATGCGGGCCGTCAAATACGGCGTCACGAGAGACTATGTCATGGCCATGACGGTCGTTCTGCCGGACGGGCGAATCATGAAGCTCGGTAAGAGCGTCTGCAAAACCTCTTCCGGTTATTCCCTTCTCCACCTGATGGTCGGCTCGGAGGGAACGCTCGGCATCATCACCGAAATGACCATGAAGCTGATACCGAAGCCGATTAAAGACGTGACGCTTCTTCTCCCCTTTGAAAACATCGCCACGGCGATTGCCTCGGTCCCGAGCATAAAGCTTGCCAATCTGGACCCGCAGTCGATAGAATTCGCCGAGATGGATGTTATCGACGGTTCGGCCGAATTCACCGGCAACCACATCTTCCCGGAGGAAGTGAACGGCCGCAAGGTCGGCGCATACATCATCGTCACGCTTGTGGGAGACAACGAGCAGGAGCTCTCCATGAAGATGGACCGCCTCGGCGAAATTGCCGACGGGCTCGGTGCCTATGATGTTCTCGTTGTTTGGACGGACGGTCTCAAGAAGGACGTCTGGGCCGCCCGCAGTGCGTTCCTGACGGTTATCGAGGCCCAGTCCAAGCTTCTGGATGAGATGGACGTTGTCGTGCCTGTGGATAAAATTGCTCCCTTCCTGGTCTACGCGCATGAAGAGGCCGACAAGCAGGGCGTCTACATCAAGTCCTTCGGTCATGCCGGAGACGGCAACCTGCACATCTACACCTGCTCCAACGACCTGGAGGAGGACGAATTCAAGAAGCGCGTCAAGAGGCTGATGGATGCCTGCTACTCCAAGTGCACGGAGTTTGAAGGTCAGGTCTCCGGCGAACACGCCATCGGCCATGCCAAGAAGCAGTATCTGAAAGAATCCGTCGGCGATACGGCCTACGGCCTGATGACCGACATCAAGAAAGTCTTTGACCCCAATTGCATACTGAACCCCGGAAAAGTATGCGGCGACTATTGAGGAGGTGGGCCTGTGCTGAATATACTTGTCTGTGTCAAGCAGGTTCCGGATGTCAACCTGGTTAAGATCGACCCGGAAACCGGTTCTCTGATCCGTAAGGGAGTCCCCGCAATCCTGAACCCGAACGACGGCAACGCCCTGGAGGCGGCCGTGCAGGTAAAGGAGCAATACGGCGGAACCGTCACCTGCATCACGATGGGCCCGGATGCCGCGGAGGAAGCGCTGCGCGAGTGTCTTGCTGCCGGTGCCGACAGGGCCGTCCTTCTGTCCGACAGAGCCTTTGCCAACGCCGACACCCTTGCCACCTCCTATGTCATCGTCTCGGCGGCCAGACAGCTGGGAGACTTTGATCTGATCTTCTGCGGCAAGGAAACCCTGGACGGGGCCACCGGCCAGATGGGCTCCCAGCTTGCGGAGCGCTTCGGTGCCAGCCAGCTCTCTTCCGTTTCCCTGGTAAAGGCCATCGACGAAGCGGCCAAAACCGTCACCGTGGAGCGTGAGCTGGAAAAAGGCGTGCAGACCGCGCTTTCCTCCTATCCCTGCCTCTTCACGATGGAAAAGACGAACTACCGTCCCCGAATCCCGAATCTCAAGAGCTGGAAGGCTTCGAGAAGTGCCGAGATTCTCCGTTTCGATTCCAAAACGATTCCCGGCCTGGACCCGGAGCAGATCGGCGATCCCGGCTCGCCCACCAAGGTCCCGCGTACCTATCCGCCCGAAACCGGCAAGCGCGGAGTCATTCTGGACGGCGTAGAAGAACTTGCGGAGGTGCTGCATGAACAAATCTGATTATAAGGACTACTGGGTATTCCTGGAGCACGAAGACGGCTGCGTTCTGCCTGTCTCTCTGGAGTTGCTCTCCGAAGCCAGGAAGCTCTGCGACGTTTCCGGCGAAAAGCTTGTCGCCGTCTATACCGGCGAGATATCTCCCGCCTGCATGGAACAGGTCCTCGAAGCCGGTGTGGAAAAAATCATCCGCGTGTCCGGAACCGGCTACGATTCCTTCAGTGTGGATGCCTATACCGAGCTGTTCACCCTTCTTTGCCGGAAGTACAAGCCTTCCGCGGTTTTCGTCGGCGGTACCATCAACGGACGTGATTTCGCTCCGCGTTTTGCCTGTCGCCTTCCGACCGGCTGCACCTCGGATGCCACGCAGCTTGTCTACAATCCCGACAGCGGCGACATCGAATTTGTAGAGCCGGCCGTCGGCGGAAAAATGATGGCTGTCATCACGGTTCCCGTCATGCGTCCGCAGGTCGGTACACTCCGTCCGGGCACCTTTAAATACGAACCGCAGGGAAAGCGCCCCTGCGAAACTCTGGAAGAAACGATTGACTTTGACCCTTCCCTTATACGCACGAAGGTGCTGGACTACAAGGCGGACGACTTTGACGAGAGCCTCATGATAGCCGACGCCGATGTTATTGTCTGTATCGGCAACGGCGTGAAGATTGATTCTCTTCCCCGTTACCGCCGTCTGGCCGAGCTGCTGGGCGGGAAGCTTGCCTGCACGCGCCCCGTGTTTGACCGTGGCATTCTCCCCTATCCGCTTGTCATCGGGCAATCCGGTCAGGTCGTCAAACCGAAGGTCTACATCGCCTTCGGTGTTTCCGGTGCCGTCAACCACGTGACCGGCATCAAGGATTCCGGCATGATTCTTGCCGTCAACAAGGATCCCGATGCCGCCATCTTTAACTACTGCGACTACGGCTATGTCGGCGACATGGATGAAGTCTGCGATGCTCTGATTGCGAGGTTCGAATGCTGATTCTGTCCTGGATTTTCCTGTTCATCTTCATAGCTTCTTCCATCGTGCATCTGTACGCCTCGGCAAAGTGCAACGACAAACTTCGCGGCATGTCGAAAGGCTTCATCGTCCTTTCGCTGGCTCTGTGGTACCTCTGTGTAGCTCATCCGGTCCGTTGGATTGTCTTTGCCGCCCTGCTTCTCTCCTGGGCGGGAGACGTTCTCCTGATTCCGAAGGGCGTCAAGTGGTTTGTCGCCGGCGGTATCGCCTTTATGGCCTCTCATCTGTGCTTTGCCCTTGCCTACCTGCCGCAGATTGATTTTGCTTCCATAAACATCGGCGTCATCATTATTGCCGCCGTGGCCTACGGCTCCGCCGTCGTCTTCATCTTCCGCGGCCTGAATCCGCATCTGAAGCGTGTTCTCTTCTACCCGATGTTCTTCTATCTGCTGATCAACGGGCTGAACAACTGCTTCGCCTTCTACCAGCTGATGTCAAGGCCCTGCGCCGCCACGGCGGTCATATTCTTCGGTGCCGTTCTATTCTTTGCATCCGATTCGATTCTGTTCTTTGTGCGCTTCAATAAGAATACCCGCTTCAAGTCGCACTTCCCCGTCATGCTGACGTACATTCTGGCCGAATTTATGATAACCTACG
>JAZUEY010000002.1:0-58845 GCA_045640405.1 Candidatus Limivicinus sp.
ATGATATCAAATACAACATGAATAATTGCATATATGAGGAGACGATAGAAAAACTTGCTGTCCTTTCCCATACGATAGGCATGCGCAGTATAGGCCAGGAATAAGAGAAGAACCAGGCAAACAACTTCCTCGCGTAATATCAGAACAGGATACATAAGCGCACCTCCCAACAAAAGCAGATTATCATAATAATGAACAGACTACAACCAAAAACACACTTTTGTCTGTTGGACAAAAGTGTGTTTTTGTTGGCGGAGGGAGCAGGATTCGAACTTACTCTGCTTATTTAGGTGGATGATAATCTGGGAAGTACCTAAGAATCTCTTCGTCTGTCATATCCAAGTGACCTTTGCACAAAATCTTTACTCCCAGATTCTGCCAGTCTTTGCTGTTTATCTGTTTGGAAATGAAATTCACGGCTTCTTCCCAGGCTCCGACAGTATATCCCCATCTGTCTCTGTCGCGTTTTATTTCGCTTTCATACGTGCTATGGTACTTCTCGGCAGTATTGATTACATTTTCATTTGAAAGAATGGTTGAATACACATCGGCATATCTTGTCAGCAATTCTTCCTTAAACTCATCGTTTTTGATAAGCGATTTTAATATAGTGGTAGCATAATTGTTCGGCAAACCGTATTGATTGTTCTGGAACAAAAGTTCCCACGGGAGTCCAAGCGGCTTCATTGCCCCGTCGAGGTCATAGATAACGAACCTCCACTTTCCGTCACCTTCTGAGGATTGAAAAGCTTTGACGTTCAGGGCAAGGTCTTCATTTGCCGATATTCCTTCTATCAAGCACCAATCAATGAAAGACGGAATGTCTATTTTGTCAGATACATATCTGTAATTTTCATCAACCGATAAATCTTTTTCACGAATAAAGTTATAAACATCTTCTTTGAATGAATCAACTTCACCCAAAGGCATATCACACTGCTCCACACTGTCAGATGAAACCCCCATCAAATCAGCATAGAAGTCTTTGGAAACATTGTCTTTAATCGAATAAATACCGTAGTATTCTCCGTTGAGATAGAGTACGCAGGGCTCTGTGTGTTGAGTAATAGACTTCTCATTCATTTCCAGAGCCAAATCCTGCCACATATCAGTATTAAACAATCTGTACAGAGAATCCTGACCGGCTCGGAGGCAGATAGATTTAAAGCCCGTTTCCGACCCAGTGCCAAAAAAATCATATTTCAATCTGGATTTTTCATATGCGGATCGAAATCTGATTTTCAGGCTCTTCTTGGGGAACAAACTCACACTGGACTGCCCGGCCATTGCTATCCCGCAATCCTGAGAAAAACCGCTGTCTCCGTCAAAATACGTGATATTTCCCGGCATCTCTCTGTTTTTCCTTGCCGATGAATAAATATATTCAAAGCGTTTCGGAGAATCAGTAACAACGCTTATTACATTCAGAGAGTGGTTTTCATTAATGACATATGTAAGTGAAAGTGGTTTGCTTGGCAGTCCTCCTTCCTGTATGGCAACTGCTCTTATCACTGTTGTTTCTCTTATTCTTATAGGAACATCATATTTTGTGCTGTTTTCACTTGGGAGTGAACCGTCAAGCGTATAATAAATATCTCCTTCACCCGAAAGAACAACATCAATATAGTCAACATCGTTATATATGCCGTCTTTTGTCAATGCTTCGCATTTTTGAGAAATAAAACGTCTGCCGTTTTCATTATTATTATCAAAGCTTGGGGTTGGAAAAAAGAAGAAGCCAGCTTCACCGTCTATTCTGCCATAGCTTCCGCCGATAGGAACATCCTCAACATGAGCATAGTCCACAATGCCGTTGCTGTCTGATAGAAATACATCTTCAGCCTTTGCATCAAGAGAAAAACCGCACGAAGGGTAATTTGGATAATCTTCATTGTCACAGATTATCACCTGTAATTCTCCACTTTCAAGAATCTCATCCGGAAGTCGATACTTATACGGTTCATTTCTTTTATCAGACAAATAATAGTCTGACAGCTTGATTGCATCATTGGAAACATTCTTTAATTCGATCCAATCATAGTTGTCCTCAAGTTCAGAATATTCTATGCCATATTCAGAGACTACTATTTCATTAATCTTCAGTGGTGATTCATAAGAAACATCAAGTTCTCCCATCATTAGCTCGGCTTTGTTTTCCAGTGTTTCCGTCTCTTCCGCTTCTGTGATTGTGGGAGATTCCGTAGCACTAACCGTGGCAGTTTTTGCTTGCGGCTCAATAATTACCGTTTTATCTGAAGTGCAGCCCGATAGAAGAAAGGCAAGTGCAGCAACATAAGCAACTATAAAAATTTTTACTTCCTTAATCATGTTGCAAATTATATCAATCAAACCTTACAGATTCAACAACTTATAATAAAACAGTGTCATTGTTTAGCCAGCTTGTTGATGACGTTGATTTTGCAGTCATTATTGCTTTTTCCTTGAACTCATATTGATATTAGGGTATCATAATAAAAATACTGTTAGAATATTATATGCACCTATTGGAGGACTCCGTTTTGACATCAAACAAAACCGCAAAAACACTTCTTGTCATTATCATTCTATTAATTATTTGCCTTGCCGTGTTGTTTTCCACACGAGGTTTTTCCTTAATCAACCCTCGTGTCGCTCCATCCCCTTCAATGATTGCCACCGAACTTACACCGGAACCGACTGCCGAACCGACACCTGAGCCGACTGCCGAACCGACACCTGAAATAAAAAAGGAACCCATTTTTACAGATGATCACGCAGAAGGTGGAATTGTCGCTGCGGCAGAAACAGTAAAGGGGCTCTTGGAAAAATATACCGATAATGAAAATTTGATTTGCGGAATTATGGGGATGTTCATGCGAGAAAGCAAATTTCATTCTTACCGTGTTGCTCATCAACGAGGAAACTCGGAAGCCTGGACTGCCGAAATTGATGCCGGTCTTGAAGATGGTAGCACAAGAGAGTATTTTTATGAATATACATCATTTACAAGCGGCGGCTACGGACTTGCGCAATGGTCAGGTGATAATTACTGCCACAAGCTGTATGACTTTGCCAAAGAATGGGGAACTTCAATCGGTGATGCAGATATGCAGTGTGCATTTGTAATTCACGACATGCAGGAACGCTTTCCCGATCTTTATGAAGCTGTCTGCAATTCCAAAACTCCTTATGATGCCGGTGCATTAATCGGGACGTATTATGAGCGAACCGCCGAATACTATACTGCCGCCAATAATGCCAAAACCATTTATAATGCTTTTTACAGTGATACTGAAGACAACGAATTATTTAAATCGCTTTTAGATCAGTAATGATAGTAGCAACTTCTGGGTTCATTTATTATCCGGCTCTTTCCAATCTTTTCAAAAATCTTGCAGCAGAACTCCATATTATAAAAATGACAGCCGTTTTTGCGGCTGTCATTCTATATCTGAAAAATACTTCTCATAGTCTGATGGTCTAATACTAATTGCATATTTCATTGTACGGGCAAAATTCTGCTGGCATGAATGATCCCATGTATTGAGAAGCAAAATACGATCCACTTCGCTTTCCCAGTCGGAAGCCTTATAATTCCATCGTTCTGCATCTCTCGGAATTTCATTCCTTATTTCATCCGCTATTGAATCCCGAAGTGCAAATGACTGTTCATCGCTGAGTGGTCCATGAAGATACTCCGATGCCTTTTGTAGCAGACGGTCCTTGAATGTTTTGTTAGTCAGCAGTCTGTTAAACAGTGTTCCGTAATCATACCACAGTCCGACCGGCATATGAGAACGTCCGTCTCCTCCCAAATCCAAATCAGCCATAGCATAGTGCAATTTATGGTCTGATTTTGTATAGTAAAACTTGACATTATGCGCCTCAATATCCTCGTTTCCGCTGTATCCCTGAATCAATGCCCATGTAATCACAGAATCAATGTCAAGATGTTCTGACACTTTTTGGTACACTTCATCCTTGGTAATGTCTTCGGCGATTGCAATCTTATATATTTCGTTGAATTCTCCGTCGCTTGGCCATTTGCCTTCGTATACTTCAATATCACTTTTATTATATGAAGAATGGTTTGCATAGTTCTGCTCTGTATGCGTTTCACGATATGCATATATTCCCCAATATTCGCCGTTTATATATAAGACTGTAAACCTGTAGTCTTGAATCGGCATATCTTCATAGCACTTCTTTGCAAGCTGCTGAAAGAAAATATCTCTGATTTGTGTTGAAATATGAAGTTCTTGAGCACTTCTGAGAATCAGGCTGTCAAACTCCATGGCGCCTTTATTAAAGAGATTATAATTGAGGTCACCATCATAGATATCTCTGAATTTCAGCCTTAATGATTTTTTAGGTTGTTTCAGTTTTGATGTTGCCCCATGAATCTTGATTCCGGATTTGATATAAAATTCATCATCGCCATCCATAAATTTGACAGAGCAAGGATTCTCAATATCCTCGGTCACGCGGACATATATCCCGGATTTGTCACCGTCGAAATCCTCCGGCGCCATAATCAGGCTTGTTACCGGAAGCGAATGTCCTTCATTGATGATAAAGCTCAAATCCAGCGTATCGCTTATAAGCTTATCCTTTTCTATTGTCGCTGCTCTGACTACCGACGTCTCGTAAATTGTTATCGGGAGCCCATCGTATTTTATGCTTTGCTCAGTTGGCACACTTCCGTCAAGCGTATAATAAATGTCCCCATTTGATTCCAATTTAAATGAAACCGAATCGGTATTATTAAAAACACCATCTTTTCCTATCAGCTTTGGTGTTGAGGATACTTCGGAATATCCATTTTCATTTTCTTTGCCCGGAGTTGGTGCTGTGAAGATATACCTTTCTTTTTTACCATCGATGCGCCCACATGAACAAGAAGCCCTCACTCCGGATGCATCCATTCTATCCTGGAGTTCTCCATCGATGTCTGTTAGATAGATTGTCTCATTCGCGTTAATATTGAAAATATCATCACTGTCACACCAAATGACGAACAAACCGTTTGGTTCAAGAACTTTATCCGGAAGTTTAAACTTAGTTAGCTTGTTTTCATTATCTGACAGATAGTAATCGGACAAATAAATATCATGATTGGAAATGTTTTTTATCTCAATCCAATCGTAATAGTTTTGATCTTGTTGGGTGTCCTTTTCTTTTGGTTTTAAATACCATCTGTTAAACGTCATCAACTCGTTGATGACTATTTCGTCCATAGCCGGCAGAAGCTCTTCTTCAGCCGTTTCTTCTTCAATATATTGAGTCGACTTAGGATTTTCTGCTGGCGGTTCCTTAGAAGCAATATCATCGGTATTCTGTCTGAAGGCAAAAGTCGACGCTACAATAATTACAATTAAAGCTATTGCCGCAAACAACCACAGTTTTTTCCTTTTCATTTTTTCTTTTAAGTTTGTATTACTCAATACTCTATCAACCTTTTTCGACAATATTAATAACGACAAATAATAATAGTAAACATTGCGTTAATCAAGCAAAGGGGCTGTAAAAACACAGCCCCTTATTTTGGCGGAGGGAGCAGGATTCGAACCCGCGTGAGGTTGCCCTCTAACGGTTTTCAAGACCGCCCCGTTATGACCACTTCGGTATCCCTCCGTATATTCGCTCCAAGCTTAATATTTATACCACAAGCATGGGTGGGTGTCAAATCATATTGTGCCCTCTGGATTCTTGCAAGCGCTTTTGATTTAAGCTATAATAGCGCCCGTGAAAACTTTTAACCTGATTATGTTTATAGTCGCCGCAGCCCTCTGCGTTCTTTCCTATTTTATGAAAAAGCGTGGAGTCCGTCCGCTTAAAAAGAGACCGTACGTCATTTTTCTGGTCATAGCGGTTGTTCTGGCCGTTGTCGTGCGTGTGGCCGCATTTGGCTCCGTTCCCGGTGGTGTCAATCAGGACGGTGCCATGGCAGCCGTGGACGCCAAAGCTCTGGCTGACTACGGAACGGACAGGTTGGGCATGGTTCGTCCCGTGCATTTCACGGCCTGGGGCTTCGGCCAGATGAGCGTACTTATGAGCTACTGCATGGTGCCCTTCATTAAGCTTTTCGGGCTGTCGGTTGTTACAATGCGCCTCCCGATTCTGCTTGCCAGTCTGCTCGGGCTTGCGTTTCTCTATCTCTTCTGTAAAGACGTTTTCAACCGCGACCTTGCTCTCATCGTTCTTTTCTTTGCCGCCATCAATCCCTGGCACATCGTCCAGAGCCGCTGGGCGCTGGACTGCAACATGTTCCCGCATGTGCTGATAGCTGCTCTGTATTTCCTGAATCACGGAATCTGCGGAAAAGGGAAAAAATGGAACATATACATTTCTATGCCGTTATTTGCGCTTTCGATGTACTGCTACGGCATTTCCATCTATACGGTGCCCATGTTTCTCTTCTTTGCATGTCTCTGCCTGATTGCATCAAGAAAAATCAACGTTAAGGAAGCGCTTATCTGCGCAGCTCTGTATCTGCTTGTTGCCTGGCCTTTCATAGCCATGATTTTTATCAACACCTTTGATTTGAAGCCGATTGAGAGTTCGCTTTTCACCGTCCCGTATTTTGCCGATACCATACGCAAGGGAGACATTCTATTCTTCTCCGAGGACTTCTTCCCTCAGCTTTGGCAGAACATCCTTTCTCTTCTCCGCGTTCTCTTCCAGGTCGGCGATGACTATCTCTGCAATGTTGTGCCCGGCTTCTCCACCATGTACGTCTTCTCGGTTCCTTTCATTATCGTCGGCAATATCTGGCTCCTCGGTAACTGGCGCCGCAACACCGGGTATTTCCTGCTTCTGCTGCTGTTCATAACCGGTATTTTCAGCGGGCTTGTTACCAACAACGTGAACGTGAACCGCATCAACATCATTTTCTATCCCCTGATTGTCATGGCCGGCATCGGCATCTTCCGAGTGTTCCGGAATGTAAAATTCAGCGACATGGCCGTGCAGGCAATGTTTGCCGCTGGTTTTGCGCTCTTCTGCTGTCTGTATTTCACATCCTATGCGAAGGATATCTCATCCCTCTTCATGGAAGATTTCGGCCGGGCCGTTTCGTCGGTAAAGCCCGATGAAGCCGAAGAGATTTTCATCACGCCGGACTCGCAGGATGTAAACCGCTGGTATGTCAGCGAAGTGCTCACGCTTTTCTACCACGATGTAGACGCCGAATTCTATCAGTCCTCCGCCTTTAACGAGAAGTACCACTTCATCAATGCTAACCCCGCCGTCATCCACGATTACCCGGATGCGGCCTATGTCATCCGGGCGGATAAAGCGGATTTGTTCCCGGATGAATATGAAATAAGAGAATACGGCCGTTTCGCCACGGCCATTAAAAAAGCTTCAGGTTCTTAAACCTGAAGCTTTTTATTACTCTGTTGTGTAATTATCGAAGTAACCCTGGATATAGACTATCGGGGTTCCCTTGTCTCCGGAACCCGAAGTCAAGTCGCACAGAGAACCGATAAGGTCGGTAAGGCGTCTCGGTGTTGTTCCTTCCGATACCATGTTCCCGACAAGGTTGGAATCCTTCTTTTCGATTTCACCCTTGATGGCTTCCTTCAGTTCCTCGCCCTCGAGCTCACTGAAGTTGTTGTCGGCAAGATACTTTATCTTCAGCTCGTTGGGGGTTCCCTCGAGCCCTGCGGTGTATGCCGGAGCAACGACCGGGTCTGCGAACTCCCAAATCTCGCCCACCGGATCTTTAAAGGCTCCGTCGCCGTATACCATAACTTCAACATTTTTGCCCGTCAGCTCTCTGAGCTTTTTCTGAACGTTCTCCACAACAGGCTGGCACTCACGCGGGAAGAGCTTAACGGTGTCTTCGGTTGCCTTGTTGGTTCCGAGAAGTCCGTATTTTTCGTTGAATCCACTGCCGTTAACGGGTTCGGCCAGAATCTCATCGAGACCGTAGACCTTGGCACCGGCTTCTTTAAGAATTCTCTTATTGCGGAGCATCGTGTGGATATCGCAGCAGAGAACATTGTTGGTATAGTTGAGAATGGCGCGTGCGTCATTGGCAAAAACGATTTCCGCCTCTGCGCCGGCCTCTTCAATGAGGTTTTTGTAGAGCTCGACATAGTCCACGCCGGTGAAGCGGTGCACCTTGTATCCGAAGAGCTCTCTGTATCTCTCCAGGGAAAGAATATCGCGGAACGGATCCACGCCCATTTTATCCAGATCGTCCAGGTCAATCAGGTGATTGCCGACTTCGTCTGCCGGGTAGCTCAGCATCAGAACGATTTTCTTGGCACCCTTGGCAATGCCCTTCAGGCAGATGGAAAAGCGATTTCTGGAAAGAATCGGGAAAACAACACCGACGGTCTCCCCGCCGAACTTTGCCTTTACATCCGCTGCTATATCGTCGGAGCTGGCATAATTGCCCTGTGCACGGGCAACAATGGCTTCCGTCATAGCAACGATGTCTCTGTCACGAACGGTGAGCTCACCGTTGTTCACGGCAGACATAACCGTGTCGCATACTATCTGGCAGATGTCATCGCCTTCGCGGATAATCGGTGCTCTGAGTCCTCTTGAACAGGTTCCTGTTACTCTCATTTCTATTCTCCTCTCGGAATCACGGCGGATTTCCCGTCGCTCAAATAATAAACTGTTGTATGGTCTATGGCATTGCGCTGCAGAGTTTCGCTGTAAACGTATTCGCTTATAACCTCCGCTTTCGCCGTTGCATACTGATATACGCTGCCGACTTCATCGGTATTGATATATTTCCCAAGGTCCGTTTTTAAAGTGCTGTTTTCAAAGAGATACTCGTAAACCGGGCCTTCTTTCAGCTTAATCTCCGTCCCGGTATCCAACGAAACCTGATAAAGGCTTTCGTCCGAACCGCTCTGGAAAAAGAGCAGGTTGCCGTGCCGGTAAGGATAAAAGATTTCGCACCTATCGTATACCGCGCAAACACCGCTGCCGTCCGTATTCATGGAAAGCAGATGATTGCTACCGTCTGTAAAATACAGTTTCTCTTCAAAGAGTTGCAGGGTTGTGCACGGGCCCGAATACAGTGTTGTAATCACATTGTCGGCGGTATTGAGCCGGCAAACGGCTTCGCAGCTTCGGATATAATAGAGGTTTCCGCTTTTGTCGGCCGTCAGATAGCGGCAGTCACAGCCCCGGTCGAGCACATCCGTTTTCTTCATCATCTGGCTCATGGAACAGAAAAGTTCATTTCCGTCCGCATCATGCGTCAGGCCGAAAAGCCTGGTACCGTTCCAGTAATACCGGTTTCCGAGCATAAAGTTCAGCATGGCTTCCGTCTCTTCTGCGGAAAAGGAGACCGTTTCCTCCGCCGCGGGGCTGCCTTCCATCTCATGTACCTGCGATACATATTCCGTTGTCTTGCCGCATGCGCTCAGCAAAAGCGCACACAAAGCCATCACGGAAATAAGCAGTCGTTTTTTCATGGGAGCTTAATCAGCACTCTTTCAACCCTACGGCCATCCACGGCCAGAATCGAAACCTTGATGTCTTCGTATGTGAATGCATCGCCGCTCTTGGGAAACTCGTCAAGCATTTCAACCGTCCAGCCACCCACAGTGTCGCTGTGATAATCGAAGTCTTCCTCCCGAATGTCAACCAACTCGAGGAAGTCGTAAATGGACATGTCGCCGTCGACTTCGAACTCGCCTTCGCTGCGCTCGATTACTTCTTCTTCGATGGTCTCGTTCTCGTCCCAGATTTCACCGACGATTTCTTCCAGAACGTCTTCCATGGAGATGACTCCGAGTGTTCCGCCGTATTCGTCGGATACAACCGCGAGATGCTGCTTTGCTTTTCTCAGCTTGTTAAGCACGAGGGGCAGCTTCATGGTTTTATAGACATATACCGGCTTCATAAGAAGCGGTTCAATGTCGGCGCGGCCGTTGTTGTCGGCAACCGCCTTGAGGAACTGATTCAGATACAGAATGCCGACGATGTTGTCGATGCCGTCCTTGTATACCGGGATTCTCGTATACGGAGCCTCTTCCACGGCTTTGATGATTTCGTCCCAGTCATCATCAATATCTATCGCGCAGACATCCACTCTCGCCGTCATCACTTCGGACGCCTCGGTATCGGAAAAGTCAATCGCGCTGTGAATCAGTTCGGACTGGTCGCCGTCTATGACGTTCTCGTCCTCGGCCGTGTCGATGATATTCTGGAATTCCTCCACCGCCTCTTCCGAGCCAATTTCGGTATTCCCCTTCAGCGGCATGGTTATCAGCTTGATGAGCCCCACAACCAGCCAGATGACAGGGTACAGGATAATCATCAAAACCCGGATAACATAAGCCCATTTGAGGGCAAAACGGTTTGCGTTTTTCTTTGCCAGTATCTTGGGTATCGTCTCGCCGATTATGATGACGAGAATCGTCATCACAAGTGTCGCCACCCAGGTGAACTGCTCCGCCTTCTCACCGCCCAGAAGCAGAATCATGAAAACAGAAGCCAGAGAAGATCCGCCGATGTTGGCCAGATTGTTTCCGATCAGAATGGCGGAAAGAGCATTGTCAAAATGCTCTGTTATATAACAGGCAACTTTTGCCCGTCTGCTGCCGAGTTCCGCAAGGTTTTCGAGCCTTCTCGTGTTGCAGGACGAATAGCACATCTCCGTCATGGAGAAGAAATTGGAGAAAAGCAGGCAAGCGGCGATTCCGGCCAGTACGAGGTAAAGATTATTCATTCTTTCCCTCCCCGGCCTTCTCGACCTCGTCCTCTTCGTCCCAGATTTCGCCCACCAGGACTTCCACCATGTCTTCCACGGTTACGATGCCCATCGTTCCGTTGTGTGAATCCGTCACTACGGCAATGTTCTGCCGATTCTTTCTCATAACCGTCAGCGCATCGTCAATAAGCGTACCGGCCGGAAGAACAAACGGAGGCTCGAGGATTTCCTTAACATCCAGATTGTTTCCGTCCTTGAGATATGCCTTTATGAACTTTCTTATCAGGAGTATTCCGATAATGTGGTCGATGTCGTCTTTATAAACCGGCAGGCGGGAGTGCGTGCAGCTCTTTATGATAGACAGGATGTCCTCCACGGAATCCTCTATGTCAATAGCCGTAACGTCCATGCGGTGCGTGAGCACACTTTCCACCGGTTGCTCTCCGAACTGAAGAGCGGAGGAAAGCAGTTCTCCCTGCTCCTCGTCCAGGGTGCCGTCTTCCGTCATATCCTCAATGATGTCGTAAATCTCATCTTCGGTCACGGATAATTCCGGCTCTCCCTTTATAACGCGCGAAACGCCGTTCCCCATTGCCGTCAGCAATGCGGATATCGGCGTAAAAACTGTCATAAAAAACTTCAGCGGAGCGGCGCTGAACATGGCAAGCTGCTCCGGATATTTTTTTGCTATGCTCTTCGGCAGCATTTCTCCTGCGAAAAACACCGCCATTGTTGTTATGATAGTAGCTGCGGCAACAGCATTCAGCCCGATAGACTTCGTCACGGCAACGGTGACAATAGATGCTATTGAAAGATGAACGATATTCGTGCATATGAGGATTGTACTGATGGCACGCTCAAAATCGTCCAGTATGCTGAGCGCCTTTGCTGCTTTTTTATTGCCCATTTCACTGATTGCTTTCAGCCTGGGGCGGGAAGATGCGGAAAATGCCGTCTCCGTGATGGCAAAAAACATCGCGCAGAACAGCAGAATTATGGCAATTATCCAGGATAATCGACTGCCATCATCCATATAGGATCTTTCAACTCTCTTTCTTTATTATAATATTAAGAACAGCTTTGGATTTTATCATAGAGCCACTTTGTTGTCAAATGCCTTTGTTCTGTGGCCACGGTCGTCTATTTTGCTCCCTGCCGTGCAGTTTGCATTGTAATCCTCTTTCAGGCGGTGCAGATCTCCGTCCGACTGCAAAGCGGCATAACAGTTCTCGAACTCCTCAAATATAGCACGGACGAGTTCGTCGCTGTCCGCTTCTTTCCCGGTACACTGCTTAATGCTGCATGCAATGTCTTCCAGCTCCTTGGGGAAGACCTCCGCATTCACGTTCAGCCCTATCCCGAGCACGGCATAATACTGTCCGTCTTTGAAAACGCCTTCGGTAAGAATGCCGCAGAGTTTTTTTCCTTCACAAAGCAGATCATTCGGCCATTTGATGTCGGCAACAAGGCCCGTCTCCTTTTCGATGGCCTGCCTTACGGCCACAGCGGCGGCTATCGTCAGCATGGAAGCGCTGTCCGGTGCCAGTTTTGGTCTCAATATCATGCTCATGGCAATGGCATCACCCTTTTTTTCGGGGTGATGCCATTGGCTGCCTGTCCGTCCCCTTCCGTCGGTCTGTCTTCCCGCCATCACGAGCGTGCCTTCACACGCCCCTTCCGATGCCAGTTTCTTCGCCGTCAGATTGGTGGAGGCAAGGGACTCATAATATTTTATCTCGCGGATAAAACTCATCCGAAAACGGAGAGCAGGAATCCGGCTGCTATGGCCGAGCCTATAACGCCGGCCACGTTCGGTCCCATCGCGTGCATAAGCAGGTAGTTTGTTTTATTATATCTTCTGCCAACATCCTGGGAAACTCTGGCCGCCATCGGGACAGCAGACACGCCGGCGCTTCCGATTAACGGGTTAATTTTCTTGCCGGATGCATAGTACATGATAACGCCTCCGAGCAAGCCGCCCACGGTGGAGATACCGAATGCGACAAGACCGAGCAGGATGATATAGATTGTCTGCAGATTCAGGAATGTATCCGCTGTCATCGTTGCACCGACGGATGTCGCGAGGAAAATCGTAACGATGTTCATCAAAGCATTCTGGGCCGTGTCGGACAGTCTGTCCGTTACTCCCGTTTCACGCAGCAGGTTGCCCAGCATCAGGCAACCGATCAGAGGTGCCGTTGATGGCAGGAGAAGAATCACGAAAGTGGCAACCACAATCGGGAAAAGAATCTTCTCGGTTTTGGATACTTCTCTTGTCTGTTCCATTTTTACTTTCCGCATCTCTTCTGTTGTAAAGAGCTTCATAAGAGGCGGCTGAATCAGCGGGATAAGCGCCATATAGGAATAAGCCGCTATGGCTATCGGCCCCAGAAGTTCGGGGGCCAGCTTTGTCGTCAGATAGATGGCCGTCGGGCCGTCGGCTCCGCCGATGATGCCTATGGAGGCAGCCTGCGGTCCCGTGAATCCCAGCGCCACCGCGCCGAAGAAGGCCACGAACACGCCCAGCTGTGCCGCTGCGCCCAGCAGCAGGCTCTTCGGGTTGGAAAGCAACGGGCCAAAGTCCGTCATTGCGCCGACTCCGAGGAAAATAAGCGAAGGGTATATCCCCGCCTTAACACCGATATAGAAGAAATCAAGCAAACCGCAGTTGCTCATGATGTGCCCGAAGCTGTGGTAGTACGGGCTCGTTGCGTTCAGGAACTCCTTCCAGAGTTCCGGATGATACAGGGCGTTTTCCCCTCCCAATGCCACAAAATAGCTGAGATTGCTGAGCAGACAGCCAAATGCAATGCCGCACAGAAGCAGCGGTTCGAATTTCTTGACAATTCCGAGATACAGAAGCACAAAAGCAATCAGAATCATAACCAGGTTCTTCCAGCCACTCTCCACGAAGAACGCCGAGAACCCCGACTCCAGCCAAAGCTTCTGCAAAGTACCAAATACGTTCATACCTTCTCCTTATGCGATGTATACAAGAGGAGTGCCGGTTTCAACGACCTGACCCTTGGTTACGGCCACACTGCTCACGGTGCCGGCCTTGGTGGCAACCACTTCGTTTTCCATTTTCATGGCTTCGAGAACAATCAGTACATCACCTTCGTTCACCTTCTGCCCCGCGGCGACGTTAATCTTCAGAATGTTGCCGGGCATCGGGGCCGTAACGGCGGTTCCGCTTCCGGCTGCCGCCGGAGCGACCGGAGCGGCAGGAACCGGGGCCGGTGCTGCGTTCACCGCCGCGGGAACCGGAACCGGTGCCGCAGCCGGGGCCTTGGCCTCGTATTCATCCACGAGCATGGCCTCGCCCTCTTCCACTTCCACTTCGTATACTCTGTCATTAAGGGTTACTATATATTTCATTTCTTTTCAACCTCCCGGATAGACTTGAAGCGCAGCTCGTTCAGCGGCTTCCCCGTCTTGTTTGCAACTATTGCCATAATCATCGCGGCATCTCTCGGATCCGTATCGTAGAGTTTCAGTTCTCCGGCTGTTCCGTCCGCAGCCGGCAGCTTCACGGCCTTTTCGGCGGGTGCTTCGCACGGCAACGCCTGTGCCGTTTTCGCGGCGCGGTCTTTCATGACTTTTCCCAGCAACATGACAACCAGCATCAGCAGAACAAGCCCCAGGAAAACCACGAGGTAGCCGAGCAGACCCACAGCGGCGGCATCGCCCGCTTTAATGTTTATAAGGTCCATTTCATGCCTCCCTTATGCTGTACTTCACCTTTTTCTCCTCTGCGGCCTCTCTGGCCTCAAAGAAGTTCTCCGCCACCTGCGGGAAGGCTATGTAGGAGAGCACATCCTCTTCGCATCTGGCTCTGTCGCCGAGCTCCGCCGCTGCCTTTTCATAAGTATCGGTCGGAAGGGTATCCGCGTAGCGACCCTTTATCGGCTCTTCTCCGGCAAGTATCTTTGCCCGGATTTCCTCGTCAATCGGGGCCGGTGTTCTGCCGTATTCTCCGCGGCAGTATGCCTTGGGCTCCGCACCGACATTCTTGTATCTCTCCCCTGCCAGCACGTTCTGTACCGCCTGGGTTCCTATTATCTGAGAGCTCGGGGTTACGAGAGGAGGATATCCCATGTCTTTTCTGACTTTCGGCGTCTCTTTGAGAGCCTCGTCGAATCTGTCCAGCGCGTTCATCATCTTGAGCTGGCTCAGCAGATTGGAGAGCATGCCGCCGGGTATCTGGTAGTTCAGACACTGCGTATCCGTTCCCATGGAAATCGGGTTCAGGGTTCCCTTGTCCAGATATTCCTTCCGCACGGGCTTGAAATAGTCCGCCATCTTATAGAGCAGTTCTTCATTGAGCTCAACGTTGTAGCCCAGCTCCTTGAGAGCCACGCAGAGCGTCTCCGTTGCCGGCTGCGATGTACCGCCGGAGAAGGGAGAAATAGCGGTATCTATCACGTCGGCGCCGGCCTCAACGCCCTTGAGATAGGTCATGAATGCCATGCCCGTCGTGCAGTGCGTGTGCAGAACAACCGGCAGGTCGACGGCGTCCTTGATGGCCGAAACCAGGTCATACATGCTGTTGGGCGTGCAGATTCCCGCCATGTCCTTGATGCAGATGGAAGAAACTCCCATGCTCTGCAGTTCTTTAACGATTTCAACATACTTGTCCCTTGTGTGCACGGGGCTGGTTGTATACGAAATGGTACCGGAAGCCATGGCGCTCTGCTTGACGGTCTCCTCTATGGCCACCTTGAGATTGTCCGTATCGTTCAACGCATCGAAAATGCGGATGATGTCTATTCCGTTTTCAACGCTCTTGCGCACGAAGCGGCGCACGATATCATCCGGATAGTGCTTGTATCCCAGGATGTTCTGCCCGCGCAGCAGCATCTGCAGCTTCGTGTTGGGAACCTTTTCTCTGATTTTTCTAAGGCGTTCCCACGGGTCCTCGTTCAGATACCGCAGGCATACGTCAAAGGTGGCTCCGCCCCAGCATTCGATGGAGTAAAAACCAGCCTTGTCGATGGTTTCGAGAATCGGTTCCATCTTGTCGTATGAAAGCCTGGTAGCTATGAGAGACTGGCTTGCATCTCTCAGTACTGTTTCGGTAAATCCGACTGTCTGTTTTGCCATTTCTGTTACCTCCGAACCGAAATTAAATGTTTTTCATAGTCAGGCTGATGCGGCCCTTCTTCTCGTCGACTTCAAGAATCTTCACCTTGACGGTGTCGCCCACAGCCAGCACCTCTGAGGGGTGCTTAATGTATCTGTCGCATATCTGCGATATGTGCACCAGTCCGTCCTGATGCACGCCTATGTCCACGAAAGCGCCGAAATCAATAACGTTCCGGACCGTTCCGTTCAGTTCCATTCCGGGCTTTAAGTCTTTAATATCCATGACATCCTGCCTGAGAAGCACGGGAGGCAGTTCGTCTCTCGGATCACGCCCGGGCTTGCACAGCTCCGCCATGATGTCCCGCAGCGTCGGAACGCCCACACCGCACTGCTCGGCGGCGCTTTCCACATCCAGCTTGCCGAAGTCCTTAATATCGCATATCTTCAGGAGCTTTCTGGCCGCTTCGTAGCTCTCCGGGTGAACCGCCGTGTTGTCAAGCATTTCCTCGGATTCGGGTACACGCAGGAAGCCTGCGCACTGCTCGAATGCCTTCGGGCCGAGTTTCGGAATTTTCTTTATCTGCATCCGGCTCGTAAAGGCTCCGTTCGCCTCACGTTCGGCCACAATGTTGGCGGCCGTCGTCTTCGTAAGACCGGCAACCCGCTCCAGCAGAGGAGCCGACGCCGTGTTTATGTCGACACCCACCGAGTTAACACAATCCTCCACGACACCGTTGAGCGTATCGGCCAGCTGCTTTTCCGGCATGTCGTGCTGATACTGGCCCACACCGATTGCCATCGGGTCTATCTTAACCAGTTCCGCCAGCGGATCCTGCAGCCTTCTGGCTATGGAAACCGCCGAGCGCAGATTGACGTCATAGTCCGGGAATTCCTTTGCCGCAAGCGGCGAAGCGGAATAGACGGACGCCCCGGCCTCGTTCACCATGGCGTAGGACTGCCCGCCTCCGAGCCTCCTCAGCATTTCGGATGCCATCTGCTCCGTCTCCCGGGAAGCGGTTCCGTTGCCTATGGCAAGATGTTCCACCTTATGCTTTTTAATGAGGGCCGAAAGCTTTTCAATGGCTTCTTCCTTCTTTGTCTCGGAAAAGGTCGGGTATACGACGGCGGTGTCAAGCACCTTTCCGGTTCCGTCAACAACGGCAACCTTGCAGCCGTTCCGGTAGCCGGGGTCGAGTCCCATCGTCACCTTTCCCTTGACAGGCGGCTGCATAAGCAGCGGCTTCAGGTTCTGCCCGAACATCTTTATAGCTCCTTCGCAGGCCATGTCCGTCAGCGATGCGCGGCATTCTCTCTCCATGGATGGGAAAATTAATCTGTCGTAAGCATCGTCCGCAGCACCGCGGATGAATTCCATGGCCGCGCTGCCCGGCTTAAGGACTGCCCGGCGTACTCTCTGCTTTGCCAGCTCATCGTCGACCGTCACCGAAACCTTCAGGAATCCTTCCTTCTCGCCACGGTTTATGGCCAGGATTCTGTGCCCGGGTACGTTTTTAACCGGCTGCGAAAACGCATAATACTGCGCATATACGCTGTCCTCATCCTTGGCCGCCTTGGATTCGATAACGGCCGTAGCATTTATGAATTCTCTCAGCATCGCCCGGATGGAAGCGTCATCCGATATGTTCTCCGCTATGATGTCCGAAGCGCCCTGCAGGGCATCATCCGGGTCCTCATAACCGGCAGCGGCCTCTTTCGGGTCCGGGCAATCCGGCCCCTGTGCAAAAAGCAGCTCCGCCAGGGGTTCATAGCCTTTTTCCTTGGCAATGGTGGCCCTGGTGCGGCGTTTCGGTTTAAAGGGCCTGTATAAATCTTCCAGGGCGGAAAGCGTCTCCGCGGCGTCTATTTCCGCTTCCAGCTCCGGTGTCATCTTTTCCTGTTCGAAAATGGAATTCTTTATGGTCTCCCGCCTGTCCTCCAGAGAACGCAGGTATTCAAGTCTTTCAAAAAGGTTGCGAAGTGTCGTGTCATCCATCGAACCGTGCATTTCCTTGCGGTAACGCGCGATAAAGGGGATGGTATTGCCTTCATCCAGAAGGCTGACTACGTTGTTCACATATTCAGGCTTCAGATTCAGTTCCTCGGCCAGTTTTGCGTTGATATCCATGGTTTACCTCTTGCTGTTTGATTCTGTTTATTATATCATATTTTCGGGCCGGATGAAATAATTACCATAAAGGAGTTGAATATTATGGCTGTTTCTCTCAACCCGGATGCCGAGGTTGTAAAAGTCGTTAAAGAGGGTCTCCAGCGCACGGGCGGCTACTGCCCCTGCAGGCGTGAGCAGACCGAAGATACAAAATGCATGTGCAAGGAATTCCGCGATCAGATTGCTGATCCGAATTACGAAGGCTTCTGCCATTGCATGCTATATTACAAATCATTGAGGTGAAAAATGGAAATTACATTAACATCCGAAAACTTTGAGCAGGAAGTTCTCAACAGTTCCGTCCCCGTTCTGGTTGATTTCTGGGCGACCTGGTGCGGTCCCTGCCGGATGCTCGGTCCCGTTATCGAAGAAATCGCGAATGAGTCAGGCGATGCCTATAAGGTCGGCAAAGTCAACGTGGATGAACAGTCCTATCTGGCCAGTCAGTACCGGATAGACGTCATCCCGACCGTTATGGTTTTCAAAGCCGGTCAGATTGTCGCCAGTTCCGTAGGCGTTCAGCCTAAAGAGCAGCTGCTCGCCATGCTGAAATAAACCTGAATGCACAAAAAGAGACACCCGAGAAAAACTTGGGTGTCTCTTTGTATAGACTCCGGTGTTTATTCTGCTTCGACTTCCTTGCCGGCTTCTTTATGTTCCTTGTATCCCTGTACGTAGGACGCAAAAATGTCCAGCCAAAGAACTGGGAACGAGAATATGACGAAAACCATGATTCCCTGCTTGGTGCTCTGGTCCAGAATGGCCGTTATAACGATAATGACAAAGTTGACGAGAAACAGAAGCTTGCATCTTTCGAATCTGTCGAGAATGCCCGCCAGATGTGCGGCAATAATGACGACCGCCATGCAGAGATACAACACAAAAATGTTGGAAAGCCCCGATGCGTCCAGCGCATTGATGGCAGCCGTTGCCGCAAAAACGAAGAGGATAATCTTCAGCAGATTGCCGTGCGGCTTTTTGTATCCGGCGAAGGCATAATAAATCATAAGGCCGTAAAGCACCAGCAGAGCGAGCGCCGTCAGAGAACTGCCGGTATCGCCGTTTCCGATTGCCTGAGCAAAGCCCACCAGAGTTCCGATCAGCCCCGCAAACGTCAGTATCATCAAAACAAAGAGGGTTATCGCCTCTCTCTTTTCAATCCCGTATTTTTCTTTTATATTCATTTTATTCCCTCCGTTTCCGGTTTCTTTTTTCGGTTACAGTTTATAATATTCTTTCCCTCTATTCAACCTTTTTTATTCCCTACGGAAGCGTTCCTGTGATATAATACTGTTATTAATAATAAAGGACTGATTTTCATGCCTGACAATCGTTTAAAATGCATCCGTACGGAAATTCTCCCCGGTTTGACGCTGAATTCCGTCCGGTCCGACAAATTCAAGACGTCCTGCATGAGCATTTCCCTGCTTACGCAGCTGAGTGCCGAAACCGCCTCCATGAATGCGCTGATTCCCTACGTTCTGCGCCGCGGAACGGCCCATTATGACAATATGGAAGCCCTTTCCAACCGCCTTGATGAGCTTTACGGCACCATGATTGAGCCCGTCATCCGCCGGATTGGCGAAATTCAGTGCATAGGCTTCTTTTCCTCGTTCCCCGAGGCGGCCTGGCTCCCGGAGGGTAGCGGTGTCCTGAAGGATGTTGTCTCCCTGCTCGCCGAGATGCTTCTGTCTCCTGCCACGCGCGGCGGTCTGCTCATTCGCGACTATGTCGACAGTGAAAAGGAAAAGCTGGCCGATATCATCCGCAGCCGCATCAACGACAAGCGTCTGTATGCCAAGGTTCGCTGCCTCGAGGAGATGTGCTGTTATGAAGACGTTGCCGTTGGCCGTCTCGGCTCGGCCGAAGACTGCGCGTCCATCAAGTATAAAAAGCTTACGCAGCAGTACCACAATCTGCTGCAGACCTCTCCGGTCGAAATATTCTACTGCGGTCGGGAAAGTGCCGAAACGGTTTCCGCGCTTTTGAAAGAAGCCTTCTGCACCATGCCGCGCGGTGAACTGAATTATGACATCGGCACCGACATTCGCATGAATTCTCTGGATGCCGAGCCCCGCTATCATGAAGACCATCTCGATGTTACGCAGGGCAAGCTTGTTCTCGGTTACCGTCTCGGTGAAATCATGGAAAACCCGGACCTTCCCGCTCTCATGGTCTTCAATGCCGTTTACGGCTCCGGTGTCACCAGCAAGCTCTTTAACAATGTTCGTGAAAAGCTTTCCCTCTGCTATTATGCCAGTTCCTCTCTCGACAGAGCCAAAGGGCTGATGTTTGTAAATTCCGGCATTGAATTCGATAATTTTGAAATTGCCAAAGACGAAATCATCCGTCAGCTCGATGATGTCAAAAACGGCGTCATCAGCGATGACGAACTGAACTGGGCCAAAGCCGGCATCATTTCCGACCTGTCCTCCATGCTCGACAGCCAGTATGAGCTGGAAGGTTTCTATTTCACCAATCTGGTTGAGGGGCTGGAGATTTCCCCCGATGAGCTTTCGTACCTTGTCGGTGAAGTGACGAAAGAGGATGTCATGGCGGTTGCCCAAAGCACGGAGCTGGATATGATTTATTTCCTCCGCAACGACCCTGACGGTGAGAGTGATGAAGATGATGAATAAACTCGAATATAAAAACATAGGTGAAACCGTTTTCTGCGGTGAACTGCCGAACGGTCTTCAGGTCTATGTCATCCCGAAGCCCGGTTTCCAGTCGTTTTATGCCATCTACGGCACCAAGTACGGCGGAGCCATGCGCCGTTTCTCCCTTGACGGGCAGATGCACGACACGCCTGCCGGTGTGGCCCATTTCCTCGAGCACAAAATGTTCGACCTGCCCGGCGGAGATAATGCCCTCAACATTCTTTCCGCAAACGGGGCGGACCCCAATGCCTTCACCTCTTCGGGTGCCACCTGCTACTATTTCCGCTGCACCTCCGGCTTTGAGGAGAACCTTCGCATGCTTCTGCATTTTGTCTCCACGCCGTATTTCACGGAAGAGACCGTCCAAAAGGAGCAGGGCATCATCGGGCAGGAAATTCGGATGGGAGACGATTCTCCCGGCAGTGAGATTTACTACAATCTTCTCTCCCTGCTCTATGACCATCACCCGATAAAGGATAAAGTCGCCGGCACGATTGACAGCATCGCCGAAATCACGGCCCAAACGCTCTATGACTGCCACAAGGTTTTCTATTCTCCGTCCAACATGGTGCTCTGTGTGGAAGGAGACGTGGACCCCGAAAAGATTCTTTCGATAGCCTCCGAGGAACTTCCCCCCGAGAAAAACAGCATTCCCCGCGCGGATTTCGGTGCACCGGAGTCTCTGCTTCCCGCCGCAGCCAAAAAATCCGTCAGCATGGAGGTCTCGGCTCCCCAGTTCCTCATCGGTGCCAAGGTGGACCCCTTTGCCAATCTGCGTACGAAGATTGTCGCATCCATCGCGCTCAAGCTTCTCTGCGGCTCTTCCTCTTCGTTCTACACCCGTCTCTATGCCGAAGGTCTTCTCACAAGGGACTTCGATTTTGAAACCGACTATTCAGCCGAAACCGGCACGGTCATTATCGGCGGCGAAAGCCCGGATCCCGAAAAAGTCTATGCGGAGTTTGTCAAGGAGCTTGCCTCCGTCGCTTCCGACGGCTTCGACAGCGCTTACTTTGACCGCTGCCTCAAATCGGCCATCGGTTCGCGCCTTCGCAGTCTCGAGGATTTTGAAGACGTCTGTGTGAACACGGTCTTCGGCCGCTTTGAAGGCTTTGACTATTTCGATGGCTACGAGCTCATCAAGGGCATCACCAAAGAGGACTGCGAGTCCTGGCTGGCCGAGAATCTGCCCGAAGAGCGCCTGGCCATCTCCATCATAACCCCTGTGTAAAGGAGGCAGAACCTTGTATCTTCTGCAAACCATCCAGCGGGAGAGTTCCATTTCTTTCCCGATGTTCGGTAACTGGAGCATCAATCCGCCGTCCAGCTTCACGCTGTTCGGAAAGGAGATTTATTTCTACGGTGTCATTATTGCCGTGGCCTTCCTCCTCGGTACTCTGTACTGCACCAAAAACGCGAAAAAATTCGGTTTTACCGAAGACGATGTCTATGATGTTCTGCTTTGGCTCATTCCCTGCAGCATCATCGGTGCCCGCCTCTATTTTGTGCTCTTCACTCTGGATTACTATATTGCGCATCCCTCCGAAATCATAGCCATCTGGAACGGAGGCCTTGCCATCTACGGCGGTATCATAGCCGGCGCCGCGGTTGTCTTCATCGTGTGCAAAAAAAAGAAGATTCCGCCTCTTGCGATGGTGGATCTTCTCATCATTGCCTGCTGCATGGGGCAGGCTCTCGGCCGCTGGGGCAATTTCTTCAACCGTGAGGCCTTCGGTGCGGAGACCGACATTTTCTGCCGCATGGGGCTCACTTCTCCCTCCGGCAGCACGATTTTTGTTCACCCGACTTTTCTTTACGAAAGCCTTTGGAACATAGCGCTGTTCCTGTTCCTCAACTACCTCGTGCAGACCGGCAAGCGCCGTTACGACGGCGAGCTGCTGTATATCTACTGTGTCTGGTACGGCCTCGGCCGTCTCTGGATTGAGGGCCTGCGGACGGACAGTCTGTACCTCGGCCCTTTCCGCATCTCCCAGCTCGTCTCCCTTGCCATCATCATCTTCGGCTCGGTAATGCTGATAATCCATCGAAAAAAACCGGAAAACAAACCCATAGAAGAAGAAAAACAGGAACTTTAAAGTTCCTGTTTTTTATATCACATGAAGGCCCGTCAGGTAGCGGCGCAGCATGTCGTAGGCGTGGTTGCCGGACATCGTGCGAATGAAGCTGCGGCTGCGGTCGGTACGCATGCCCAAATCCGCTTCGCGGACGAAGGTCTCGTCCGCCGTTGCAAGCCCCACAAAGACCGTCTTCCCTTCTCCGACCACGGCAATTCCGAAGTCGGCTCCGAAGTTTTCCCGGATGCTTTCGGCCAGCTTGGCGGCCGCCTCGCTCCCGTTCGGGAAAGCCGGGTTGACGATTCCGCCGGCAAAGTTCTTTTCCGAGCCCGGCAGGTCCGTAAATCGTCTGGCCACATCACCGCCCGTCAGGCTCTCGGCCAGGGCGAAGCGTTTCTCTCCGAGCAGAGCCAGCACGCTCTGTTCGAGATTTTCCACATCCGTGCCGTAAACGTATTCACCGAGCCTGCCTTTGACGTGTTCCAGAACCGGCTGCATCATTTCCTCGGCTTCGGCTTCGCTTGCGGCCTTCGCCGTTATCTGCACGAGGCAGTCGCACTCTTTGGCATAGGGTGCCATTGAGGGGTTCGTCATTGCATTCATTTCATCGGCAAACATGTCATCTACGCGGCTCTCGCCAATGCCGAAGATATTCACGCTGTGGGAAACAATCGTTTCGTTGTTCAACCGTTTGAGATACGGAATCAGGCTTTGGCGCAGCATGGCGCGGCACTCCTTCGGAGGCCCGGGCAGCATAGCAACGATTTTCCCGTCCTTCTCGAAGGCGCAGCCGGGTGCCGTTCCACAGCTGTTGTGAAACACGGTACTGCCCTCCGGCACATAGGCCTGGCGGATGTTGTTCTCCGTGAACCGACTGCCCGGCTTTATGTAGTCATGCAGCCCCTCGAATTCGGCGCCGTCTCTTACAAGTTCCAGCCCGAATGCCTTGGCCGCAATCTGTTTTGTCAGGTCATCGCAGGTGGGGCCGAGGCCTCCCGTTGTGATGATGATGTCCGCACGGGACTTTGCAATGTTAAAGCACTCTTCCAGCCTGCCCGGATTGTCTCCAACGACCGTGTGCCACAGCACATTGATGCCTATTTTGGAAAGCTCCTCGGATACATCGCGCGAATCCGTATTGGTTACGTGCCCGAGCAGCAGTTCCGTTCCGACGGACAGAATTTCCGTATTCAGGCTCATGCTTTGATTTCGATTCTCTCTATGCCTTCGATGGCTTCCTGCACGAGTGCGTCCACATCGAGTGCCGCCTCCACGCGTTCCACATCTTCTATCTTCGGTTTTGTCCTCGGATGTTTCGGCGTGAATACCGTGCAGCAGTCCTCATAAGGCAGAATCGAGGTATCAAAGGTGCCTATCTTTCTTGCCAGGCGGACGATTTCTTCCTTGTCGAATCCTATGAGCGGCTGAATAACCGGCAGGTCCGTCACCGCCCGGGTTACGGCCATTGCCTCCATGGTCTGCGAGGCAACCTGCCCCAGATTTTCGCCGGTAACAATGCCTTTGCCGCCGTTGTATTTGGCTATGTTCTCCGCAATGCGCATCATAAAGCGGCGCATGATAAGCGTGAAATACTCCTCGTCACACTTGTCCCGGATTTCCTCCTGGATGTGCGTAAAGGGCACCACTTCCAGCGTCATCTTTCCGCAGTAGTCCGTCAGCTGCTGTGCAAGCTCTATCACCTTTTCCTTGGCCTGCTGCGAGGTGTAGGGGAAAGAGAAGAAGTGCACCGGTATCAGGCGCACGCCGCGCTTGGCTATCATGTAGGTGGAGACGGGGCTGTCAATGCCTCCGGAAAGGAGCGTAACGGCAATGCCGTTCGAGCCGACGGGCATTCCGCCTGCGCCGGGCACCGGTGTGGCATGCACATAGGCGGCCAGATCACGCACCTCAATGATGACGGTAAGTTCCGGATTGTGCACATCGACCTTGGTATCCGGAAAGGCCTCCTGCAGTTCTCCGCCGACGTACTGGCTGAGCTCGATGCTCGTCATCGGGAAGCTCTTGTCGCTCCTCTTGGATTCGACCTTGAAGCTTCCGGCTTTCAGCATGTCATCCTTCAGATAAACCTTGGCAAGGTCTGCAATGGCATCCTTGTCCTTTTCACAGGCAGCGGCTCTCGTCAGCGTGATGATGCCGAAAACCTTCTGCAGGGCTTCAAAGGCTCCGTCGATATCGGCGGAGTCGTCTTTTGCCTCAACATAGACCGTTGACTGAAGGCAGTTCACGCTGAAATTGCCGTATTCCCTCAGCCGGTAAGCAACGTTGCTTAAAAGCTTGCGCTCAAAGGTCTTGCGGTTAAGACCTTTGAGCACAATTTCACCTAACTTTAATAAAATTATATCCTGCATTTAATCCTCTGCCCACATAAGCGCACATTTAACGGCCTTATGCCAGCCTTTGATGGCTTTCTCGCGGTTTTCGCCGTCAAGCTTATTGTGGAATATTTTATCGATGGCCCAGTTGTTTTTGATGTCCTCGCGGCTGGTCCAGTAGCCCGTTGCGAGCCCTGCGAGGTAGGCAGCACCGAGCGCGGTTGTCTCGATGCACCGGGGCCGATAAACATCGCAATCCAGGATGTTGCTCTGGAACTGCATCAGGAAGTCGTTTGCACAGGCACCTCCGTCAACCTTGAGCTCCTTGATTACAATGTTTGAATCCTGCTCCATCGCCTTGCATATATCATACGTCTGATAAGCCAAAGATTCAAGTGTTGCTCGAATTAAATGCGTTCTGTTGAAGCCGCGCGTCAGCCCCACGACGACGCCTCTCGCCCTCTGGCTCCAATACGGTGCACCGAGACCGGTAAAAGCCGGGACCACATAGCCGCCGTTGGCATCCGAAACGGATTCGGCAAACTGCTGGCTTTCCGCAGCGTTCGAGATGACGCTCAGCTCGTCGCGCAGCCACTGGATGGCGGCGCCGGCAATGAATATGCTGCCTTCCAGCGCATATTCCACATGGTCTTCAAAGCCGACCGCGATAGTCGTCACAAGGCCGTTGCCGGATTTCACCGGTGTCGTTCCTGTGTTCATCAGCAGGAAGCAGCCCGTACCATAGGTGTTCTTCATGTCGCCGGGGTTGAAGCAGCACTGGCCGAACAGGGCGCACTGCTGGTCGCCCGCAGCACCGGCTATAGGAATCTCGCCGCCATAGAGCGAGTACTCCGTCTTGCCGTATACACAGCTGGAGGGTTTTACCTCCGGGAGCATGCTCCGGGGAATGTCCAAAAGCTGCAGCATTTCCTCATCCCACTCGAGCGTGTGGATGTTATAGAGCATCGTTCTGGATGCGTTCGTCTGGTCGGTAACGTGTACCTTGCCGTCCGTCAGTTTCCAGATGAGCCAGGTATCGATGGTACCGAAGAGGAGTTCGCCCTTCTCGGCCTTTTCTCTGGCACCCGCTACGTTGTCCAGCAGCCATTTGATTTTGGAGCCGGAGAAGTAGGCATCGGGTACAAGACCCGTCTTGTCTCTGATTTTATCCGACCAGCCGCCCGCCACGATTTCATCAATGATGTCCGAAGTGCGCCGGCACTGCCAGACAATGGCGTGGTATATCGGCTCACCGGTCGCCTTATCCCAGACAACGGTTGTCTCGCGCTGGTTGGTTATGCCGATGGCGGCAATGTCCTCAGCCGTGGCGCCTATCTTTTCAAGTGCCGCTCTGGATACTTCAAGCGTGGTATCCCAGATTTCGTTGGCGTCGTGCTCAACCCAGCCCGGCTTGGGATAATACTGCTTGAATTCTTTCTGTACAACGGAGCAGATGGTGCCTGCCTTGTCAAAGAGAATGCACCGGCTGCTTGTAGTCCCCTGATCCAGCGACATTATATATTTCATTGCTTAAATCCCTTTCATTTTAACTGTCGTTAAAAATATATCATACTTTCTTTCAGCAATAAAGAGATTAGGTACCTCTTATTCTATAAAATGACATAGAAATACCCGCCGCCGTCCGGCGGCGGGTAAAAAATAGAATTAGGAGTGTATGCGCATTTATATATTTATATAAACTAACTAAATGTATTTACTCCTTCTTACATTGGAGTGTGAAGCATGGTATTGAATGCTCCGATAGAAACTATTAGCAAGCAGTTCACCATAGCTCCAAGCCAAACTTTACCTGTAAGTCTAAACAGCTTACGACCAACAATAGCTGCTACGAACAGCCATACTATGAGGCCTGAAGCCTGGAGGAGAGGCATGTTCCAGTTGCTAAATGCACACTTTCCTGTAGCAAACAGAACAACGTACTGAATAATAACTGGGATTACTATGCCAAGGACATTGCCCAATCCGCAAATTAAAAGATTGGTTCGCTCACTCTGACCTTCTACTCTATTTGCACTGTTAATAGATATGGAATTGACAAGGTAGAACGGGAAGAACAGCACACAATAGGCCAATGCATGAACGACACTTTCTATCTTTGCTGTCTTAATACCCAAAATCCAAAGACGATAGTCAGTAACAAACAGCTTGTCGCTGATTATTACAACAAGGTAGAATGCGGCATAGATGCATAATGCTAAAGCTAGATAGTGGAATACTTCTTTAACTGAGCTCTTAATCCCCCACATCTCAGGAGTAACTCCGCCTTCTTTTCCATTAAGCTTGTAGCTGTAGATGAAAAGAAGAATACCAACTATCGCATTGAATGTTGCCCATAGCCAAATACCATTGTTTATGTTCTCTGGGAAAAGCTTCGCTGTTACAGCATTTGAAGTAATATTTACTGGGAATATTTTGTTTGACAATAAACTTACGGGGAATAGACTCAATCCTGATACAATCCAGCTAATTGCCCATCCACCCCAGAAGAATGCCTTACCACGTTTGGTTGTGACAGCAGGAAGACGTGCAGGTTCATCATACTGCAGTTTTTTGAAGCACGGTATCTGAAGAAGCAGCGATGCAAGAGGAGCAATCATCATAAACAAGCCGATAATTCCAAGTGCGTTAAACAACTCCTTAGCAAGCCAAACCTGGTTATCTGGATTTACAGGCTCACCAAGTTCGAGTGCTTTATAGAAGAATGTAATCATGTCATTAGCGGTTTTATGTGAAAAGTGATTCCAAGGATGTGTCTCAGGATTACGGTAGGCTACGCGCAGAGTTCCATCAGATGCATTGCCAAAGTATGTTTCAAGCGGCAAATTCTGATATGTAACTTGCTGATTTTCGGGGAGAACGGTGTTGAGAAGTTTTTCTTCGCCAGACTGACTCGGGTCATTTCTTGCAGGTGCTTCATCATAAATACCGTTATCTACACCGACATTGCAAAGGAGGCCCTTTTCAATAATTGCATCAGTAATCTGAGCTCCTACGGGGAAAGAAGCCTTTAAATACATAAGATTCCACGCAGCCGCTTCTTCCGCCTCGGTCACGGTTGCACCACCGTCGGAATCCGGATCCTCTGCTGCTAACAATGCATCAGCAACAAGACCACTAAAATAATTAGCAGTATTAAGAGAAATACGACCGCCCATTGAATGTCCTGTAACACCAATCCGACTTGAATCGACATAATCCAAAAAGTCGTGGGCATACTTTACAAGTTCAATTTGACCACCACTGAGTGAGTATGGCATTACAGTATAAGGATCTTCAGCAGAGCTTGAATGACCATGAAAATACGGGTCAAATGTTATTACAACAAATCCACGTCTTGAAAACTCTACTGCCGCCACATCCTGCATTTCTTTGCTGTTGTATGTACCAGGGCTGGCAATAATACATGGTGCGGGATTATCAGGGGTTGCTGATTTGGGTTTAAACACATTGATGCTGAGATATCTGCCATTATTGGTTGGGATTCTAAAAGTATTTACATCCACTTTTCCAAAATCGCTTTGAATCAAACTGGCTCCCAAAGAGCTGATGAGGCAGATGACCAATGCTATGCAGAGTATCTTTGCTGCATACTTGGGATTTTTAATCTTAAGTTCTCCCATTTCTCTTTTCCTTTCTTTTTGTTTATTGTGCTTAATTTAGGCTGATATTAATACTATCTTTGCCTATAAAGTTAGTTAAATTCTACAATTATGAACAATCTGTGTCATTGGCGATAATAATCGTAATATTTTGCTTTTTTGTGGTAGATTTTTGTTCTTTTCAGTTATTCTTCAGTATCATTGTTCCATTCTTGTTGATTGTTTCTAAAGGTAGTCTTCTGTTTTTGAGCAATTTGCCATACGTTATAGTAATATATTGTCATTGGTAAAAATAGTAAAATATAGCGAAACCGCCATCTTTCGACGGCGGTTATCTTTGTTTCAGTTATCCTTTTTGCTCCAGCGTTTATGTACGCTTGGGGTAACACCTTCGAACTTCTTAAACACCTTTACGAAATAGCTTGTGTCCTGATAGCCGAGGCTCAGGGCAATCTGCCCGATGGAATCATTGGAATCCTTCATCAGTTCCTTGGCAGCATTCACCTTTTTCCGGTGCAGATAATCGGTATAATTCTCGTGTGCCTCGCGGAGGAACACCTTGCTGAAGTAGCTTGCGCTCAGATGGCACAGCTTGGCCATGTCTTTCATCGCCGGCAGCTCATCCATGTGTTTATCTATATAGTAGACAGCGGGATATACCGGGCTGCTGATTGGCACATCGTAGGTCTTTTCCTCGTTGATGGGCGTATCGTATATGGTCCTCTTGGGAGGCTCCTCCATCTTGCCGAGAACGTTCAGCATTTCCTCGGCCTCCCGGCCTCCGCCGTCAAAGGAAGGTGGCATTTTATTCTGCAAATACTGATACTCCATTGAGTTGCTTCTGATTTTATAAGATCTGTTTACAATGTAATTGACTATAGAATTGAGTACATCTGCAATTTCTTCTATGCGTTTATACTCCATCTCCGGAAGGCGATTATACATTTCCAGCAAATCCTCCCGGGCAGTTTCGTCCTCCGCGTGAAAAGAGGAAATTTCGCTGACGAGGCGCTCAACCTTGGTGTCCGTATCGTTGTTCGGTATTCTCACCTGCCCGAACATCACGGCCCCCAGATAGGTATCACCCACAACAACGGGCACGGCCACGTCAACAATGCCGCAGTGGCATAGATAGATATACGGTTTTCCGGTTCGTACGGCCTCCAGGCCGGCCAGAGCATCGCATTTATAGCAGCGTTTTCTGGAAACCGGGTTCTCGCGGATAACCGTGCAGAAGTCCGTCCTCTCGCTGTGCTTGCTGATGGGCATGCCCTTATAGTCGATAGTGATAATCGCTGTCCCCGTCAGCTTGGCAAACTGGTCCTGTACTTTTTCCCACTCCGGGATATCCAGCAGTTTCCTTAGATCCAAATTGCGCGGGTTCATAAAAAAATGCCTCCCTTCGCAGTTTTCCTTTTTAATACTGTCAATATTCTTATATCACAATAAATGGTCGAAATAATAGTATGCTTTTATCATAATATGGTAATTTTTTGTTGAATTGGTTATATTCGGCTGTAATTACAATTGAAAAGTTCATTTATTCCTGCGGAAACGTTAAACCGCTTGATGATTCATTCCATATAAGCTATTATTTAAGGCAATACCGCAGACGTATTGTGCAATATTGCCTTAAGTAAAGGAAGAGAGATTGAGAAAGACATACGGCGGAAAGTTCTATAACAAGGCCTGTGGGCTGCGCCTGGCTGCGGCTGCTGTCGTGGCGGCAGTCTGTGTCTTTTGTGCGCCCGGTCTGCTGTGCCCCGTTTCGCATCCCGCGGTCGGAAGCAATATTTTCTTTAAAAAGCCGGATGACGGCCCGCTCAACATCACCGATGCCTCGAAGCTTGAAACCCTTCTGGGCGAAAAGAACATCCGCCGCGAAGATGTCATCGAAATCATCGGGAACAACCCGTATCTGTCTCCAAGGTACAAAAAGATGGCTGCCGATGTGCTCGATGCCTATATCCGGCTGGCGCCGAGCGGCAATCTGATTATCTATTACGAAAATCTGAAAGACCTCAGAATCGTCGAAGTGTCTCCCGAAGAAATTCAGGCGGAACTCAATGACATAGCCGGCGGTTATTACGATATCAGCGAAAACATAATCTACATATCCTGCGGTCTTTCCGATTTCGGCATCTATCACGAACTCGCTCACGCGGCAAACAGCTTTATCCGTGTCATTGATGGCACAACCGTCAGAAGGCTGCCATCGCCCGATAAAGGCACCGCTTTGGAAGAGGCCATGACGAACTATCTCGTCAAAGACCTGACGCTTTATACCGGCAACTATTACAAGGAGTTCCGCTTGCTGAACTATCTGGTAGACGTCTCCGGCCTGCAGTACGACACTTATGCCGTCGGAGGAGTTGCGTCGGTTCTGGACTATTTGAGCACCCGGTATCCGGAGATTGATTTCAGCAGCATAGCCGAAAAGCTGGACTCCTTCACGGAAGGCAGGCTGTCTCTGGACAGGGAATACGATCCGGCCCTCTATGATGACGTCATAGACGCCCTCTTCCCTCTGTGTCTGGAGTGCATGACGGACGGTAATTCTCTGGAAAACTGGGAGGCCTATGCCTCTTTCGAGCCGAGAGACATCGAGCAGAAATTCACGGCTTATTTTCAGGCATACCGTGAGCAGTTCGGATTCGATGCCGAAAAGCTCAGCACCATCATAGAGCGTCTCATCGAGCACGAAGACATCAACGAATTTCTCTATGAAGACGACAGGCTCTATCTTCTGTCCTACCGGGGACAGGACAACGAAGACACGGTATATCTCTCATCCGTCCGGGATAACTACCACACGCTTTACAGCAAGAACATCGGCAAAAATCCTCTTGTCTACCACTACATCGACGAGACCGGCTATACCGCGGACTTCACGCCGAAATCGAAATACCTGTCCGCCGTCCGGTTCAACTACAGGGGTCACCTCCCCGAGTACATCTATCTTTTTGACCCGGATTTCGACTTTTCCGAAGCCTCCTGGCTCCATTTGCTGAAGGCAGCCAATCTGCTGACGCCCATCGACTGCGGTGAAGTGCCTCTTTACTACAAGGGGAAGCTGCTCTGCAATTTGCATATCACAAGCAATACCTGTGTTCAGATCGGCGAAAATACAGACGGTGAATGCCGGTTCATCCTCTACGACGGCAGCCGGGTACTGTATGACAACTGTGGGGCCAAGGACAATCTGTCCGACAGAATCGAGCTGAAAGGTCTCCTTGCCGCCTACAACCGTGTGGACCGGGTAGAGTTTGCCGAAATACTATCCGAAAACTATCTCAACAAAATGCTCTATTACATATATGACGACGTTCCCAACATTACGGACGATAACGGCCAATATGTGTTCTGTTCGCCGCTCAAGCTGAAAATAACCGACAGCGGCAAGAAAATGCCCGCCAGAGAGCTGTATCTCAGCGTCCACCCGGACGGCAGCGCCTATATCCGCAGTGTCAATGGCATCGATGAGAAAGTCGATTTCGGGCAGTATTTTGATTATCAGAACAGCCTCACCACCCTTTTCGTCTACTTTGACGATGTCATGCGCTTCTATAATTTCACTTATGACGATGAGGAATACATTCCGATGTCCATGGACAACATCAAGGTATTCTTTTCCTGTTACAGTCAGCTGACAAACGGCTGGAACGTTTCGATGCATAAATAAACGGAGGACCGGCTCCAAAGCCGGTCCTCTTTTTTGTAATTTATTTCATTCTGTCCGAGAAGTTTTCAAGCACATAGTCGAGGTCTTTTTCGCCTCTTCCGGAGAGGTTGACGAGAATGGACCCGTGTTTTCTCTGCTGTGCCAGCTGAATGGCATACGCAACGGCATGTGAGCTCTCGAGTGCCGGAATGATGCCCTCCGTTCTGGACAATTCAAAGAAGGCGTCAATGGCATCGTTGTCATCGATTACGTCGTATTTCACGCGACCGATGCTCTGCCAGAAGGCGTGCTCCGGTCCGGATGAAGGATAGTCAAGGCCGCTGGCCACGGAATAAACCGGTGCCGCCTCTCCCTTTTCATCCTTCAGCATAATGGAATTGAAGCCGTGCATGATGCCTTCTTCGCCGTAGTTCAGTGAAGCGGCGTGGTCGCCGAGCTTTTTGCCTCTCCCAAGAGGCTCGACACCTATGATTTCAACCGGGTCCGCAATAAAACCGGAGAAAAAGCCTGCGGCGTTGGAACCGCCGCCAACGCAGGCGACGACGGTATCCGGCAGTTCACCCGTCATGTCAAGGAATTGCTCTCTGGCCTCGATGCCGACCACCATCTGGAAATCGCGCACCATCATCGGGAAGGGATGCGGCCCGAGAACCGATCCGATGCAGTAGATGGTGTCTTTGTAATCGCGGGCATAGGCCTCAAAAGCGGCATCGACCGCTTCCTTCAGCGTGGCAAGGCCCTCCGTAACTTCCACAACATTGGCGCCCAGCACCTTCATTTTGGCTACGTTGGGAGCCTGTTTTTTTATGTCCACACTGCCCATATAAATATCGCATTCCAGGCCGAAGTGGGCTGCGGCCGTGGCCAGAGCCACGCCGTGCTGTCCGGCACCGGTCTCGGCGATAATCTTTTTCTTGCCCATATATTTTGCAAGCAGGGCCTCGCCCATGCAGTGATTGAGCTTGTGCGCTCCGCTGTGGTTCAGGTCTTCCCGCTTCAGATAAATCTGCACATTGCCCAGCTTGTTTGAAAGATTGCTGAGATGGGTAATCGGCGTCGGTCTGCCCTGGAAGTCCTTGCGTATGGTGCGCAGTTCCGAGATGAACTTGCTGGATTTGCATATGGAATAATAGGCCTCCGTGGTCTCATCCATCGCCTTTTTCAGCTCCGGAGAAACATAGGCACCGCCGTAGGGGCCGAAGAAGCCGTCCTCATCGGGATAGCGCTTAAAATAATTTGTAAAATCAAAATCACAACTCATAATTGAAACCTGCCTTTGTTATCAGCATTCCACGGGTACCGCCGTGGATACGGTCTGGGAAAGATATTCGGGGTGCTCCAGCAGAAACTTGGTAATTCTCAGTGACTTGGCAAAATAGAAGCCGTCCGCTATCCGCTCATCCAGCGTAAACGTGGCATCGAGAATGTCCCTCTCCTGTTCGGAGCCGTCGGGCATCTTGCGCAGTTCCTTGTGCATGGTCCCTATGGTAATCATCATCGAGCAGGTTCCGTAATTGCTCAGATGGTGATAGGGCGCGCCGGCACCGATGGAACCGAGATTGGAAAGCAGGGCCGTCGTGTAGTTCGGGTCCCCCCGCATCAGAGACATAGGCATAATGCCGAAGTACTCCAGCATGCGGACTACGCCGAAAACAAGCTGCATCACAAATCGCGGGAGCTTTGCCAGAAAGTCCAACGTTCCGCCGATGTCGTTCGTGGCTTCTTTCCGAACCTTCTCCACATCGCCCAGAATGATGCGCGAGATGCTTTCGAATGTCATGTCCGGGGCAACCTTCAGCACCATCAGCGATTCCTCGGATTCATCCCGGAACTGCTTCTTGGCTACGAAAGAAAGCGTAATGTCGTTTCTCTGCCAGAATCGCTTGCCGGCAATGAAAATGTTCATCTTCGGCCGCAGATAGATGGTTCTGGCAACGGCCGTGCAGAATGCGTGAAAAAGCTTGAGATTGCTTCCGTTGCGTTCGTTCTGCGTTTTCATGTAGGTGCAGAGGTCGGTAACGTCAAAGCTCTCCTGGCTTGAAACCTCCGCCTCCGTGCGTTTCGGCATGATGTAAGGGACTACTGCGTGGAAACCGTCAAGATTCTTTATCCTGACTCCGTCAATCCTTTTGTTCTGCATTCGGGGATTTCCCTTCTTTATGGTATTTGTACCTTGCCGCATAATCGGCATCGCGTTTGAATGCATCGGAATAACCGGTATGTGCGTATTCATACTCGGCATCGTATATGTACGGCTGCCCGTCGAATTCTATTTCCACCCAGGCGTGGGGTCTGTGGTCATCGCCCATGGTGCCGGAGTAGATTTTGGCATCGTAACCGACCGCTCTGGCAAATTCATAGAATACCGCCGCAAAGTTGTAGCAGTTTCCCTTTTCCGTCTCCAGCATCGTGGTGGCTTCATCAACCACCCAGCTGGTATCGCCCGTCTGGTAGTAATTCCTTGTGAGATAGCGGAAGTTCTCCGGGTCGGCCACCCATTTGTAGAGGGCTTTGAGCATCTCGCTCTTCTGCTGTGTCTTCGGGTCAACAATCTGCTTCATGGCGGCGTGAATCAGTCTGTCCAGCTTTTCGTCGCCGGATGTCTCCTCGCCGCGCTCGTTAAAGTTCAGACCGTCCACCGTGCCGTTGATAAGGGGTTCTCCGTTTTCATCTATATAGTGGAGAGCCACGCCCACATAGAAATAGCCCGGTTTGTGCTCCGGAAGCGGTTCGCTCTTTGTCCAGACTTCCCCGCTCTCTCCCGCTTCGTATTCGTGAGGAATGCAGGCCTCCGCCACAGCCCAGTAGTAATCGCTGTTTTTGTCCACATCCAGGAACGTGCCTGTCTTGTCCAGGTTCTTTTCGGCGTCTCCGGTTCTGCCGAGCAGCTTGCACATCAGCACGGCCGCATCCGCTCGCAGCATCGGTCCGTCGGGGTCTGCCGTGGCGCTGTCTCCGCTGTCTATCCAGCCGTTTTCTGCCGCAATGCAGAACACGGGATAGAAGGCGTTGGACGAATCAATGTCCTTGAAGCTGTATCCGTTCTTTGCCGCCGGATAGAAGTCCGAAAGGAGGCTGATGAACTCGCCTCTCGTCATGGTATCGTCCGGGTGGAAGTAGTTCCCGTAGAACACGCCGAGGTCCTTCAAGGTAGCCGCTGCGAGGTAGCAGGGGTCATCCTCGGCCACGTCTTCAAACTTGCCGCTGCCGCTCTTGCCGGTATTCATCAGCCGGTAGAACATGACGGCGGCTTCGCGCCTTGTAAGCGCATCGACCGGGCGGAAGACGCCCTCCTCATTGTCGAGGAAGGTCATATGCTTCTCCGTGTCGAAGGTGATGGCATAGACGGCCGTAAAATACGCGTCGGCTTCGGCGGCGTAGTGTTCACTCTTGACGATGTTGCCGAACGAATCGCGCCAGCCCGTGAAATTATAGCCCTCGATTTCCGGTCCTTCGCCCAGGAGGACCGCTTCACCCTTTTCGACCTCGGTCGAGTAGTTCGACTCCGGGGTATAGTAGTAAAGCGTTACCGTGCTGCCGGATTTCTTCGGAATCAGGAGGATTGCCAGCATAACCAGGATGATGGCAACCAGAATGAGCTCAAATACTGTTCTCTTGTCTTTCAGACTGATTTTCATTTATCCTTCGGGAAGAAGACCTCTGTCCCGTTCTCGTTGATGGTGACGTTTACAACATTCTCCACCGCTGCATTTGCCTTGTAGGTCTGCACGGTGATGAATTCATACTTGTAGATACCGTCCTCTCCGCTGCCGAGACAGGAAGGTGCATACTCGGAAGAAAGAGGCTCACCCAGCTTGTCATACATCTTGGAAACAGGCTGCTCGATAAGGCGCGCCGCTATCTCTTCGTATTCCTTGAAGATGTATTTGTTTTCCTCGGCGGAGGTGGTCGCCTCTTTTTCTGCCGTGGTCTCGGGAGCATCTTTCAGATCCTGGCCCGGCAGAACGGACTGCACGCCCGCCGGTGCCGCTGCGGGAGCCGCCGGTTCGTCTTTTTCCGCACCGCAGGCGCAGAACGTTGTCAGCACCAGAACGGTTATCAGCATATAAGCGATAAAGGATTTTTTCATTTCAGGTTACCCAGATTCCTTTCAACAATTTCTAAAATGACGGTATCGGCGTCTCCGATTGCGTCGGGATTATAATCAACGGACCTCGAGAAGGTTGCCCGGCCGTACGTCTGGGCGAGATAGGGGTACAGCGAGATGCCGAAAGAATCTCGCCAGCACCAGAGCGTGCCTTCCGAATCCGATGTTGTTTCTATGGTAATGGCATTTCCGTCAAACAGGGCCGTCGTGAGCGTCTCGTAGTCCAGTTCGCAGTGCGGGTCGCTCTCCGTCTTTCTGCCTGCCGGGTAGAGCATCTCGTAAAGATCGCCCCGGTGCCGGGATTCGATGCTGAAATCCCGTGAGGCAAAGTCCGTCCCGGCGAGTCTGTCGCAGGCGAGGGCCGCGCCGTAGGCGGTCCAGTGGGAATCCGTGGCGAAATACGGTATCGCCTCATCGAACAGGCTGACGTAGTTTACCCCGTATTTTTCGAGCCAGGGTTCCAGGGCTCTGCCGTTTCCGGCCGGTACAAAACCTGCCGGGAGCTTTTCGGAGTGCAGACTGCTCTTGTCCGGTGCCACGGTGAAAACAAAGCTGGCTCCGCGTTCTTCAATCTGCTTCTGCAGCTGCCGGACGTTGGCGGCAATGCTCTCGAGCTCTTCGTCGCACAGCACACTGTTGAAATCATCCGCGTAATAGAGCCATCCGTCCTCACCGAGGATGACCTGCCCTTCCGCGGAAGAGCGAAACAGCACCGCGTTCAGCCTTGCCCAGGCTGTGGCGAATGTCTGCCGAAATGCGAACCGGTCACCTACGTAATCCGCCGTCTTCGAGAGCATGTCCGCCCCAAAAGCCGGCTTGGGAGACAGAATCTCGTTTGCCGCCGCCTTCGTCGGAACAAAGAACATGAAGACAAACGGAACGAGGCATATTATCAGAAATGTCGCAATAAATATTTTAGAACTGCGCATAGATAAAAGGTGTCGTATTTCCCTTGGCCATGGCAAAGATGCAAAGCACAAGGAGTACAAGGCTCAGCACACGGCCCGTGTTCCTGCCGGGCCTGATTCTTTCCGGCAGATTGCCGGCAAGCAGGGCCGCCGCAGCGGTTGCGAAAAGGACGGCCGGGTTCAGGTTCTGCGCTATCAGCCGGTTGGCATCCGCCGTCACCGGGAATGTAAACATGGCGCCGATAATCCCGAATCCCTGCGTCAGAGAATCCGCTCGGAATATCACAAACAGCAGCATAACCGCCAGAAGCGTGTAGATGCGGCAGAGGATTCTTCCGCCTTTGCTGCTCTGCCATTTCTTCATCGGCACAAGGTCCTCACACGAGGCGAGCACCCCATGTGCCAGGCCCCAGAAGACGAAGGTCCAGGAGGCACCGTGCCATATGCCCGTTGCCAGAAAGACCAGCATCTTGTTGATGACGGTTCTCGCCTTTCCCTTCCGGTTTCCGCCGAGAGGGATATAGAGATAGTCCCTAAACCAGGAACTGAGGGAAATATGCCATTTCCTCCAGAATTCCTTGACGGAAGAAGCCCCGTAGGGATGGCGGAAGTTCTCCGGTATTGCAAAGCCGAACATGGCGCTGATTCCGATGGCCATGTCCGAGTAGCCCGAAAAATCATAATAAATCTGCAGTGTGTAGCCGATGGCGGCTATCCAGGCAAGGCGTGCATCGCCCGCCGCCGAACCGAAAACGGCATCCACTGCCGCTCCTATCGTTCCCGCCAGAAGGATTTTCTTGGAAAGGCCGATGATAAAGCGCTTTATTCCGCTCTCCGTTTTTTCCGGCGAGCAGCTGCGGCACTCTATCTGGCCGCTGATGTCCTTATACTGTACAATCGGCCCCGCAACCAGTTTGGGGAAGAAGGAGATGAACAGCAGGAGCTTCAAAAAGTCTTTCGTTCCCTGTTCTCTGTCCCTGTAGACATCGATTACATAGCCGAGCCCCGAAAAGGTAAAGAAGGATATGCCGAGCGGCAGGGCATGCGGCGTGAACTTATAGAAGCTCAGCAGAGCCAGGTTGAAAACCGCGCTCAGCGCAACGGTGGCCTTGCGTCCCTTCTCCGAAGTCATGAGCCGGAGCCCGAAAGCATAGTTTGCCGCCACCGAAACCAGAAGAACCGGCAGGTCCTTCAGATTGCCGAAGGCATAGAAAAGCAGGCCTGCGGCGGCAAGCAGAATATTCCTGTATTTATTGTTTTTGCCCGCTCTGCTGAGCAGAAATACCAGCGGTAGAAAGCAGAACAGGAATATCGGGGAACTAAGGCTCATACCATCTCTTTTGTATACTGATTCAGATATTCATACATCGGCATCAGCTTTCCGAAAGCATCCGCCAGTTTCTGCGGCAGATCTTCGCTCATCAGCCAGTCATCGTAATCGTGTTCCGACACGAGGCTGACGTATCTGCGGTTGTACCATTCGTTAATTACCTTGCCGTAATCGCCCTTCGGGCGCTTGTATTCCGGACCTTCGAGAACGAATTCCTTCATACGCCCAACGGAAGCGGCAAGTCTTCTGAAGCGCTCCGGATTGGCATCGATGCTTTTGCGGAAGGCTTCCATTTCCTGCGCTCGGGCACTGTAGAATCCCATTCCGAAGCACCACCCGCGCGGTGTTATCTCAAAGAAGAATGCAGGGTCGGCTCCGCCGTTTTTGGGGTCTCTTATCGAGAACCAGAGGTTGTCCTTGTAGGGTCCCCGCCCGAAAAGGCGTCTGGCATCGCGGTATATCCGGGAAAGGTGCAGCTCGAAATCACCGAGAGGATAACGCTGCTGCAGGATGGCGAAGGTATCCTTTCCGAGCTCCTTGAAGGGTTGGTTAAGATTGGTTTCGAATGCATCCCGGTGCTCCTGAAACCACGGTCTTTCATTGTTGAACTGCAGGTCCCAGAAGAAACTTGCCGTCGCGTCCGTAAAGCCCTTAAACATTTATTCCTTGAAATCGTAAGTTCTGTATTGTATGGCCTCGGCTATGTGAGCCGGGGCTATGTTCTCCTCTCCGGCCAGGTCGGCAATCGTCCTGGCGACGCGGAGGATTCTGTCGTAACTTCTGGCGGTCAGCCCGAGTGCATCGAAGGCCTGCTTCATAAGGTCCTCGCACTCTTTCGAAAGCGCGCAGAAGGTTCTTATCTCTTTGGAGCCGATGTTTGCGTTGCAAACCGATTCGCTTTCAAAGCGCTTTCTCTGCATGGCTCTCGCCGCATTGACGCGCTTTTTGATGTCCTCGCTCTTTTCGGCATATTCGCGGCTCTTGAGTTCGTCAAACTCCAGGGCCGGCACCTCGACCATCAGGTCGATGCGGTCAAGCAGCGGGCCGGATATCCGGGACTGGTAGCGCTTCACCTCGTTGTCGGAGCATTTGCATCGCCCGCTCGGGTGCCCGTACCAGCCGCATTTGCAGGGGTTCATGGCACACACCAGCATGAAACGGGACGGGAACGTGAGTGTCCCGGAAACGCGGGAAACCGTCACCTCGCCGTCTTCCAGCGGCTGGCGCAGAATTTCCAGCGCATCCTTGTGGAATTCCGGCAGCTCGTCCAGAAACAGCACGCCGTTATGCGAAAGGCTGATTTCTCCCGGTCTCGGCACACTGCCTCCGCCCGAAAGCCCCGCCGCCGATACCGTGTGGTGCGGTGACCGGAAAGGCCTGTGCGCAATAATCGGGTGTTCTTTGGACGTCAGCCCGGCAACCGAATAGATTTCGGTGGACTGTATCATCTCTTCGCGGCTCATGTCCGGCAGTATGCCGGGCAGGCGCTTGGCCATCATCGACTTGCCGGCTCCCGGAGGCCCGACAAGCAGGATGTTGTGTCCGCCGGCGGCCGCGATTTCGCAGGCCCGCTTGACGTTTTCCTGTCCCTTGACTTCAGCGAAGTCGAGAACGGCATCCACCGAGGTGTCGACGGTAGGCGTCTGCGTCTTTGCAATCGCTTCTTCACCGCTGAGATGCTTCATCAGCTGTGTGACCGACTCCACGCCGTAGACTTCCACGCCGTCCGCAAAGGCCGCCTCTCCGGCGTTCTCCGCCGGAACGAAGAACTTTTTGATCCCGCTCCGCATGGCGCAGATGGCCATCGGCAGGGTCCCGCTCACAGGGCGCAGCTCTCCGTTGAGGGAGAGTTCTCCCACGAAGGCCACATCGTCCGGCACATCGAGCTTCCCTTCGGCCGCCAGAATGCCTATCAGCACCGGCAGATCGTACACGGTACCGATTTTCTTCTTGTCGGCCGGCGCGAGGTTGACTATCAGGTGGCTCACGGGGAAGGCGTTCGGCAGGTTGTTCTTGTAGGCCGCCTTGACTCTCTCCCGGGACTCCTTCACAGCCGCATCCGGCAGACCGACGATGTCAAACCGCGGCATGCCCCTTGCGATGTAAACCTCTACGTCTATCGGGTAGCTGCTGACGCCGTCCAGCCCGAAACTGTTTATTTTTGCAAGCCGGTTGCTGTTACTCATCGATGCCGGTTACGGCAATGTGCAGCTCGTCAAGCTGCTTCTGTTCCACGGTGGACGGCGCATTCATCATGATGTCCATCGCGTTTTTGTTCATCGGGAAGGCAATGACTTCGCGGATGCTCTCCTCGCCGGAGAGGAGCATGACCATGCGGTCGATTCCCGGTGCTATGCCTGCATGAGGGGGTGCCCCGTAGCAGAATGCATTGTACATGGCGGGGAACTTCTTCTTGACGTCCTCCTCGCCGAGCTTCACCATTTCGAAAGCCTTGATCATGATTTCGGGATCATGATTTCGGACGGCACCGGAGGAAAGCTCGATGCCGTTGCAGACGAGGTCGTACTGTTCCGCCGTAATGGTAAGCGGGTCTACCTCGCCCTTTTCGGCCTTCAGCAGAACATCCAGTCCGCCGGAAGGCATCGAGAACGGATTGTGGCAGAATTCGAGCTCGCCGCTCTCCTCGCCGATTTCGTACATCGGGAAGTCAACAATCCAGCAGAACTCATAGCGTTCCTTGTCCATGTGGTTCGGGCAGGCATTGCCGAGCATCTTCAGCATGACGCCGGCCGTCTTGACGGCCTCGCCCTTCTTGCCGGCGCAAACACCGACGAGGGTATTGGGCTTGAGATTCAGGGCGGAGATAATTTCGTCCTTGCGGTCCGCAAAGAATTTTGCAACGCCGCCGGCGAGCTCGCCGTTTTCGTCCACCCGGAACCAGTAGGGCTTGAAACCGGCCTGCACTTCAACATCGGTGCAGAGCTGGTCTATCTGTTTTCTTGTAAGACTGCAGTCGCTCACGGCGATTGCCTTGACCGTGTTGCCCTCGGCAAAGGCCGGGAATTCCGTGCCCTTGCAGTGCGCGGTAATGTCTTCGACAGTCAGGTCTATGCGCAGATCCGGCTTGTCGCAGCCGTACTTCTCCATGCTCTCGAGATACGGGATTCTCTTGAAGGGAGCGCTGCTTGCAATGTCATACTTGCCGTACTTGGCAAATATCGGAGGCAGAACGTCTTCCAGAACCGCGAATACGTCCTCCTGGGTTGCAAAGGCCATTTCCATATCGAGCTGATAGAACTCGCCGGGGGATCTGTCGCCTCTGGCATCCTCGTCACGGAAGCAGGGGGCAATCTGGAAATATCTGTCAAACCCGGAGGTCATGAGCAGCTGTTTGAACTGCTGCGGTGCCTGCGGGAGGGCATAGAACTTGCCGGGGTGCTTTCTGGCCGGAACCAGATAGTCTCTGGCGCCCTCGGGGGAGGAAGCCGTGAGAATCGGTGTGGTAATTTCCAGGAATCCGTGCTCCGTCATGGCCTGGCGGATGGCCGCGACCACGTTGCAGCGCAGGATGATGTTCTTCTTGACTTCGGGGTTGCGCAAATCGAGATAACGGTACTTCAGTCTCTGTGCCTCGTCGGCGTCGCGGCTTCTGTTGATTTCAAAAGGAAGCTCGTTGTAGCGGCACTTGCCGAGCACTTCCATCTTTTCCGGAACGATTTCGATGTCGCCGGTATCCTGTTTGGGGTTCGGGCTCTCGCGGAGGCGCACCGTACCTTCAACGGATATGGTGGATTCCTTGTTGATGCTCTTTACCTTGGCGAGAAGTTCCTCGTTTTCGATAACCACCTGGGTTGTGCCGTAAAAATCGCGCACCACCACGAAGGCGAAATTGCTGCCGACAAGACGGACGTTTTCCATCCAGCCGACGATTTTAACCTGCTCGCCCGCGTTTTCCGCGCGGAGCTCGTTGCAATTGTGTGTTCTCATCTGCATCATGTCATTTATCCTCTATAATAGCCGCGGAATTCATTTCCGTTGTTTTATTCTTAATCAATACGGCCGCCTCGGCTGCTGTGAGCTTTTCCTGCTCGCCGGTCTTCATGTTCTTGACGGCTACCTTGCCCTCGGCGATTTCGTCCTCGCCCAGGATGACCGCAAAGGGAACGGACAGCCTGTCCGCATAGCTCAGTTTGGCCTTGAACTTCTTGTTCTCCATGAAGAGTTGCGTCCGCACACCGCCGGCTCTCAGCTGCGCTGCTGCGGAAACCGCCGCGCCCAGATCGTCCGTCATGGGAAGCACGAGGGCGTCGCAGGGTGCCGTAATCACTTCGTCGGAGAGCATTCCCTGCTCGTTCAGCACATAGAAAAGCCTCGTAAGCCCTATCGAGATGCCGACTCCGGGCAGCTTCTTGTCCGTGTAATACTCGGCCAGATTGTCATACCGGCCGCCCGAGCAAACCGAGCCGATTTCCGGGTGCTCCGTCATGATGGTCTCGTAGACGGTGCCTGTGTAATAGTCAAGCCCTCTTGCAATCGTCAGATCGATGGCGAAGTTCTCTTCCGGAACACCGAATTCGCGCAGATACTTCGTAACCGCGAGCAGCTCGTCCAGGCCCTCGTCAAAGGTCTCGTCCATACCGCGGAAATGCTCCAACGCGCGGATGACGTATTCGTTGCTGCCCTTGATGGCCATGAACTCCAGAACGGTGTCGCTCTTGCAGGGGAGCATCTTCACTTCGTCTATCAGAAGCTGGCGGACCTTTTCCTCGCCGATCTTGTCGAGCTTATCCACCGTGCGCATGATTTCCCCGGCTTTTTCGCTCATGCCGTTCATGCTGTAGAAGCCGTTGAGAATCTTCCGGTTGTTCACGCGGATGGTGAACTTCTTCAGCCCCAGCTTTGTAAAGGTATCATAGATGATGGCCGGAATTTCGGCCTCGTTCATGATGTTCAGCGAACCGTCGCCAATAATGTCGATGTCCGCCTGATAGAATTCGCGGAAGCGCCCTCTCTGGGAACGCTCGCCCCGGTAGACCTTGCCGATCTGGTAGCGCCGGAAAGGAAAGGCCAGCTGGCCGTAGTTGGCCGCAACATACTTGGCAAGCGGCACCGTCAGGTCAAAACGTAGGGAGAGGTCGCTGTCGCCCTTGGTGAAGCGGTATATCTGTTTTTCCGTCTCGCCGCCGCCCTTGGCAAGCAGGACCTCCGACGATTCGATAATCGGGGTATCCAGCGGCGTAAAGCCGTAGGAGGAATAGGTATCTTTCAGAACCGACAGCATGTTCTCGAATTTCATCTGGTCTGCCGGCAGCAGTTCCATAAAGCCGGAAAGTGTTCTGGGCTGTACTTTTGCCATTTCGCTTACCTCTTAATTCTTTGAAGGATTGACGATGTTTCTCCAGTCGAGATCACCGCGTCTCAGGCCCTGAACCAGAACCTCGGCCGTCGCCGCATTGGTTGCGAAAGGAATCTGGTACTGGTCGCACAGCCTTTCTATTCTGGTTATGTCATCAAAACCCTTGGGATTGGCCGGATCGCAGAAGAACAGAACGAGGTCGATCTCGTTGAGAGAGATTCTCGAGCCGATCTGCTGGGAACCGCCCTGGTCCGCGTGCATGTAGAGGGTAATCGGCAGCCCCGTCGCCTCGGCGACGAGCTTCCCGGTCACATGCGTTGCGCAGATTTTGTGCTCTGCCAGAATGCCGCAGTAAGCCATGCAGAACTGAACCATCAGTTCCTTTTTTCCATCGTGTGCCATCAAAGCTATATTCATAAAACAGGTCTCCTATTTATTTAAGCAAAGTCATTTCACGCTCGGACGAATCCGAGTAAGAGCAGATGTTGATGTAAACATCCATAATCTGCCTTGCAATAAACTGCACGGCAGCGCCCGCACCGCCTCTTTCAACAACAACGGCTATTGCAATCTGCGGGTCTTTCATCGGTCCGTAGCAAAGGAAGATTGCGTCGTTTGCCACGTGTTCGCCTTTCTGGGCCGTTCCGGTTTTGCCGCAGCAGGTCCAGGGGCAGGTTATCCACTCCAGATAGTTCTGTTCGTTCATCGGGCTGTTCAGAACCAGATACATGCCGTCGTGCACCGCGTCCCAGTTCCATGAGTCGGATTCGACAACGGACATAATCTCTTCTCCGCGCTCGTACACCTTTTCGGCATAGTCATAGCTTCGGATTGCCTTGAGAATCGAAGCCGAATGGCGCGTTCCGTTGTTCGCAATCGTGGCACAGTACTCGGCCAGCTGCAGCGGCGTGAAGATAGAGTCGGACTGGCCGATGGCGGCCTGCAGCGTATCACCGATACGCCACTCGCTTCCCTGGTACTCCACGTGGTTTTCACGGTTGGACATGTTGCCTTCGGTTTCCGTCAGCTCGATGCCGGTTGAAACACCGAGACCGAAGTTGTGGGCATATTCGCCCAGCAGGTCAACGCCCAGGTCATTGCCGCAGGTATAGAAGAAGTAGTTGCACGAGTCTCTCAGAGCCGTGGATACGTTCTCCAGCGGGTGTGTGTATCCCTGCTGCCAGATCCAGCATTCAGGCGCGTAGCCTTCGGCCGCGTACTTGGTGAAAACGCCCTGGCATTTTACTTCATCCTTGGTGTTGATAACACCTTCCGTAAGGCTGGCAATGGCGGTGCAGGGTTTGAACGACGAACCGGGAGCATAGGCACCGAGGAGTGCCCGGTTGAACAGCGGGTTGTTCTCTTCCTCCATCAGTTCGTTGAAGTTCTCTATAACCGTCGAAACGTCGTAGGTCGGCCAGCTGGCGATGGCCAGCGGTTCGCCGGTCTTCACGTCCACAACCGCAACCGCCGCGCCGGTTATGTCGTTTTTCATCTCGTAGTCATAGTCGCCTCGGGCAATTGACTCCGCGATTTCGGTCTCTCGCGTCTTTTTCAGACCCGCGATTCCGTTTGCCAGAATACGCTCGGTCTGTTCCTGGAGAATCTTGTCTATCGTGAGATAGATGTGGTCGCCGGGCGTCGGTTCCTCCGTATAGACCGTTGAAAGAATCGTGCCGGCGCTGTTTCTCGTCTCCTGCACCTCGCCGTCGGCTCCGTGCAGATATTCCTCAAAGGTATATTCGACGCCGTCCTTACCGACATACGAGTCGGTTGCATATTTCTTCAGCGAGTACTGCTCGTACTCCTCCTGGTTCATGAGACCGACATAGCCGAGCAGGTGTGCGGCATATTCCGTGCTGTAGTCTCTCGTATAGGCTCTCGAGACCTCAATGCCCGTCAGCTTGTTCTCCATGATGGAAGAAATCAGCTCCATGGACGCGTCTTCCACGAAAATGTAGTCCGCGGTGTTGATAGCATAGCGCACATTGATGGAGTATCGCACGCCGGCGATGATTCGCATCTGTTCGGCGGAATAGCTGTTGTCGATGTCGTAACGGGTGCGCATGTAGCTCATCAGGTCGACCGCCGTCGGGTTTTCCGGCAGGCTGTCGTTTTTATCCTTCAGATAGGCCTCCAGCATCGTCTTCTGGATTTCCGTCATGTTCGGGTCGTAATCGAAGGGGGGTTCCCTTGTAATCGGGAGATCGTCCGTATACTGGTCTCCGTAACTCGCCACCATGTCAACCAGCTCCAGAATGACCGCGTTCGGGTCATCCCCGGCAAACAGCTTGGTGGTGTCCACTTTTATGTTGTAACATTCCTTGTTCGAAACAAGAATGCGCCCGTACCGGTCCATAATGTTCCCTCGGGCTGCGGTCACGGCCTTTGTCTCCTGCTGTATCTCCTCGTTCCGGTGGTAGTATTTCTCGCCCTGGATAATCTGCAGATTATAGAGGAAGACCAGATACACGAGCATGATAACGGCAAAGATGACAGCCAAAGCCACGACTCTTCCGGGTTTAATCAGTTTATACATTCCCAATACCCCGTCATTCTATCCACTTGGCCGGCGGGAAATAGGCCAGCACGGCAAACGGCATAGACCAGAGAGCCTGGACCACCACCGTTTTCAGCAGTTCGTTCGACCACGCGCCGCTTCCGACCCAGGCGAACAGCATCTGCACCGCCGCCGTGAAAAGCTCTGCGGCAAGCGCCATCAGCATAAAGGCGAAGAACCGTCTGTTGATGAAAAACTGGGCCGCGAATCCGGAACCGAAGGCAATCGCCGGAAACAGAACCGAAAACAGAACCGTGTTTTCGATAAATGCCATGTCGGCAAAAATGCCCATCAGCAGCGAAAAGGCCACCGCCTCTCCCGGTCTTGCGAACATCCCGACGGCAACCGCCACGGCCGGCAGAACCAGCGGGCGTTCCCCGAATATCTTCAGCTGCGTGAACAGCATGTTCTGGGCAACCAGTGCCAGGAACAGGAACAGCGCATACTTCAGAATTCGCTTAATATACAGTTGGCCGAGAAGTTCTCTCAAGCTTTACTCCACATACTCAAAATCTTTTATGACAAAAACCTGCACCAGTGAGTCGTATTTCACAGTGGGTTCGATAATGCCGTATTCCAGCTGTCCGCCGGACTCTGTCTTGACGGCCGTCAGGGTGCCTATGACAAGCCCTTCCGGGAAGGCACCGCCGGAACCGGAGGTAACCACGTCGTCTCCGACGAATATCTGCGCGCCCTCGGCGAGATAGCTCAGTTTGGCCAGTTTCTTCTTCATGAACGAGTATTCGCCGACCACCATTCCGGAGGCCTGTGTCTCGCCCACGAAGGCGCCGACCGACATGTCAACGTCCAGCAGCGTGGAAACCGTCGCCCAGGTCGTACCGACTTCCGTAACCTGGCCCACGAGCACGCCGTACTCCGTAATGACCGGGTCGCCCACCTCTATGCCGGAGGATTCGCCCTTGGAAATGGTGAACGAGGAGGACCAGTTGGAGGAAGACCAAAGAACGACCTTCGTGGATTCGAGGACATAGTCCATGTGTTCCTCTTTCAGTTCCAGCAGCTTTCTGAGCCTTGCATTCTCCTCCGTTGCCGCAATGCCCTTTCTGGCAGATTCCTGGGCATCGGCGAGCTGCGAGCGCAGGGATTCGTTCTCCGCCTGCAGCTGGTCATACTCGAAAAGGTAGCCGTAAATCGTATCGAACCAGTTGACCGTAGAACTCAGGACCTTTTTTACGGGGCCTTCCACGATGCCGGTCACGTTGTGCGCGAAACCTATCTTTCCGCCCCGGGCTATGCTGGCAAGGCCGATAATCAGCACAACGGCCAGCACAATCAGACCGAGACGTATTCCGTTTTTCTTCAGGTATTCTTTCAAATAACTTTTACTCCCTGTGATTTCAGCATTTGGCATACTCTGCTGATGGGCAGCCCCATCACATTGAAGAAATCACCGTTTATCTTTTCCACAAGCAGCGCCCCTTTTCCCTGGGCACCGTAGGCACCGGCCTTGTCCAGAGGTTCACCCGTGGCCACATAGGCCTCAATCTCCTCATCGCCGAGTTCCCGGAAAGTGACCTCCGTCTTCACGTGGTCGCATTCGCCGTTTATGCACACGCCGGTATAGACCTCGTGCGTTCTGCCGGAAAGCTCCCGGAGCATGCGGCAGGCATCCGCGGCATCCGCGGGTTTTCCGAGAATCTTCCCGTCCATGTACACGATGGTATCCGCCGCAAGAATGATGCGGTCTCCGTCCGGAACCTTCTTTCCGACGTCCTCCGCCTTGCTGCGTGCCAGGAATTCAACGGTCTGTGCCGGTGTGAGCCCTGCCGGAACGATTTCATCGTTTTCGGAGGGAATGACCTCGAAATCCAGCCCTATCATCGAAAGCAGTTCTCTGCGTCTCGGGGAACCCGATGCAAGAATGATTTTCATCAGTCAACACCTCTGTAGTAAAGACCTCTCGTAAGCACGTTCGGTCTGTAATCCGAAAGCCCCATGTAACCTTTGGCCACTTCGGCACACTCTCTGGCGCTTTCGGTCGTAAACAGCATTCTCAGCCCCCAAAGGCCCGCGGAATACAGGTCCTCCTTCTTGTCGGCCAGATACAGCTTGTGCGCATTGAGTATGACGTTCCGGCAGCCGTATTCCTTGATAACCGGGAAAACACTGCCCATTCTGTCGGACATCTGCACCGGAACCTGGCAGGAACAGCGGCCCGAGCTCTCCTTTATGATGCACTGGTCGGATACCATCAGCGGCAGCCGGCCGTATACAATCATCTCCGTGTCTATCGGCTTTGCGAGGTCGCGAATCTGCGTGATGCGCATCTCGAAAGAGGCCGTTGCCGACAGGAAGCCCGCATTTTTCAGCACCTGAAGCGAATAGGAGTTGAAAACATTCAGCCCGAAGTCGCCGCGTACCTGCATGCCGGCAGCCCTTGCCAGGAACACGTGGCCGAGATTGCCGCAGAGCGCCTCGTCGACTCCCTTGGCGCGCAGCTCCTTCAGCTTGCCGCTGATGTCCTGCACCTGGGCGTCGTTAATAACTCGCGGCAGCACCGCAACGATTTTGGTCCCGTTGGCCGTGAAAGGCTCCGTGCGGGAGAAGTCCTCCAGAAGGACTTCAACGGGAGCATAGAGATAGGCCGGCTTCAGCTCGGCGAGTTCGTTGCACAGCTGCTCGCTGTTTGTAATCTGGAATATAAAATAAGGGTCCCTGAAGGCCTTGATGTTTTCCGGCATGGCCGGAATCCTGCCCGTGCGGAAGGCCGGAGCTGCGGCTCTCTCCTCGCTGATGGAAGAAATCAGCGTTCTTCTCAGCTCGTTGATGTCGGACGCCGAGCAGTAGAGCCCCGCGTCGACCTTGGCTCTGTTTTCCACAACATTGTATGGGGTTCCGCCGGTTTTAAACATCTGGTCGGTCACATAGCTTTCGGTAAGGCCCTTTGTCCTGGCCTCCTCCGGAACCGGCCCCTCCGCGGTCACCTTGTTCCCGTCATCGTCGAAAGCGGCCGCCCGTACGGGCTTCCCCGCTTCCACAACGGTATAGAAATGCAGAGGCACTCTTCTCAGCTCCCCGTCGGCATAGGCTCTGCGGGCCTCGTCAAAGAGCTTTTCCGCATCATCCGCCGGTTCGCCCCGGACACCGAACATGTCCTTCTTGTCCCCGTTAAAGTAACCCTGGGTAAAACCGTTCCGGGAAAAGGCCGTCTCCAGCATGTCGAGTTCCTCGGCCGTCGGTGCTCTGTTTTCCTTCAGTGCCTTGGAGTAAATGCCCGTCACGATGGCGGTGTACTCCGGGCGCTTCATGCGCCCCTCTATCTTGATGCAGGCGACACCCGCCTGTTCGATTTCGGCCAGTCTGTCAACCAGGCAGTTGTCCTTCAGGCTCATCGGGTAATCGTCCGATCTGCCGCCCAGGGAATACTGCATGCGGCAGGGCTGGGCGCACATGCCGCGGTTTCCGCTTCTTCTGCCGATGAGAGCCGACATGTAGCACTGGCCCGAGTGGCAGAAGCAGAGCGCTCCGTGTACGAAGATTTCCGTTTCAATCCCGCAGTTCTCGCTGATGAAGCGGATCTGTTCCAGACTGAGTTCCCTCGCCAGAACGATTCGCTGCAATCCCATTTCGGCAGCTGCCTGAGCCCCGGCGAGATTATGCACGCTCATCTGCGTGCTCCCGTGGAGCGGCATGTCCGGCACGGCCTGCTTCAGCACGCTTATCAGGCCGACGTCCTGAATGATGATTCCGTCGGCTCCGGCCTTCTCTGCCATGCGGGAAAAACGGACCGCGTCTTCAATCTCGCGGTCGCTGACCAGGGTGTTGAGCGTCAGATATGTCTTGCATCCGCGTATGCGGCAGTAACGAACAGCCTTTTCAAACTCTTCGCCTGTGAAGTTCTTGGCACCGCGTCTTGCATTATAATTGCCGAAGCCGAAATAGACCGCATCCGCCCCGTTCTGGACGGCCGCGATGACGGATTCCGGACTTCCGGCCGGTGATAACAGCTCTAACATATTGCTTCCTTTTTTACCCGTTCCGGCAGGGTCTGCCGGCTGAATTCAGTGCAGCGCGCACTCTATCTATTATAATAAAATATCTATGGTATTATAGCACTCCCAAATTGTTGCGACAAGCCATTTTTAATGATATAATAATTCACCAAATACAATTCACACGAGGTTCACATTTGTCTTCCAACGATGTAGCAGACAAGTTAATACAGGCCCACGACGGGGACATGACCTTGCTGTACATCTGGATGAAGCGCCGGAATTCGCACGACCTGAATGCCGCCGCCAAAGACCTGTGCATGACGATGCAGCGTGTGAACGAAGCCTATGAAAAGCTCAGCATCTGCGGCATCCTTCCCGAGAAAAAGGCTGCAAAGGCGGTTCCCCAGCCGGCCGAGGAGGCCCCGCAGTATACGGCCGAGGATCTTAAGCGCGCCGCGGAGGACCGCGGCTTCCGGGCCGTTCTCGATTATGCCGAGCAGGCCTTTGGCCGTGTTCTCACCAAGGACGACATGGGCAAGCTTCTCAACATCTACAACGGTCTCGGTCTGGGGGCGGACGTCATATTCGTCCTCATCAACCACTGCCGTCATGTCAGCGACAGGCGCCTCACCATGCATTTTGTGCAGACCAAGGCGTACGAGTGGGTCAACCGCGGCATTACCGATGTGGAACAGGCCGAGGAATTTGCCGAGTACGCCATGCGCATGAGAGAGCGCGAAGCCCAGATTCTCAAGATTCTCGGCATACACGACAAAGTTCCTTCCAACATCACGGCCATCATCGACTCCTGGATTGAAAAGAACTGCAGCGACGATCTTATCGAGCAGGCCTACGGCATCACCTTTGAAAAAACCGGCAAACTCGCCTGGAAATACATGAACACCGTGCTGGAGGGGCTTCTCGCCGGCAACCGTGAAAATGAAAGCGCCGGCAGCATATCCGCCCTGCCGGATACGATCAGAAAGAATGGAAAATAATGGCATATAACCGCAAAATTCTCGCCCGTGCCCGTGCCCGTCTGGCGGACCGGCGCGAAGCGAACCAGGCCCAGCAGCAGCTGCGCCGCGATACGGTCTACAGCCGTGTTCCCGAAATAGAACAGACGGACAAGGAAATACTTCAAAACATGTGCGGCATTGCCCGCTCCCTCTCTCTGGAGGGCAGCGCCTTTGCCGAGGCGGCCGGGCAGATCCGCTCGAAGAACCGCGCCCTGCAGGAGGAAAAGAAGTCGCTTCTTCTTGCCAACGGCTTCCCGGCCGACTGGCTGGATGAAATCTTCACCTGCCCGAAGTGCAAAGATACCGGTAATGACAGCGGCGGCATCTGTTCCTGCCTCGAAAAGCTCTATAACGAGGAGCTCACGGCCGAGCTCAGCTCGCTTCTTCGGAACGGGGACGAGTCCTTTGAAAAATTCAATCTCACTCTCTACCCCGCCAAAAGCCGTGACCACATGGCCAAAGTAAAATCCCTCTGCGAGGAGTTTGTGCAGTACTTCCCGGATGTCGGTAATCTTCTGCTCTCCGGTCCTCCGGGGCTGGGGAAGACCTTTCTCTCCGCCTGCATGGCGAGAGAACTGGCAAACCGCGGCTACTCCATTGTTTACGACACCGCCATCAACTGCCTCTCTCTGTTTGAAAAGCAGCAGTTTGCAAGGGATGCCGAGCAGGAGGCCGCCGCTTCCGCCGTCAGCTCCATGCTCAGCTGCGACCTGATGATTCTTGACGACCTGGGCAGCGAGTTCGCTACGCCTGCCGTTGTCAGTGCGCTGTACAATCTCATCAACACCCGCATCAACAACCGCAAAATCACCGTCATCAACACGAATCTCTCGACAAGAGAACTCGAAAAGCGTTACACGCCCGCCATTTGCTCCCGCATAGAAGGCTGCTACTCCGTTCTGTCTTTTGAGGGCGATGACATACGCAAACTGTTAAAGGAGAACTGAAATGGCAAAACGTACCGGACGCCGTTCGGGAGACAGAAAAGAAGGTCGCCTTCTTCGTTCCCTCCCGGCATTCAACAAGTTTATCCCCTATATCATGCCCGAGCGCAGCGATGCCCAGAATTTCTATGAAGAATCCTTCCCAGTCGACTCGGTTGACAAATGCCTCCGCCGCGAGCGCGTGGCCGGCTACAAGGGCATCGGTTTCCTGCATTTTATGATTGCGGCCTACATCCGCTGTATCTCCATGCTGCCCGGTGTAAACCGCTTTGTCGTCGGCAGAAGAATCTACGCCCGCAACAACATTGAGGTTGTCATGGCGGTCAAGCGCAGCGTCTCCATCGACGGAAACGAAACCACCATCAAGGTTGTCTTCGAGCCTACCGACACCATTTTTGACGTTTACCGCAAAATGGAGCAGAAAATTAATGAGATCAAGACGGACGACGGCACCAACAACACCGAGGATGTGGCCAATGCTCTCAGCAAGCTGCCGCGCTTCCTCCTCCGTTTCGTCATCTGGCTTCTGAAGGTCATGGATTACTTCGGCATCATCCCCCAGAAGCTTCTCGATGCCAGTCCCTTCCACGGTTCGATGATTATTACAGACCTCGGTTCTCTCCGCATCGGGCCTATTTACCACCACATCTACAATTTCGGTACACTGCCGGTCTTCATCGCCTTCGGTGCCAAGCACCACAAGTATGAACTCAACCGCCACGGCGAGATGGAAGACAACAAGTATATCGACTGCAAGTTTGTTCTCGACGAGCGCACGGTCGACGGGCATTATTATTCGCAGTTCCTGCAGGCTCTGCGCTACATCTTCGCCCACCCCGAAATTCTCGAGTCGCCCCCGACGCGCGTCATCGAAGACGTTAACTGATATTATAAAGGAAAGAGACACCGCACGATGCGGTGTCTCTTATAATATTCGGGATTATTGCCGAAACGACAATTTTCTCGAATAGAGTATACTGTGCAATGTAAAGAAAGAGTCCATTCGGGGTTTTTGCCCAAAGTGGCGTTTTCCCCGAATGATCTCGTTTTTGGTATCCTAACTGACTATTTGGATAAATATATTAAGAAAGAAAGATTTTTGAAAGCGTTTTCTTATATAAATTGCTCCTGATTACTTAAATTTTTACCATCGCTCCCTGGGCACCACATTTTGGGCACTCAGAATACCATCCGCCTTTAAAGCCACAATTGCTACACTCATATTTGGGCTTTTGATTATTGTCATCAATGTCATCAAAATCATATCCTAATCTAAGTTTCTTTTCGATATCGGATATTTTTGCCTTAATTGCATCAATCTGTTCATTATACGGTTTAACCGCTCTTGCTTTTGATTCATACGCCTTCGTCAACTGGTCATTTATTGGATTAATCTGATCTTGAATTGCTCTTCTTTCTTTCAGCTTAAGCATACCAAGTGCATCCTGTTGCGCTTTGAGCTTATCAATAGTAGCTGTTAATCCATCGACCAAGCTGGATTCTGGAAGGCTGGCAATTTGAGATTCGAGAGATTTAATTTGAGTTTCAAGCACATTCTTTTCATCGTCCAATGTTTTTTTCTCATCAACATGTTCAATCCAATAATTGCTAATTAATCTATTCTTGATTTGCTCTAATTCATGCTTTTCTTCGTCAATCCAGTTCTGAAGAAAATCCTTTTTCCAGTAATCTGTTGCCATGGCCGTTCTATAAAGAGAAATAGCGGCTTCATGAAGATATGGCTGGTCATCAATTCTTTGGATATTGTCCAAGGTGTTTTTAAATGCGCTAAGTAGTCCTCCAAACATAGAGATTGTTTCACCTTTATTGGTCTTCGTAACAGTGCCGTATCCATTCTTCCATTCAGTAAAAACGAAATTGCTACAAACCATTTTACCTAGGTCTATTGCCATAGATTTTATAGCCGCCTCATTTTCTTCCTTGCGTTCTTGCTTATAATGATCATCAACAACAGAAATACAGTTTGTTAGCACCTTAAATACGGCAGCACGTTTATATACATCACTATCTGTAAGAGCGGTTTTTGCTTTACCGTATGCACTATAGAAAATAGCTTCAATATTATCAGGGTCGTTCTGTTCGACCATATTATAATATTTTTCAGTTTCTTCCCAGTCTTCTTTTTCTTTTGCACGGCGAGCATTTGCAAGATACTTCTGAACAAAAGCACTATTATCAACTTTTACAGTACCTTGAACGTCGACAGTACCCTCAATCATCATTTTCCGTGCTTCTTCAAGCGAATATTTCATTCCGCAACTTTGACAGACAAATACGCCATCCTCTTTAATTAATTCAGTGCCCCCGCACATTTCACATACAATTTGTTTCATTTATATTCCCTCCAAGTTTTATTTTAATAATTTGCATTTTTTATTGCGTTCAACAATAAGATTGGAAATCTCGGATATCAGTGGTGCTTTATCACCTGTTAATTTTAATTCACTGACTTTTTCAGTAATCGTTTTTTCAATATCTATCAACGAATCGTCACTCATCGGATCGCTGTACCGTATTGCTTCCGTTAGTTTTTGCAGAGCCTTCTTGATTTCAGGCGGAATTTCTGAATCAGAAATCAGTTCCATTTCAGCTTGAAGTGCCTTAATATAAGATACTTTTCCGTTGACTTTCTCGTCGGTATCAGCAATAACCTTTTTACTGAAATTCGCAGCAACGACACCTATTAGTGCGAAGCCGAGGAGAATGATACCAATGACTATTGAGAGCCAGGCTTCTACGGGAATAGCACATATAACCGAAAAGGCAATAAGCTGGAAAATCAAATATACCGTGCCTAAGTGTAAGATTGGGATTCCCAAAAACTTGGCTTTAAGGGTTTCTGCTTTTCTAAGGGCTATTGACCAAATTACTGGCTGAATAAAAAATGCTATATCCGTGAAAACGAAAGCTGCCCAAAAAGAAGTCGCTCTTTCAACTGGAATAAGAAGGGCAATAACGTTAAATACTGCAAATATTATTGCCAATATCAAATATGCTGATTTCTCGATTTTCATTATCAGCCTTCCCTTTTCGTTCCGCATTTTGGGCAGAATTTTCCGGGTTTTATGAATTTGAAACCGCACTTAGTGCAGATGTCCGGAGAGGATTGCGGTGCGCCGCAGTTATCACAAAAAGCGGCATCCGACGATAGTTCAGCACCACATTGGTCACAAAAGCGATTCCCAACAAGTGGCTGTCCTAGACTCGTCCCTGCGAAAGCATTGCTCACTGCGCCAGTTACTGCACCACCGACGGTACTCCCAATCCCAGCCATCATACCAAGTCCTATTCCCATATTAGCAAGATTTCCGCCACCTTCGTTTTTGGCAGCACCCTCCGCGACATCAAATCCACGCTCCTGCTGATATGTATATCCTTCGGTTGCTCGCTTTTGGGCAATTCCTTGAGCTTCAATTATCATCTGCTGTGCTTTAGTTTGCTGCTCAATGATGCCGACTCTTTGCTGTAGCTCTGCCTCTGCTATATCAGCGTACTGCCGGAAATGGAGGTCTTTGAACCTCTCATACTGTGAATCGCCATCCGGTTTTACAATCGTTGTAATAAAAAAGTGATTTAGGTTTACACCGTAATCCAAGAAATCGTCAAACAGCTTTTCTTTGATTGCTGCAGAAAAAACTTCCAATCTTTCATCAATCTCGAAAATATTTATTGCGCTTGTTCGCATTTCCTGAGCTATATAGGTTTTGACCCTTGTCATTAGAAATGCCCGGAAAAACGTTGATAGTTGATTCCTTTCCAGTATCCGCTCTGTACCAACCAGACGAATGAGTAGTTTCCGGGAATCCGCAACAGAAAGCGACATTTCACCGCTAGCACCTATTGAAATAGGAAACTTATACGTTGGTTCAATGTATTGTACTTTACTGTCTGTTCCCCACTTTATCGCCATCTGCTCTGTTTTATTGATAAAATATACTTCACAGTGGAACGGAGAAATACCACCGGTTGGAATGTTGGTAATCCTTTTAATTATAGGAATATTCTCCGTATCCAGCGTATAGCGCCCGGGACCAAACAAATCCAGTGCTTGTCCGTTCGCATAGAAAATTGCTTCCTGTGATTCGTGGACAATTAACTGCGAGGCAGTATTGAAATCTTCACTGGGATGCTTCCATATAAAAGTTGTGTTGTCACCTTCGTATTTTATGATTTCCTGAATTGGCAATTCTGCTCTCCCCTCCTTGTAAAGCAAGCTGCTTCTGTTTTCGCTTTAAATAGGCCTTAATATACCAAATTGGGATATTTTGATTATACCAATTCGGTATTATTGCGTCAAGGAGTTGGTCACTTGAGGCTAAAGGAATTGCGCGAAAAACGTAATATTACGCAACTAAAACTATCTATGGATTTGGGGCTGAATCAAAACAGTATAAGCCGTTATGAAACCGGATCAAGAGAAGCAGATTATAACACCCTTATTCTCTTTGCAGATTATTTCAATGTATCTATAGACTATCTTCTTGAGCGTACAGAAAACCCAACCTTTTATAGATAAACACAGTTTTCCTGGACTTGACATTTGTATATAGAAAAGCTCCCTTTATGTTCAGAAGTTTTTCTGTCAATCATAAAGGGAGCATTTCGTTTCCATTTTTTGTATTCTGTCTGTGCTACTTATTCGTCCAAGTAGTTTTCCTCATTATGCCATTTTTGGAGTACAACCTCCACCTGCGCAACCAATTGTTCCTTGTCCGGCATGTAGAGCACATAGCGGGATGAAAAGATATTGTTGCTCAGTCCTCCAAGTGCATACTCTGCAGCAACAGAATCTTTGTCCGTGCATAGAATGATTCCGATAGGGGGATTGTCGTCTGGATCGTTTACCTCGGAGGCATAATAATTCAAATACATATTGAGTTGACCGACCGCTGACGGCATTAGCTTTCTTGTTTTCAATTCAATGATGACATACGCTCGCAGGATTTTGTTATAGAAAACCATATCAGCATAGTAGTGCTCGTTGTCAATGGTAATTCGCTGCTGTGTCCCGACAAACATGAAACCGCGTCCCAGTTCCAAAAGAAATTTTTCGATTTGGCGCACCAGCGCCTCTTCCAAATCACTTTCCAAAACTGGTTTGTCCTCCGGAAGTCCAAGGAATTCAAAAACATACGGATCGCGTATGATATCTGAAGGCTCGAATATTTCTGCTCCGTTTTCAGCTAATGATAGTACTGTATTTTTGTTGATATCACCTTTTGAAAGGAGTAATCGTTCAAACAATGAACTTTCAATCTGCCGTTTCAGTTCACGAACAGACCATCCTGCATTGATAGCTTCTTTCTCATAGAAACTGCGGCGATCCGGATCGGAAACGCTGAGAAGCTCGCAATAGTGCGACCAGCTCAATTTGCCAGACACTGTCTGGCATTTTTGATAAGTCAAGTAGAAAGAGCGCATATTCTGGAGATTTGAACGGGAAAAACCTTTACCGAGTTCCTGCGTCAAAACTTTTGAGAGCTGCTTCAGCGTCTGTTCACCATAAGTAGCACGAATTTTATCATCCTGCTCATACCGAACAATAATCTCGCCGATTTTCCAGTATGTCATCAGCAGTTCATTGTTGACCTCTTTCGCAACATTGCCTCGAGCGGTATTTAGAACAGTTCTGATTTCTTGTACCACCGATAAAATTTCAAGCGTTGGTGATAAGCTATTTCTATTCATATACGTCCCTCATTATTCTGGTTATGTGTTTAATATTACCAAATTAACCCAAATAGCCTGTCATTTTTTATTCGTGGTTGTATATTTTCTTTTCCAGGGCCCAGATTTTGTCGCTCACCTTGCCCTTGTCCAGCTTTTCGAAGGTCTCGGCGTAGATTTCCATTCGCGAATCGATCAGGTCGATGTAACTCAGCAGTTCGCTCTCCGCCGTGCACGGAATCACGGCCGCACCGTGCTCCGGCTCGCCGTGGTGCGAGAGAATCAGGTGCTTCAGAAGCGTTATCTTTTCATCCGGTATTCCCAGCTCTATGCCGACGCTGCCCACTTCCTCGGCGCACATGTAAAGATGCCCCAGCAACATGCCCTCCACCGTTCTGTCGGTCATCAGGCCGAGCTCGGTTATCACATATTCTCTCTCCTTGGCAAAGTCGTGCAGCAGCGTTCCCGCCAGGAGCAGCGAGCGGTCCACCGCATAGGGGTATATCTCCGTGGCCAGAAAGTCCGCAATGCGGAGCATGTTCCCGGTGTGCATCAGAAGGCCGCTCAAAAAGCTGTGGTGCACGGAAATCCCGGCCGGTATTCTGCCGAAGGAGGCAATGTGCCTGTCCAGCATCTCGTTGCAGACGGTCCGGTAGTCTCTGTCCTCGATGCCGGTAATCAGCTTTCGGATGAATTCAATCTCCTGCATGCTGTCTATCGGGGCCGTCGG
>JAZUEY010000003.1:0-12265 GCA_045640405.1 Candidatus Limivicinus sp.
CGGTAGACAAGCGTGTTCCTGTGAACATAGAGCTTTCTGGAAGTCTCGGAAACATTCAGATTATTTTCAAAGAATTTATTGATGGTGTCGAGCGTATCGTCGTCAAGCGCCTCAATCGGGTTTCTCTTGAATACTTCGTTGAGAAACATTTCGCAAAGGGTCGTGGGCAGCTGGTAGATGATTCTGCCGAGCCCAAGGCTGTCGTAGCGGATGATGCTGCTCTCCGCATCGAATATGCTGCCGACGTCGATGGCAACCTGCGATTCCTTATAACGGTCCGCCAGTTCGCGGAGATGCCTTGCCACGGTGGAAATGCCGATGACGCATTCGATTCCCAACTCCTCGGAAAGCGTCTTTTCAATCAGCTTGGCCGTCTTGAGGACCTCTTCCCTTTCGTCCTTCGTTTTCAGCAGCTTGATGACAACGACGTCCTTTTCATTGATGCTCAGGACGAAATCATTCTGTCTGTCCGGGAAAAGCCGCTGTATGACTTCCACGGCGGCAATCTCATTGGTGTCCTTCTGTCTGACGAGGATGCAGCTGCGCGGATCGTCCGTTACAAAATGGAGCTCCTTGGCGCGAACGTAGACATCCCCGGGAAGGATATTGTCCGAAATGATGTTCTTTACAAAGGCAGCCTTGTTATGCTTGGCATCGTAATTGATCTTCGCCTCTTTGAAAGTAACGCTCACAATGGAGCAGAGAGACTCTGCCGATGCACCCGTGCCTTCCACAAAGGCGGCATACTCGAACGAGGTGCTCTCGTTATCAATCAGCTTGAAGGTTCTGTCTCCCAATACAAAAGTCCCGTCCGACTCTTCGGGAACGGCATCTGCGGAGAACTGATCCATATTTATGCCTATCTGGGAAATGTCCGACGAAGCGACAATAACACCTCTGTCGTCAACCACGCCGACCGTGACGCTGAGCGCGCCCTTCATCTGGTTTATAGCATTCTGAAATAATTTCTCGGACATACTTCTGTGCCCCTTTTTCAAAACTTAGAAATATTGCACAGAAGACTATACCCCTTTTTTATACAAATTGCAATAGAGTTTAGTCAAAAGAGACAAATTATACCCTTGTTTAACAGCAAATAATGGGTGTTCCGCACATTGAAAGAGAGCAGGCATTCAAAGCGCACAGCGTCAGGCAGAGCCTGTCGGCATTCAGACCGGAGTTGTATTTCACGGTGTAATTATCGTAATAATTGCCCTGGGCCTTCAGTTCCTCATACAGTCTCCTGTAATCCTGATTATAAGGATCCAGTTCGCAGGCGCGGTTTGCATACTGCAGAGCCTGGATGCGGTTGCCCATGGAAGCGGCTTCACAGGCTCTGGCGTAGTACCACTCGGCCCCGTGATAGCCGTAATCCGTGTTATTCTGGCTGTATCCGTAGGAATAGGACGAGCCGGGACGGTAGCCCTTCTGTATCATGTCATATGCCGCGTTGATTTCGCGCATCTTCTCGGCGGCCTTTTCATCCCCCGGGTTCAGGTCCGGATGATACTTCTTGCTGAGTTCCCGGTATGCTTTTTTGATTTCCTCGTCAGTCGCCTGCGGGCTGACTCCCAGGACTTTGTAAGGGTCCATATTTTGCCTCAAATCTGCTCCACAAGCCGGAGCAAAGTATATTTTTTAATATCGAAACATCCTGAACCAGCGGCAGACTGTCAAACTCTCTGACGGTTTCCGAAAGGAAAATCTTCAAAATGCTCAGATACAGTTCCGTCTTATCCTGCCCGTAATACCGCCGGAAAGGGTTGTAGCAGTTGTTTCTCGTATCGGCGTCCAGGTCGATAACGGCATCCATGATATAGATGAACCGGCCGAGATTGTCTCCCATGGCATAGAGAGTCGGCGTCCAGCGGTCTTCCCTATAGGCGAACACGGCTCCCATCAAATGACCGAAGCTTGCCGCGGCCGCATCGGCGTCCTCAACATTTGCCTTCTCGAGCGCATTCAGTTCAAAAATGCCCTGTTCCATCGCGGCGACCTGCTTCGGATGTCTCTGCTTAATTTCGAGATAGGCCTTTTTCAGCGCCCTGGCTTCCAGAAGCCCCGCCGGATTGCCTTCATCCTGCCAGTTGTCGAGACACTTCAGATAGCTGAGCGCCACGTTCATATCGGCCGCATAGTCGGATATGTCGCTCCGGAACCAGTCCCTTTTCTGTCTAGGGTGGGCAATACACCGGTCGCAGCCGAATGACTCCACCGGTTCATAGAGCGATTCCAGCAATAAAACAAGAAAAGTCATATCATAGTTCAGTGTGAACCGGCTCAGCTCCCCGTGTCTCGCCTTGAGCGAACGGCACAGGCCGCAGTAACAGGCCTTGTATCTTTTCAGTTCCGGCTCCGTAAGGTTCCCGGCCGATGCAATCAGATAACCGAACATTTTATGACTTTCCTATGAAAGAAGATCCGCATTTTTTGCAGACAATTTTAATCTTGCCTCTGCCTCTGGGCACACGCAGCATGGCCCTGCAGTAAGGGCATGTGAAGAACTTGTAGTCCTTTCTCTGAACAAACATCTCCTTATAGCCCTTGAGCTTCTTAAAAAGCCGATATCCCATTGTCTGCCTGCTGTTACCCATGCTGATAGTTATAGCAGAAAAAGCAAGACAATGTATAAATAAAATATGAATAAAAAAAGAAAAACCGCTTATTCAGCGGTTTTCATACTTTTCAGTTGTTCTTTCTGGCGATACATCATTTCGTCCGCCCGGTTGATGGCATCCTGTACCGAACGGTCTTCCTCTTCCAGTTCGCCGAGGCCTCCGGCTGCCGACGGCCCGTCCGTCAGAATGTTCTGGGCCGAAATGTCGTAAACCTTCTGCATCAGTTCCTTTCGGTTTACATAATCATACCCTCTGAAGAAGACAATGAATTCATCTCCCCCGACACGGAATATCTGGCTGTATTTAAACGTGCTGTTGAGAAGTTCGGCCACATCTTTAATCAGCCTGTCTCCGGCGGTATGGCCAAGTCTGTCGTTGCAGTCCTTAAGACCGTTGATATCGAAAATACCCACGGCGAAATTCCCGGCCAGATGGAAGCTGATATCGTTGTTCATGGCTTCTTTGGCGATGGTATAGGCATGCCGGCTTCTTACGCCGGTCAGTTCGTCCATGTTGGCATGGGCAATCGCTTCTTCCGCTTCCCGGTTCAGAACGAGCTGCAGATGCTTGCTGGTTGTGTTTGTCTTCTGTATGTGGTGGTTGGCTATGATGGTAACCAGCATGAAAATCACGGCATTGTAGCTGTCCTCTTCCGCAAGAGCGGCGGGTTTGGCCGCAAAGGCACAGATGCAGAAGGCGGCCGTGCCGAGCACGATGAAAAGGTCCGAAGCAATCGGCTGGGACATTGTAACAAGCGGAACCGCGAGCTGCAGCACGAAGAAGGTTACCGCCACCTCGTTCGGGGAATTGAAGGTGCTGAGAACGATGCCGAAGACATACATCGACAGGGCCCCGACAAAAGAAAGAATGTTGGCAGCCTTTCTGTTGGCGCCTTTGAACCCGATAAAGTAGATGACTATGGCCAGGTGCAGCAGGGCCGAGATAAAATAAAGCCAGCGGCTCGGCATGAAGATTCTGTTAAAAAACGACAGAATGAAGAGACCTAAAAACACAGGGAAAAGCACGGATGCCACCATCCGCCAGGTCTCATAGTTCTGGTCTCTCAGCGCGGGAAGAATCTCTTGGAATTCTTCTTTTTCCAGGCCGGAGAAGAAGAGCTCATTATACAGTTTCTTCTTATTATTCTCCATATTTAAGTATTATAACCTCATTCGGTTAAGCTTTCAACAGCATTTGTATTTATTCATTTACAGTGCTATAATTATTGACATGAAGATAGTTGTTTTGGGCGGGGGCATCAGCTCGGAGCGCAACGTTGCCCAGGTTACCGCCACATCCGTATGCAGGGCTCTGCGGAGCCTTGGTCACAAAGCCATATACGTAGATATTTTCGAAGGGCTCGAAAGCTGGGAAGGCACGCTGGAGGATGCCTTCGAAGCGGAGGACGGGCTTATCGGAGATGTCGCCATTGTACACGAAGCCCCGGATATTCCCGCCGTCATTGCCGGCAGGAAGGACAAGAGCCTGTCCCGTCTCGGTAAGAATGTTCTGGAAATCTGCCGCCTGGCGGACTGCGTTTTTCTCGGTCTCCACGGCAAAGACGGAGAAGACGGCAAGATTCAGGCCACGCTCGATCTTCTTGGCGTTCCCTACACCGGCAGCGATTATCTCGGCAGTGCCATTGCGATGAACAAGCCCTATGCCAAGCAGGTCATGCTCTGCAACGGCATTCCCACCCCCGAGTATACCGACAGGGCCCCCTGTGTCGTCAAAGAGGTGGACGGCGGTTCCTCTCTCGGCACCTGGATCTGCCGGACCGACGAGGAAATGCAAGCCGCTTTAGCCGAGGCCAAGAACACGGTTATCATTGAAGCCATGAAAGTCGGCCGTGAGTTCACGGTTCCCGTACTGGACGGCAAAGCGCTCAGCGTTATCGAAATCGTCTCCCCCTCCGGCCAGTTTGACTATGTTGCCAAATACCAGAGCGGCAGCGAAGGCGCTTCGGAAATCTGCCCGGCTCCGATAACGGAAGAAGAAAAGAATCTGCTGCAGTCTCTGGCCGTAAAATTCCACAACGCCCTCGGTCTCAAGGTCTATTCGAGAGTTGACTTCATTCTCGACACCGAAGGCAATCCCTGGTGTCTCGAGGTCAACACCCTCCCCGGCATGACGCCGAACAGCCTCATCCCGAAGGCCGCCGCCCTCGAAGGCCTCAGCTACCCCGAACTGTGCCAGAAAATCATTGATTTGTCCCTTAAAAAATAAAACATCCCGCTATTCTAAAAAGAAACAGACCTGAAAAACAGGTCTGTTTCTTTATATTTAGCAGTCTATTTCAGAAAATCATCAACAGCAGCTGGATGATGCCGAAGGCACCGGCCGAGATGGCCGAATACATGTTTCCTCTGCCGAGCCAAAGGCTGATTCCCTCGGCTCCGCCGCAGCAGAGCACAAAGAGCACCACCGGGGCAATCAGCAGGAACTTGGACTTTGTCTTTTCAAAAGCGGCCGGGATGTCCACAAGCCCCATCAGCGCCGCAAAGAGCATCAGACCGCAGGCAATGACCCTGTATTTGAAATCATGATGCATGGAATCCGTAAAGCGGGTGATTTCGTTCCGCGAAGCGGTTATCAGGTCTTCCCCGCCGTCCACGGCTGATTTGATGTTCTCGTTATTCGTGAGCGTGACCTTGGAGGAGGTCATCCGCTGCTCGTCGGCCTTCAGCTCGTCGAGCGCCTTTTTCTCGTCGTTGAGCTTCTTGTAATCTTTTTCAAGATCCGTCTTCTCGGTTTCGAGCTCGGCGGCATCTTCTTCCAGCTTCTTCTCTTCTCTCCAGATGGCGTCAAAGGCTGGCTGGAGCATCTCGTCCACCTTATTTCTTGCCTCGGTAAGGGCATTCACCGCAGCGGCTTCCGCCTGAGCAAGAGGTTCCTGCAGTTCCGGGGTATTCTCGGTAATTAAAGAATCAACACCTGCAAGCTGTGCTTCCAATTGTACATACATCTCACTTTGTTTTGCCTCATTGATAGCTGCTTCAATAGCGGCATTCTTCGCATCCTCAGAATATCCTCCAGGAAACATTTCTTCCAGCTTTTTTATTGCAGCGTCGGTAGCACCATCAATTATCAGCTGCATACCGGCCTGTATTTTGTTCTTCGCTTCAGCCCGAGCCATTTGAACAACCGTGTCCCTTGCTGTTGCAATGGCGGAGTCGCGGTTACCGTCTATCTGGTCGTAGGCTGCTTTGCGGTTGGCGTAAATCATCTCTCTGGCTTCGCGGATACCGCCCTGCGTGGCGGTGTAGATGGCCAGATCCGTCTTATGCTCGGCAGCGGATTTATTGTAATCCTTCTCGTGTTTTTCGAACTTCGTGAGGGCTTTGGAATAAGAGTCCTTCCCCTTCAGTTTGGTGCTGAGCTCCTCGTAGGTATCGGCCGCCGTCACGAGCTTTTTCAGGCGGCGTTCGTTCAGGCTTTTGTCTTCGTATGCCTTCTTGATACCGAGGGAACCGGTGACGATGAGCACCACGGAAAGTATGGCGAGTACTATAGAAAATACCCTTATCAGTGCTGAATTTTTCATGCGAATATTCTATCACAAATAATTGAATTTGAACACGTTTGTGTTATAATATTTTACCGAAAATTCATAATGAATTTAATAAGGACACAGGGGGAAAATTGATGGAAAAAATCATCGAGCTCCGGAATATATCTAAATCATTCGACGGTGAACTGGTTTTAGACAATATCAACCTCGATATCTACGATAACGAATTTTTAACACTCCTCGGCCCTTCCGGCTGCGGCAAAACGACAACCCTTCGCCTCATCGGCGGTTTTGAAACTCCCGACGAGGGCGATGTTATATTTATGAAAGAGAGAATAAACGATGTTCCTCCGTATAAGCGTAACGTAAATACGGTTTTTCAGCGTTATGCTCTCTTTCCGCATTTAAACGTATTTGAAAACATAGCCTTCCCTCTGCGCGAGCGCGGTGAAAGCAAGGCGGAGATTGAAGAAAAAGTGAACGAAATGCTTCGTCTCATCGCCCTGAAGGGCTTCGAGAAGCGCAGTGTCTCCTCTCTCTCCGGCGGGCAGCAGCAGCGCGTTGCCATCGCGCGCGCCCTCATCTCCAAGCCGAAGGTTCTCCTTCTCGACGAACCTCTGGCCGCCCTGGATCTGAAGCTCCGCAAGGACATGCAGCAGGAGCTCAAGAACATCCAGAAAGCCACCGGCGTCACCTTCGTCTTCGTAACACATGACCAGGAGGAAGCTCTCTCGATGAGCGACACCGTGGTTGTCATGTCGGAAGGCCGCATCCAGCAGATCGGAACGCCGATTGACATCTACAACGAGCCGCAAAACGCCTTTGTGGCCGATTTCATCGGCGAATCCAACATTGTGGACGGCGTCATGCTGGAAGACAGGCTCGTTGCCTTCTCCGGGCACAAGTTTGAATGCGTAGACTCCGGCTTTGAAAAGCGCGAGGCTGTGGATGTCGTCATCCGCCCGGAGGATGTCGACATTGTTCCGAAAGAAAAAGGCATGCTCAAGGGCGTTGTGACCTCCGTCACCTTCCTCGGCGTGCATTACGAAATCATCATTGACATCAAAGGCTTCAAATGGATGGTCCAGACGACCGATTTTGTGGATGTCGATGAAGAAGTAGGGCTCTCCATTGAACCGGATGCGATTCACGTCATGAAGAAGTCCGAATACTCCGGGCTTTACGGAGACTATTCCTCTTATTCCAATGAGTTCGATGAACTCGAAGATGCTGACTTTGAAGGAGAAGAAGAGCTTGAAGAAGAAGTCTGAGCGCGTAATGGAATGGTTCACGCTCTCGCCTTATTCGCTGTGGGCGGCTCTGTTCATCATTGTCCCTCTTGTATTCGTCGCCTATTATGCGCTGACGGACAGCAACTATAACTTTACGTTTGAAAACATCACCCGGTTCTTTACGGCGACCTCCGAAACCGAAAGCGGTGTTGTGCACACCTATCTGGTCATTTTCATGCGTTCCCTGAAACTGGCGATCATATCCACCATTGTCTGCCTGCTGCTTGGCTACCCGATAGCCTACATTATTGCAAGAGCTCCCGGCCGCACGCAGAGAATTCTCATCACGCTGATTATGATACCCATGTGGATGAACTTCCTCATCCGCACCTATGCCTGGATGACGATTCTGCAGGACACCGGCATCCTCAACGCCGGTCTCGAGGCTCTCGGTCTCGGCAAGGTTCACATCATAGGCACCGAGGCGGCCGTCGTCATCGGCATGGTGTATGACTATTTCCCCTACATGATTCTGCCCATCTATTCCGTTATGGCCAAGATGGACACCAGGCTTCTGGAAGCTGCCAAAGACCTCGGCTGCAACAACTTCGGCGTGCTCAGGCGCGTCATCTGGCCTCTCAGCCTTCCCGGCGTCATTTCGGGCATAAACATGGTGCTCATCCCTTCTATCAGCACCTTCTATATTTCCCAGAAGCTCGGCAACGGCAAATTCTATCTCATCGGCGATGCCATTGAAGGGCAGTATGTTGCCAACAATCTGCACTTCGCTGCGGCCATTGCCCTCATCATGATGATTATTCTGCTGATCTGCATGGAAATGCTGCAGCGTCTTTCAAGGAGGTACACATGAAAAGAGCCTCCAAAATCTACACAGCCCTGATAATGATTTTCCTCTTTGCCCCGATTGCGATTCTGCTCGTATTCTCTTTCAACGAGGCAAAGAGCCTTTCGGTCTTCTCCGGTTTCTCCTTTAACTGGTATCAGGAACTGATTAAAGACTCCGAAACGCTGAAATCCGTGCGCAACACGCTGGTTCTGGCGCTTTCCGCCTCCCTGATTTCAACCGTCATGGGAACGGCGGCCGCCGTCGGCATTGACAGGCTGACCAATAAAACCGTGCGCAAAACGCTCGATACCGTTACGAACATTCCGATGATCAACCCGGATATCATCACCGGTATCTCCCTTATGCTCATGTTCGTTTTCGTCGGGCGTCTCTTCGGTGCCTCCACCAGTCTGAACTTCTGGACAATGCTCATAGCGCATGTGACGTTCTGCCTGCCCTATGTGATTCTCGAAGTTCTGCCCAAGCTCAAGCAGATGGACAGGTCTCTCCCCGAGGCGGCCCAGGATCTCGGCTGTACTCCCCTGCGCGCCTTCTTAAAGGCCACCCTTCCGGAGATCTTGCCCGGCATCGTAACCGGTATGCTGATGGCATTCACGCTTTCGCTGGATGACTTCGTAATCAGTTACTTCACGACCGGCAACGGCTTCCAGACTCTGCCGATTCGTATCTACAACATGACGAAGAAGACCGTCACGCCCAAAATGTACGCGCTGGCCACCATCATCTTCTTTGTCATCCTCGCCCTGCTGATTCTGACCAACATCATCGGCAGCAGCGACGAACACCCGAAGAAGGAGCGCTATCGTTCCCGGAGTACCCAGAAAGCTATCTATATCGGCATGGGCGCCGGTGTTCTGGCTGTCGTTGCTCTGATTTTCGTTATCGGAAACCGCGCCGATACCAGAACGCTCAATGTCTACAACTGGGGTGAATACATATCCGACGGCAGCGACGACAGTCTCGACACCGTCAAGGCCTTCGAAAAGTGGTACTCCGATACCTACGGCGAAAAAATAAAGGTGAATTACTCCACCTTTGCTTCCAACGAAGACATGTATGCCAAGCTCTCCGGCGGTGCCGTCAGCTATGACGTCATCATTCCTTCCGACTATATGATAAGCCGCATGAAGAACGAAGGCATGCTTCTGCCTCTCAATTTCAACAACATTCCGAATTACGAGCACATTGCAGACAGCTTCCGCAACCTCTACTACGATGAGAACAACGAATACAGCGTTCCTTATACCTACGGTATCGTCGGCATCATCTACAACGAAAACAGCGTGGATGCCGCCGATGTGACCGGTTGGGACGTCATGTGGAACAGCAAGTATGCCGGAGACATTCTGCAGTTCAACAATTCGCGCGATGCCTTTGCCACCGCCCAGTACCGTCTCGGGCTTGATATCAACTCCGAAGACCATGCGCTCTGGGATAAAGCACTCGATTCCCTGAAGGAGCAGTCTCCTCTCATCAAGAGCTACGTGATGGATGAAATCTATAACATGATGGAATCCGGCGAAGCTTCCATTGCGGCCTATTACGCCGGAGACTACTTCACAATGCTCGATTCCCAGGCGGACGATGTAAGCCTGCAGTTTGAAATCCCCGACAGCACCAACTTCTTCGTGGATGCCATGTGCATCCCGTCCTGCTGCCAGGATAAGGAGCTGGCCGAAATTTTCATCAACTACATGCTCTCCGAGGAGCCTGCCATCGCCAACGCGGAGTATATCTATTACTCCTGCCCCAACAGCCTCGTGTATGACTCCGAAGAATACATAGAGGACATCGGGCCGGAAGCCTACGATATCCTCTACAGGTTCACTGATAACTTCAATGAATATTATAACAAATATGCTTACAGGAATCTCCCCGAAGACACTCTTGATTACATCAACACCCTCTGGGAGGAACTGAAAATCAATTAAGCAGTACGGCAGCGGCCGAACCGGGAAGCGTTGTGCTTTTTCCGAGAAGGATTACGGCATGCAGGCCGAGCTGTTGCAAAGCAAACCCATCAAGCAGCTTTTCCAGATACGTTCTGAAGAAGCTGCTTTTTTCTATAAGCGAGCCTTCGGAAAAAAACGCGGCGGGTTTTTCGGCACTGGTTCCGGAGCCGGTCAGCAGCATGGTGCCTATCATGGCAGAACAGGCGCACCGGGCCGATCTTTCAAAGATGACTCCGGCAAGATCCGTGGCAAAGGCAAGCGCCTCCTCGCCGGGAAAGATACCGTGTTCATCTATTCCGCGGGAAAAAGCGTCGACATCGGAACCGTCGATTCCGGCTTTGGTGAGCCTCTCAACCACGCCGGCATCCAGGAAACCGTCCTCTGCCGCCTCTTTTACAGCTTCCGTGAATACGGGACCGATATAGGCGCCGGAGACTTCTTTTTCAAGCAGTTTCTCTCCGGGCTGGAGACTCACGGCGTCCACGGCAGCATCGGCGTCACTCTGCGGCACTCCGTTAAAGAAACCGGCCTCGGTATTATAAAGCATGGATTTATAGCTGAGGCAGATGTTGAAGCCCGTACCGCAAATCATGCCTGCCAAAGTGCTGTAGGCAGACTTGTCCACGGAGGCACTGCCGCCGAACAGCGCCGCGACAGTGTCGTTCAGGATGACAATCTTCTTTTCCCGGTATCCCCGCCGGAAGAGCTCGTCGTTAATCGAAACGCCTATCATCTTCCCCTCGCAATCGAGGAGTTTCACTTCCTTGTCAACGGTTATGACTCTCGCATCGCCGTCCGGCAGAATCTCGGCACTGTAGGAAAAGCAAAAACCAATCAGTTCCGATTGATCCAGCAGGGGCTCGATTCTGTCCACCAGGAAGGAAATGAAGGCATCCCATCCAATCGGTTCCGTCTTCCCCGGCATTTCGGAAACGGCAAGATTCGTTATCGAGCAGCCGTCATCCGTAAAGGTGGCAAGGCCGCTGCGGAAGTTGGTTCCGCCCGCGTCGATAACAATGGCGTTGATTCCCTTCGGTACATCTCCGTCTGCCGTTAGATAGGTCCGTATCATCGGCATGTCTATGACCTTACCGTTCAGGCCAGACAGCATATGTTCGCAAACGGCTTTGCCGCACACGGCAGGATTGATGTCCTGCGGGTTCATTTTATGGCTGTTTATAAAAGCAAGTACTTTATTATTCATAACAAATACAATTATATTCTCTTTATTTTTAATTTTCAACTTTACTTTCGTAAAATAAAGTGCTACACTTTAAAATAATAAATCAGTTGGAGGTTTTGAAAATGTATAAGGTTAATAAAAAACCCAGAAACGATGAAATGTATAAAGCCATTCTCCAGCTTCAGACTCTGGAAGAATGTGAAAATTTCTTTGACGATTTATGCACCGTAACGGAGCTGCAGGCCATGGAGCAGCGCTATGAAGTTGCCGCCTGCCTGGACAAAGGCATGATTTACAGCGAGATTCTCGAGAAAACCGGTGCATCCTCCGCGACCATTTCCCGTGTTAACCGGTCTCTCCAGTACGGCAAAGGCGGTTATGACGTTGTTTTTGATCGCATGGGGCTTAGAGATAATAAAAAGGATTGACAAGCAACAATTCTTTTGGTATTATTTTATAGCTGTCGTTTGGAGGCTTAGCTCAGCTGGTTAGAGCACCTGCCTTACAAGCAGGGGGTCACTGGTTCGAGTCCAGTAGTCTCCACTCATATGCCTCGGTAGCTCAGTAGGTAGAGCAGCGGACTGAAAATCCGCGTGTCGCCAGTTCAACTCTGGCCTGAGGCACCATCTGCGGCTTTAGCTCATCTGGTAGAGCGCCACCTTGCCAAGGTGGAGGTAGCGAGTTCGAGCCTCGTAAGCCGCTCCAAAATAATGCCGGTATACTAACCGGCATTTATATTCGGCGCCATAGCCAAGTGGTAAGGCAGCGGACTGCAAATCCGCGATTCCCCAGTCCGAGTCTGGGTGGCGCCTCTAAAAAGACACGACAATTTTCGTCAGAAAGTTGTCGTTTCTTTTTTGTACTTTTCACTTTTCTCTCTTCTCTAAGGGAAACACTGAAG
>JAZUEY010000004.1:0-14282 GCA_045640405.1 Candidatus Limivicinus sp.
CTGCTGTTAAGAAGCGCGAAGATATGCACAAGAATGCTGAAGCCAACAAGGCTTTCGCACATTTCAGATGGTAATGTAATAAATGCCCAGACAATATCCCCTGGAAAAAACAAGAAATATCGGAATAATGGCTCACATCGACGCCGGAAAGACTACCACTACGGAGCGTATTCTTTTCTATACCGGTGTCAACTACAAGCTCGGTGAGACGCACGAAGGTACCGCCACCATGGACTGGATGGAGCAGGAGCAGGAGAGAGGTATAACAATCACTTCCGCGGCTACAACCTGTTTCTGGCAGGATACCCGAATCAACATCATCGACACTCCGGGCCATGTGGACTTTACGGCAGAAGTCGAGCGCTCTCTGAGAGTTCTGGACGGATGCATAACGGTCCTGTGTGCAAAGGGAGGCGTTGAGCCCCAGTCCGAGACAGTCTGGAGGCAGGCTGATCACTATCATGTTCCGCGTATGATTTACGTGAACAAGATGGACATAACCGGTGCGGATTTCTTTCATGTCCTTGATATGGTACATGAAAGACTCAAATGCAACGCGGTTCCGATTCAGCTCCCCATAGGTGTCGAGGATTCATTCCGGGGCATTGTAGACCTCGTGGATATGAATTCGCGCATTTTCTACGATGACCTTGGCAAGGACATGAGAACCGAGGAAATCCCCGATGACATGAAGGACCTTGCTCAGGAATACCGTCAAAAGCTTCTGGAAGCGGTGTCGGATTTCGACGACGAGATACTCGAAAAGTACCTTGAAGGCGAAGATATCGATTCAGAAAAATTAAAAGCCGCCATCAGAAAGGCAACGGTTGCCGTGAAAATGGTACCGGTTACCTGCGGCACTTCCTATAAAAATAAAGGCGTGCAGAAGCTGCTCGATGCCATAGTCGATTATATGCCGTCTCCGCTGGATGTTCCCCCGATAGAGGGAGTCAATCCGAAAAACGGCGAGGCTGTGGTAAGAGAAGCCGATGACGAAGCTCCTTTTTCAGCTCTGGCTTTCAAGATTATGACAGACCCGTATGTCGGCCGTCTGGCATTCTTCAGAGTATATTCCGGGTCCCTGGAAACAGGTTCCGCCGTGATGAACTCCACCAAGGGCCAGCGAGAAAGAATGGGCAGAGTGCTGAGAATGCACGCAAATCACAGAGAAGACATTGACCAGGTCTGGTCAGGAGACATCGCTGCAGCGGTGGGATTGAAAAATACCACTACGGGCGATACGCTCTGTGATGAAAAACATCAGATTATCCTTGAGTCAATGGAATTTCCGGAACCCGTTATCCGTGTGGCCATAGAGCCGAAGACGAAGGCGGGGCAGGAAAAGATGGCTCTGGCCCTGGCAAAGCTTGCCGAAGAGGACCCGACTTTCAAAACCTATACGGATGAGGAAACCGGGCAGACCATCATAGCAGGCATGGGCGAGCTCCATCTGGAAATTATCGTTGACAGGCTGCTCAGAGAATTCAAGGTGGAAGCGAATGTCGGTAAGCCTCAGGTCTCTTACAAGGAGACGATAAAGACGGCGACAACCGTGGATACCAGATACGTCCGCCAGACAGGCGGAAAAGGCCAGTTCGCCCATGTTAAGCTCAAACTGGAACCGAATCCCGGAAAAGGATACGAGTTCGTTAATGAGGTTAAGGGCGGGGCCATCCCCAAGGAATTCATTCCGTGCGTAGATCAGGGTATCCAGGGAGCCATGCTTTCCGGCGTTCTGGGCGGATACCAGGTCGTGGATGTCAAAGCCACCGTAATCGACGGCTCCTTCCACGAGGTTGACTCTTCGGAACTGGCATTTAAAATCTGCGGCAGCATGGCATTCAAGGAAGCATGTGAAAAAGCACAGCCGACGCTGCTCGAACCCATTATGAGAGTTGTTGTTACAACTCCGGAGGATTATCTCGGTGATGTGATGGGAGATTTGAATGCAAGGCGCGGCCAGATTTCCGGGACGGACATCCGAAACGGCGGGGCTTCGGTAGAAGCCAATGTTCCGCTTTCGACCATGTTCGGATATGCTACTGATCTTCGCAGCAAGACCCAGGGCAGAGCTTCGTATGTAATGGAGCCGAGCCACTTTGTAGAGCTTCCTAAGAACCTGCAGGATCAGCTAATCAACAAGTTTCATTATTAAAAAATAATTATCATTCTAAAATCGGAGGAAAATTAAAATGGCAAAACAGATGTACAACAGATCCAAGCCCCATGTAAACATTGGTACCATCGGTCATATCGACCACGGCAAGACCACTCTTACCGCAGCCATCACCAAGTATCTGGCAATGAAGGGCCAGGCTGATTACACTGACTATTCCGCAATCGATAAGGCTCCTGAAGAGAGAGAACGTGGTATCAGCATCAACACCGCACACGTTGAGTACGAGACCGATGCTCGTCACTATGCCCACGTTGACTGCCCGGGCCATGCCGACTATATCAAGAACATGATTACCGGTGCTGCTCAGATGGACGGTGCTATCCTCGTTATCGCTGCTTCCGACGGTCCTATGGCCCAGACTCGTGAGCACCTTCTGCTTGCCCGTCAGGTTAACGTTCCTTCCGTTCTCGTTTTCCTGAACAAGTGCGACCAGGTTGACGACGACGAACTCCTCGAGCTCGTTGAGATGGAAGTTCGCGAACTGCTCGACTTCTACGGCTTCCCCGGAGATGACACCCCGATTATCCGCGGCAGTGCTCTGAATGCTCTCGTTTGCGAGTCCAACGACGTTTCTGCTCCCGAGTATGCTTGCATCCAGGAACTCATGGACGCTGTTGATACTTGGATTCCCACTCCCGATCGTAAAGCCGATATGCCTTTCCTTATGCCTATCGAGCAGGTCTTCACCATCTCCGGTCGTGGCACTGTTGTTACCGGCCGTGTAGAGCGTGGTACTGTTAAAGTTGGCGATAAGGTTCAGATCGTTGGTCTTAAGGACGAGTCCACCGACACCACCGTTACCGGAACCGAAATGTTCCACAAGACCCTCGAGTATGCTGAAGCCGGCGATAACGTTGGCTGCCTGCTCCGTGGTATCGACAAGAAGTCCGTTGAGCGTGGTCAGGTTCTGGCTGCTCCCAACTCCATCAAGCCCCACACCAAGTTCAAGGGCCAGGTTTACGTTCTGTCCAAAGAAGAAGGCGGCCGTCACACCCCGTTCTTCAACAACTACCGTCCTCAGTTCTACTTCCGTACAACTGACGTTACCGGCGTTATCTCCCTTCCCGAAGGCGTAGAGATGTGCATGCCTGGCGACAACGTTGACATGGACGTTGAACTCATCACCCCGATCGCAATCGAGAACGGACTCCGCTTCGCTATCCGTGAAGGCGGCCGTACCGTCGGTTCCGGTGTTGTTATCGGCATCAACGAGTAATATTTAAACAAATCATTAAAACCACCCGTTTTCGGGTGGTTTTTCTTGTTTATGGGGACTCCTTGTGATAAAATCTCTTAGTCATGGAAAGAAGAATAACCTGGGTTGACAACTTCAAATTCTTTTGCATTTTTGCCGTCATGGCGGAACATGCCATCTGTATGACAGGCTATACGGATGCGATTAACAGCCCCTTTTATATCAACGGTTTCTTCTTCGCCTCCGGTTATCTGTATACACATAGAAAGGGATTCCTGTCTTTTCTAAAAAAGAGAATGCGGCAGCTGCTGCTTCCCTGGCTGATTTTCAGTCTGTTTATCATTTTTTCCGCCCAGATTTTATCCTATGAAGGCGGGAGAGACCTGCGAATGGCCCTCATAAATAACTTCCTGCAAGTCAGAAATCAGGGAGACGAGATGTGGTTTGTGGCGGCTCTCTTTGTGGCCTCGATACCTTATTATTTTGTTATCGATTTTTGCAATGACAACAGACGGAGAACTTACGCTGTACTTGTAATACTCCTAATGTTGTCCGTGGCGGCATTGCTGTTTATGGAAGGGCACCTCGGTAATGCTGTATGCCATTTGCCCTGGCATATAGAGTTTATTCCCAAGTCGTTGCTGCTTATGCTTTCGGGTTTTCTCTTCAGACACCGGTTTGAGGAGAAGTATGATGTGCTCAATACACGTAGAAACAGAATCGTTCTCGGCATTGTATACTTTGTAATCATTTTTATCCCGCAGCTTACGCACCATGTGTACGACTCCGATGCGGACAGAATCCTTTTTGTATATATTGCGGCTGTTATCGGCATAGCTTTTGTCATTTCTATCAGCAAGGTGATTGCCGAAAACCGCTATATGTCCTTCGTCGGCAGAAATACCATTGCCTATTACGGTCTGCACGGAAAGATAGAAAGCGTTATTCACTACACCTTGGGCGGCGTGTTCGGTGCTCCTTACTATGCGATGTGCTGGAACAATCTGACGGAGTTTGGCCCGCTTTGCAAGGCCACACTGCTTTCGTATGCTGTAGCATTGGTTGCATCTGTAATACTCATTCTTCCGGTTTATGTACTGGAAAGATGGTTCCCCTTTGTTCTCGGAAAAAAGAGGAACGGTTAGTCTAACTTGTTTACAAGTTCCAAATGTGGTAAAATAAAAAAGATGGATAAAAAGAAAAAAAATAAAATAATACAGATACTCGACAGAATTACGGGCTATGCTCTGGCTACTTTTGTGGTCATAGGCATCATCGGTGTCGGCGTGGTGTTTGTGTGCACCAAGGGTCCTTCGGATGCTTTGAAAAGCACCTTCGTCAGGACTTTTCTAGAAACCAGAAGGTTCGGCTTCATTCCGCATCTCTTTCTAACCGACGAAGAGGTGGAACAGTATGATTCCTACGATACGGGGTATTATTCCGGCGCCGGTGTCGAGTTTGACGCAGAACTGATCAATGTTGATGAGTCTAATGTCAATGAAAACGGTGAGGATGCCTACGGCCTCGTTGATGATGACGGGGACGGCATCATATATGTCGAGGGAAGATATAAGAGTTCTACATATTATATGATAGTAGTTCTGGACCCGAAGAGAGTCTTCGTCGGCATGCCGGATTCCTATGGCGGATACGGTCTTGTCTTGGAGGATATGGTCAAAAAGTATGATGCCATCGGCGGCATCAACGCCGGTTCTTTTCTGGATTATTCGGGTGCCGGTACCGGAGGGGATCCTGCAGGGATTACGATTGTTGATCATGAATTCTATAATACGGATTGCATAGGATCTGTTGCCGGTTTGACAGATGACGGTGTGCTTTTCTGCGGTTATTATGATTATTGGAACTGTTTGGCTTTCAATTTCAAATATGCAGTCAGCTTTAACCCGACGCTGATTGTCAACGGAAACATCGTCGGCGAAGACTCCCTCGAAGGTGGAGTAAACCCGAGAACCTGCATCGGCCAGAGAGCCGACGGAGCCATCGTGATGTTCGTTGTCGACGGTCGCCAGGCCTACAGTATCGGTCTCTCTCAGAAGGACTGCGCCGAACTGCTTCTCAGCTACGGTGTCATCAATGCCATCAATATGGACGGTGGTTCCTCTACCTGCATGTATCATGACGGGGAGATGACCAACCATCCGAGCAATGCGGCGGGCGGCTCCCGGTATCTGCCGACTGCCTGGCTGTATAAGTGAGGTGCCGTGATATGACGCCCAGACAGAAAAAAAGCAGAATAAAATATTTCACCATCCTTGGTATCTATGTAATCGTTTTACTGATTCTCGGTTTCCTCGGCCTCCGGCTGTTGTGGTCCTATGCCAAGGAATATGAGGCATCGCAGATAGACAAGGTTCTCATCTCCTATATGGAGAACATCAACAACGAAAAGTGGAACCCCTCTATTCAGGCAGCTGCGGATAAGCTGACCAATGCCTTTCAGGATGCCCCGGATGTCGAAGCCGTTGTGAAGGATTATCTTTCAAAAGGCATGATAACCTATACGGTGGCCACCGGCGGCATCGGCGTTAACGATACCAAGAAGTATGACCTGGCCTGTAATGGCCAGAAAATCGGTTCCGTAACATTCCGGCAGGATACCGGAAAGAATACAAAGTACGACATGTACCCCTGGCAGATGGAATCGGATGCCTTTGACTTCGAGTTCCTTAAGACGGGTACCGACACGGCAACTGTGCCGGAGAGCTACACGCTTCAGATTAACGGCAAGGACGTCGGTGAGGAATACATCGTCGAAACCGGCATAAAATACGACATTCTTGAAAAGTTCTATGATGATTATAAAGACCTGCCGACCAAGGTCCGCTACGAGGTCACGGAACTGGTGGGGGATGTTCAGAATACCATTCTGGATGAAGATGGTAAGGAGTTCACGCCGGATGCAACAAAGGGTGACATCCAGTATCTGAAGCCCTGTCCGGATGCCGAAACACAGAAGATATCCGCCTTTATGGACGAGTTCATCGAAGCTTATAAGAAGTTCTTCGGCACCAAGTGGGTCGATTCCACGTATCCGACGCTCCAACCCTATCTGATGCGGGATACAGATCTTTGGAATACCTGCTATGAGTATACGCTGGATGCGGCGACCTGGATCAAGACCTTCAATGTTGACTTCCAGTCCAAGCAGTTCAACTATGCCTTTGCCCTCGGCGGCGGATTCTATGTGGCCAGCGAATCCTGCCACACAATTGCCTATGCCGAGTATAAGACAGTCGATGAGGAAAGCGAGGACGTTTTTGTCCTCTATGATGACCCGGCAGAGGGTCTCAAGGTAGTTTCCGTAGCATGATGGAAGAAATAACCAAAAAAATAGCCATTGTACTCCCGTCCCTCGACCCCGACAAGAAATTTGCCGGGGTTGTTGGCGGTTTGCTGGATGCCGGCTTTGAAAACATTGTCATTGTGGATGACGGCAGCGATGCCGGGCATAAGAAGCCTTTTGAAGAGGCCGCGCAGCATCCGGAATGCCGGATTCTTGTTCACGAGGTGAACAAGGGCAAAGGCCGGGCCCTGAAGGACGCCTTTGCAACCATAGCGCGGGAACTTCCCTGGGTGGAAGGGGCCGTAACGATTGACGGTGACGGCCAGCACCTGACCAAGGACATCATCCGCTGCGGCGAGCGCATGCTCGAAGAAAAGGACAAGGTCATTCTCGGAAGCCGGGATTTCAACCAGGAGGGTGTTCCGCCGCGTTCCGTGGCCGGAAACAAGTTCACCGCTGCGATGTTCGGTCTGCTTTTTGGCATAAAGATCAACGATACGCAGACGGGGCTCCGGGCCATTCCGAGGCAGTATCTGCCTCTCTTTGCCGAAATCGAGGGCGAACGCTTCGACTACGAGACGAACATGCTTCTGCAGATGAAGAAGCAGGGAATAGCGTTTGTTGAGCAGCCGATAGAGACGGTCTATGATCCGGAGGATTACAGTTCGCACTACAACGCCTTTAAGGACTCCTGGCGCGTCGGCAAAGTGATGATGAAGTTCATCGCCGAGGGCTCCGCTTTCCGCTATGTCATAAGCTCAATTCTTTCGGTCCTCTTTGACAACGGCCTTTTCTGGGCGGCGAGCGCCCTTTTCGGGGTCGCCAGGCAGGTGCTTGTGCAGCCAATCTGCACTCTGCTTTCCTCCGTTCTGAACTTCAACCTCAATAAATTTTGGGTTTTCGGCAAAAAAGGCAATTATTTAAAGGAAATGCTGCAGTATTACTGCATCTGCCTTCCCAGGACGGCCGTCTCCGTTTTGCTGACGCATTATGCGCTCGTCGGTCTGCAGGTAGGGGCACCCTTCCTGGCCACGCTGATCAAAGCGGCCGTGGATATCGTCCTTTTTGTGGTCTGCTATTACATTCAGAAAATATGGGTGTTTAAGAAATAATTTATGTAAACCCGAATATTGTCACCTTTGTGGGGCACCGCTTCTGCCAGAAGCGGTGCCATCCGCATTGTGTGGGGAAGAAACACCAGAAAATGGGTAATTTTTTTAAACAGAGACATAAAAGTAACAAAATGATATAAAATCAAACAAAAGAAAGTCATTGAACAAGGTTAACATAAATGTTATATTCATAACAGTTTTATGTAACCCATATTATCCAGAAGGGAAGTGACGCGATATGAAGTACCGGGATTATCTGATTTTGCCGGTTATTATCATGTATGTCGTGTTTGCTTCCTGCGCTTTTCTTGCCAAGAACGCACCGGCCGAGTCGGACGTTATGGCCCAGCCGACGGCCAGCATCAATCCCGAGGAGATTTCCTGGGGAGGCGGCGATTCCGGCGAATACTGGTATGCCGAGGGCACGCGCAACGGCGAGTGCTTTACCGTGGATACAGGCAGCGGCTCCAAGGACATTTATTTTCTGGATTCAACAGGCAGCGGAACCGAACCCGCCGATTATACCGTGAAGAACATGCACATGCACTGCCGGACGGACGAGGGCAGAAGCTACGATCTCATCTTTGTGGATGAGCTGACGGCTTATGACTGCGTTTCCGGGACCTATTATCAGCGCGCCGACTATGATTCGCTCGTTGATGCGCTTACCGGTGGCAAGTTTGTAAACACCACCAACTCACGCGATTATTATGTCTTCAAGGACAACGGCAAGAGTGCCGAGTATTTCGGAGACCAGGTCTTCAAGGGAAGATGGAATCTCGAAACCAGTAATACCCTCACAGTGTATGACAATCAGTGCCGTGAAAACTTCCATTTCAATCTGATTTTCAATGACTTCGGTGACCTGAACGGTTTCACCTTTAACGGCATCGTATATAGCCTGGCAGCTTGATTTCCTCCTGCTGTCGGGAAACATAGTTGGGAATACCCGGCGTCTCAGCCGGGTATTTTTTTAATTCCGTCTTTCGAAGAGAACGAAAATGCGTTATAATGGTTCAAAAATAAAACCTTTTTGGAGGAAATAACATGAAAACCGTTTCAACCGATAAAGCTCCCGCCGCGATAGGCCCCTATTCACAGGCACAGATAGTCAACGGATTTGTCTTTGCTTCCGGTCAGATCGGAATCGACCCGGCAACGGGAACCATCTCCGAGGGCATCGAGGCACAGGCCAACCAGGTGTTCACCAATGTTTCCCATCTTCTGGAAGCGGCCGGCAGCAGTATTTCCAAGGTCATCAAGACGACGGTGTTTATCAAAGACATGAACGATTTTGCCAAGGTCAATGAAATCTATGGCAGCTATTTTACCGAGCCCTATCCCGCCCGTTCCTGCGTGGAGGTCGCAAGGCTTCCGAAGGACGCTCTTATTGAATGCGAAGTCATAGCCGAGCTGTGATGGCTGCATGAAGCTGTATTTCTCGTTTCTGTTTTTCCTCTTCGGGCTTGTGTTCGGCTCCTTCGGGAACTGCTGGGCCTGGAGAATCGTGCATAAGGAATCGGTCGTCCACGGCCGCAGCCACTGCGCCGTATGCAACCACGAGCTGGCGGCCAAAGATCTGATTCCTCTTTTCAGCTGGCTCTTTCTGAAGGGGAGATGCCGCTACTGCGGAGAGAGAATATCCGTCCGCTATCCGCTGGCCGAGCTGATTCTGGGCCTGTATTTTCTCAGCATCTACCTGGTATACGGGCTTAGCCCTGACTGTCTTCGTCTTGTCATTCTGGGCTTTCTGCTCCTTGTCATGTCCCTGGTGGACCTGGACATCATGGAGCTGCCGGACGGGCTTATGGCGGCCGCGGCGGCTGCGGCCCTGCTGCGCCTGCCGGACTGGAAGAGCATTCTGCTCGGGGCTTTTGTCATATCCGTGCCGGTGCTGCTCATTTCGCTTGTTATGGACAAGGTTCTCAAAAAAGAGAGCATGGGCGGGGGAGACATCAAGCTCCTCGCCGTGCTCGGCATGCATTTCGGCGCGGCGCGAATGCTCCTGCTGCTGATAGCGGCCTGCCTTTTCGGGCTGCTTTTTGCCCAGTTGGCCAAAAAGGGCCGGAAGACGGAGTTTCCCTTCGGGCCGGTTCTCGCTGCATCTTCGTGGTTTACAGCCCTTGCGGGAAATGCTATAATTATTTGGTATATCAGTCTTTTTTGATTTTGCCGGCTGTGCCGGCGGAGGTTTTCAATGCTTGGTTTTGATTTAGGCTCGCATGAACTGAAAATCGCCTCGTGGGACGGGAGCAACATCTCGTCCTGCATTGCCGTTGAAATGCCGGAAAACCTGGTCAACGCCGGCTCCGTCATCTCGTATGACGCGATGGCGGATTTCATCAAGGAAACGCTTAAGGCCAACGGCATAAGGGGGAAGGACTCGGCAGTGATTCTGCCGTCCGGCAGCGTGTATCTGCGCAGGACCGTCATTCCGTTTATGGATGACGCCCAGCTGGCCGTCAACCTGCCCTATGAGTTCAAAGACTTCCTTACGATGGACAAGACCCGGTATTATTATGCCTATACAATCAACAGCACGGAAAACGATGAAGAAGGCAAGCCCGTCCAGATTGACCTGACGGCGGCTGCGGTCGCCAAGACGACGATTGAGGACTATCGCGCCATGTTCCGCCGGGCCGGTCTCCGCCTCAAATATGCCATTCCGGCCGAAATCGCCTTTTCCAATCTGCTCCGGCAGCATGGCGGCGAAGAGACGGAGTATTGCATACTGGATCTCGGCCACGCCTCCACAACGCTTGACATTTTCACCGGTTCCGTTTTCGAAACCACCAGAACCATGGACTACGGCCTTGTGGATGTGGACGTCCGCATAGCCGATGAATTCGGGGTGGACAGGCACATTGCCCATACCTATAAAGAAAGCAATTACCGGGGCTGCCTCAACATCACCGCGGCTGAGAGCATTTACCACGCCATTTCGGCGGATGCCAGAAAGGCCATCAACTTCTACGGTCTCAGCAACCGTGACAGCAACATAGAAAAAGTCTATCTTGCCGGCGGCGGAAGCTGCCTGCAGACGCTCGAGACAATCCTTGGTGAAGACCTGGGCATGCAGATAGGCAAGATTGCCGAACTGCTTCCCCCTGTCGTCGGTGAGCCGGAGAATGCATCCAAATTCGCAGCGGCTATCGGTGCCGCCCTGGCCGACGGTTTTAATCTGGCCCAGAAGGAAAAGAGCCAGTTCCGGCCGCAACTCATGATTCCTCTGCTGCTCGCGGTTCTGGCACTGGTCGGTCTGTTTGCCAAGTTTGCCGTTTATGACAGATATCAGAAGCTGAACGACGCACAGGGCCGGCTTTCCCAGCTGAAGAGCGAGGAGGCGGCACTGCTTTCCTCCATGGCCGATTATGACGATGTGCAGCAGGAATACAATAAATACTCCGTCGGTTGGATGACGGATGACGAAAAGGCCCTGGTCTTTAAGTCCGACATGCTCAAGCTTATGGAAGAGGAACTGGCACCGGGCGGAAGAATAACCGAAATCGCCTCCAGCGGCAATGTGCTCACGTGCAAGATTGCCGGCATTACGCTCGATGAAACCTCGTCCATCGTCAACAAGCTCTATGAACGGGGCGATGTTTTGAACGTCGCGGTTTCCAGTGCCCAGTCGGAGGAGACGCCCTATGTCACCACCGTGGTGGACGAAGCCGGGGAGGAAGTTGAGCAGAGCACAATCGGTTCTCTCGTCTCCATTTCCGTTACGATGGCGAAGACCGAGGAAGGGGGACAGAACTGATGCTTAAAAAAGAATTTTCTTTAAGAGAGCGGGTTCTCCTCATCATTCTGGCGGTTCTTCTGCTGGCGGCTCTTTACATTTTCCTGGTTCATCAGCCGGTCGTAAACGGCATCGAAAATGCTGAAGCGCAGATTACGGAAACTGAAATGAACAACCAGATTCTGCAGGGAAAAGTCATGAAATATAACCAGATGAAGGGCGAACTTGAGCAGATTAAAAGCGGGTCCAACGTGCAGGAGCTTCCGGATTATGACAACCTGCCTGCGGTTATCTCTTTCCTTAATTCCGTGCTCGGAAATGCCACCGATTACCAGATGACGCTCGGCACAACCTTCCCGAAAGAAGGGGAGACGGGCATTATCCGCAGAACGGCACAGGTCAGCTTTCAGTGTGACAATTACGATGCCGCCAAGCGCTCGGTGCAGAAACTCGAGGAGTGCTCTTTTATTGACAGAGTCAGTAATCTGGTCGTTTCTCCCTCCGACAAGAAGGAGACGGACGTTATGACCTACCCGGTGGATGTAGCTCTTACCATTACGTTCTTTGAACGCATAAACTGAATGAAAAAAAGCCAACGGGCGGAGAAAAGTATCCGCCCGTTTTCATTTTAGTTACAAAAGAAAGACGTAGATTTTTCTTAAATTCTATAGTAGATTATAAGCGTTATTATGTCTACCAAACTGTTGTCGGATTTAATATCATTTCTGCTCTGTGCCGTGCTGGCGGTTCCCGCCGCCGGAGGAAAGACAGCAGAAAAACAGGAGCAAGCTCTTTATCTCGGTCTTGAGCCTGCTTTTTCGGTGTCCGAAAAATCGCCCCTCGACTCTCTCCGGGAGAAGGCCGGTGCCAAGGATTTTGACCTGACGAAAACCGTCGAGTATGCCGACCTTGTGGAATGCGGGACCTTTATTCGAACGGATTCTCCGCAGGAGCTTCGCCGGTATCTCACGTCTGTCAACGGTTTCAAGGAATACCGGGCGGCATCCAATTATACCCTGCAGTTCGGTGACATCGTTTTTAAAATCGGCGCCAACGGCAAGGCCGAGTCCTGGAAGTTTTCCATGGGCGGGAACAAGCTGGAAGAAAATGATAAATACAGAGCGGTGCATGTGCTGTATCCTTCGTATGAGGAATTGGCTTATTTGTTCCTCCGCCACGAGATGCAATACGCCAGGCCCATTTGCTGCGGCATCATGGCCAACATGTACTGCGAATCCGAATTCGTGCCGACCGCTTTGGAAGAAACCGGGCAGCACGGCTTTGGCATCTGCCAGTGGACGGGTGACAGACAGGATGAATTTAAACGCTGGTGCAGCAAGAACAGGCTGGACCGCGAAAGCCTATATACCCAGCTGAAGTTCCTGCAGTACGAACTGGATGAAAAGAGCGAGTTCGAAACGCTTTCCCGGCTCATGCTTCACTGCAGCTATGACGGAGACGGAGCCTATGATGTGGCGCATGTCTTCTGCCTCTATTACGAGGATCCTATAAATGCTGAACAGTCGGCCGAGGACCGCGGTGCCCTCGCGCAGGACAGTTTCTACGAAGCATACAAGAAATGTAAATGAGGTTACAGGTTACTGGTGCCAGGTTACAGGAGATTGTCCGGCACCCGGCACCTGATACCCGGTACCTGAAACAAGAAGGGAGTTGATGGCATGAAGAAGATGAAGAGTATCATCGTTATGATGCTCTGTTTTGTCATGCTCATCTCTCTGTTCCCGGCTTCCGCCCTGGCCGAAGGGGAGCTCTGCTCCTGCGGTTCGGCTTATGATGAGAACGGCGTCTGCCAAAGTTGCGGAGACGTCCGCGAGCGCTCGGTACCCACGGTGTACTGCGAAAAGGGCAAGCTGACGCTTTTCGGCAAAGTGCCGGAGAATGTCACGCCCGCCATCGCTCCCGTTTATGTTTCGGCCGACCATGCACAGGAATGGTCCGGCATTGCCGATGTATCGGATTTCTGCTACCGCATGTACGACCTCAGCCTTGCAGATAATGCAGGCGAAGCTTATATAACCGAAAACCAGATGCTCACGACGCTGAATCCCGAATTCGTCGGGAAGCCGACAAGTGTTCGCATCTTCCGTGTTTACGAAATCGAACTCATCGATGAAAACGGAGTACCCTATAAAAAGACCGTAGGGGAAGAAATTCCCAATGCCGAATGGGACGGGGAGCGCGTTACCTTCTCATACACTATGCCTGAGCGCTGGCTCATTGTCGGTACGCCCGATGCCTGGGGCCTTCTTGCCATGCGTCTTGCCCGCCTGAACGGGCTCACTTCCTCTTCGGATGATGTGGAACGACTGCTTCTCGCCGTTGATGAGGCGGCGCAGAATCTGCGCTGGTCCGGCGTTTCCGATGCCGAGCTCTACAGCCATGAAGGGCTTGACTGGGCGCAATACAACATGCTGCGTTCCTCCCTTCTCGTCAATAAAACGCTGACATCGGGCAACGTCACGGTTTCCGGCCTCATGCCGGCCAGTGCCTGGCTGGAGGTTGCCAACGTCAGCAAGTCGGACCTCGGCGGCTACATCGAGGGCAGGGAACTCGTTTTTGCCTATGACATCACCGTGAAGTACGGCAACGGGCGCGAATACCAGCCGGGAGACGTGCATCCTCTCAAGGTGCTCATCAGCAACGCCGGTGCCTCCTGTGATACCGTGGTTACGCATATCGAAGATGCCAATACGGCCGAGAACATCGCTTCTTCCGTCAATGCCGACGGCAGC
>JAZUEY010000005.1:0-12300 GCA_045640405.1 Candidatus Limivicinus sp.
GCGCGAAGGGAGGCGAAAGCCATGAAGAAAATCACCATTCTCCTGCTGGCGCTTCTGATGAGCGCATGTTCGGCAGTAAAACCGTCGGAAACCTTGCCAGGTGGGGGATTCGACCTGCTCTACGGAGCAGGCCGCCTCGCGGCTCTGACATGCCCCCGGCATGTCATTCACTACCGCTCGGGTTCGAATCCCGTATTACCTCTATCAAAAGCAAAAGCACCCGGATGGGTGCTTTTGCTTTTGGCGGAAGCGGTGGGATTCGAACCCACGAGCCCGTGAGGGCTACCTGATTTCGAGTCAGGCCCGTTATGACCACTTCGATACACTTCCTTATTTCCAACAGCAGGCATTATAGCAAAAACAGGACGATATGTCAATTAGCACTCTAAACGTTAGAGTGCTAATTTTTAACAGTCCGTTCATTAATTCCGGGGGCGGGGGGTGTATGATAGAGCCAAAGAAAAATAGAAAGGAACGGAACTTGAATTATGGATCAGAAAAAGTTTACACAAAAAACAATGGATGCTGTCCAGACAGCGCAGGCACTGGCAGCCGAAAACAGAAACAGCTATATCATGCCCGAGCATCTGCTTTATGCCCTGGTAAATCAGGATGAAGGGCTCATCCCTTCCCTTTTCGCAAAGATGGGAGTGAACTGTGCATCTCTTCTGGATGATGTACAGAAGGCAATCGATGCGCTGCCCAAAGTCGGCGCAGGGAATGAATGCTATCTCTCTTCCGAGACCGGCCGAATCATTGCCGCCGCCGAAAAAGCGGCAAAATCCATGGGAGATGAATACACGTCCGTGGAGCATATGATGATAGGCATCTTTGCCGCACCGACGCAGGCTATTCGGCAGATATTTGCAGACCACGGCATTTCCAGAAATGCATTTACCGAAGCGCTTTCAAAGGTGAAGACGGGCCCGGTTACAAGCGATAATCCGGAAGACGCCTACGACGCACTTACAAAATACGGAACCGACCTCGTGCAGAGAGCCCGCAACAATGAGCTGGACCCCGTGATAGGCCGCGACCTCGAGATAAGAAATGTTATCCGTATTCTGTCCAGAAAAACAAAGAACAACCCGGTGCTCATCGGCGAGCCGGGAGTGGGTAAAACAGCCATTGCGGAAGGCCTCGCCCAGAGAATCGTGCGCGGAGATGTGCCCGAGGGGTTGAAGAACAAGACGGTGTTCTCGCTGGATATGGGAGCTCTGATTGCAGGTGCCAAGTACAGAGGCGAGTTTGAAGAGCGTCTGAAAGCCGTGCTGGGCGAAGTAAAGAAAAGCGAAGGCCAGATTCTGTTGTTCATCGACGAGATTCACAACATTGTCGGAGCCGGTAAAACCGAAGGAAGCATGGATGCGGGCAACCTGCTCAAGCCGATGCTGGCTCGCGGCGAGCTGCACTGCATCGGCGCTACGACCCTCGATGAATACAGAAAGTATATGGAGAAGGAGGCGGCTCTGGAAACAGGTTTTCAGCCTGTCATGGTAGATGAGCCGACGGTTGAAGACACCATTTCCATTCTGCGCGGACTAAAAGAGCGTTACGAAGTCTACCACGGCGTAAGAATTCACGATAACGCGCTGGTTGCAGCCGCAACGCTTTCAAACCGTTACATCAGCGACAGATTTCTGCCGGACAAGGCCATTGACCTGGTGGACGAAGCCTGCGCCATGATACGTACTGAGATAGACTCAATGCCTTCGGAACTCGATGACATCCGGCGCAGAATCATTCAGCTTGAGATTGAAGAGATGGCGCTCAAGAAAGAGGACGACAAGCTTTCGCAGGAGCGTCTGGCCAAGCTGACGGAGGAACTGGCGAATCTCAAAGACGAGTTCAATGAAATGAAATCGCGCTGGGAGGATGAGAAAAACAGCATTGAGTCCGTCAAGGGGCTGAAAGCCGAAATCGAGCAGATGCACGCAGATATCGAATCTGCCCAGAGAAATTACGAATATGAAAAAGCAGCCAAGCTGCAGTATTCGGATCTGCCGGAACTGGAAAGAAAGCTTGAAGAAGCCGGCAGAAAGTCCGAAGAGAAGCAGGCAAACACACTTGTGCATGATACGGTTACCGAAGAGGAAATTCAGAACATCATAGCCAAGTGGACAGGTATTCCCGTATCAAGACTTATGGAGGGTGAAAGAGAAAAAATACTCCATCTTGACGAATACCTTCACAAGAGGCTGATAGGTCAGGACGAAGCGGTCCAGAAAGTGACGGAAGCCATTCTTCGCTCCCGTGCCGGCATCGGCGACCCGAACAGACCGATAGGCTCCTTCCTGTTCCTGGGTCCGACGGGCGTCGGCAAGACGGAACTTGCCAAGAGTTTGGCCGAATGCCTGTTTGATGACGAGCATAACATCGTCCGCATTGACATGTCGGAATTCATGGAGAAGTTCTCCGTGTCAAGACTGATTGGTGCGCCTCCGGGATATGTGGGCTATGATGAGGGCGGCGAACTGACCGAGGCGGTGAGACGCAAGCCCTACAGCGTGGTGCTCTTTGATGAAATAGAAAAAGCGCACCCGGATGTATTCAACATCCTGCTGCAGATTTTGGATGACGGAAGAGTTACCGATTCCCAGGGAAGAACCGTGGACTTCAAGAACACAATCATCATTCTTACGTCGAACCTCGGTTCCCAGTATCTGCTGGAGGGAATCGACGAGAACGGAGAAATCGGCGAAGCGGCGCATGAAGCCGTTATGCAGGAGCTTCACGCGGCATTCCGGCCGGAATTTCTGAACAGACTGGATGAAATCATTATGTTCCGCCCGCTGACCAAGGACAATCTCGACGGCATTATTGACATTATGACTTCCGCTCTGCGGGCAAGACTGGCGGAGAGAGACCTCGGCCTTGAGATAACGGACGAGGCCAAGGAACTGATTATCGACCGCGGATTCGACCCGCTTTACGGGGCAAGACCGCTCCGCCGGTATCTGCAGACGGCAGTCGAGACACTGATTGCCCGCACAATCCTGAGCGGAAATGTTTCTGCCGGTTCCGTCCTGAAGATAGGCGTGGAAAAAGGAGACCTGGTTTGTGAAACCAAGTCCCCTATGCCAGCAGAAGATTAATAAAATCCTCTTTTTTAAGGCCCGAGAAGAATTGAGATACCTCAACTCCTTCGAGGGCTTTTTCATATCCGTCAAAATCGGCTTTGCAGCCGATGAATCGCTGCGCGAGAACCGCGGGCTCCTCGGTACTGAAGAAATCACCGCGGAATTCAAGACCGGTAATCAAAGAGTGGTCGGTGCTTATGAAGGCATCAATTCTTCCTACGCCGTCAATCCTCGCACTTTTCTGCATGGAGCATTCCGGACTGCGGCCGTAATTCCAGTCCCAGGTGTCATAGCGCTCCTTTTTGAGCTGCTCAATGATGCGGACGTCATCATCACGGAAGACATATTCCTCACCGGAATTGTCCTCCAGAATGCTGTCCAAAAGCAGGGAGCGGAACTCCTCGAGGGAAATATCTTCCCGCAGGTATTCCCTGATGTTGGTAACACGGCTCCGGACGGACTTTTTTCCCTTACTTTCAATTTTGGAGGGGTCGACGTTGAGGGCCTTCTGCACCATCTCAAGATTGGAATCAAACATGATTGTACCGTGGTGCATGATTCTGCCCGAGCGCATGTACTGTGCATTGCCGGAGAACTTCCGCCCGTCGATGGTGATGTCGTTCCTGCCGTTTATTTCGGCTATGATGCCGATTTTCGCAAGTGCCTTGACAATCGGCTGGCAGAAGACGCGCATGTTCAGCTCTTCAAGTTCGCCGGCGTCGGCGATGAAAGTAAAGTTTAGATTGCCGAGATCGTGGTAGACCGCACCGCCACCGGAAAGACGGCGGACCACCTTCATGCCGTTTTCCAGCACGTTCTTTTCGTTTATCTCTGCGAGAGTGTTCTGATACTTGCCGATGATAATAGCATTGTCGTTCTGCCAAAGCATAAAATACATTCTGTCTTTCGGCAGGTTTTCAAAGACATACTGCTCGGCGGCAAGATTGAAAGCCGGGTCGGTTGTATAAATGTTCAAATAGTTCAAATTATTCATGCCCAGTATTATAAAACCGGTACGAACAATTTACAATTAGGAAATATTCGACAAATAGTCTTGTGATAGAATACGGATTCACAGAGGAGATGTTATAATTTCAATGAAAAGGGTATTTTCGTTTCTATTAATATTCGCAATGATAGCGGCATTGGGCGTATCCGCTTTTGCCGAAGGTGTCAATCTTTCGCTGACGCAGTCGACGGCAGCAGAGCAGCTCATATTTGCCGTGCCGGAGGGTGAGACGATTACAGGAGTTTCCCTGCAGGGCGGAGCCCTTCCAACCGGAATGACGGTATCGCACAGCACATCTGCGGTAAGCATATCCGGTACCCCTACGATTGTGGGAAACTATTCCGCAACAATAGCCATAACCGGCAAGACGGCGGAAGATGTTGACACCGGATACTCTGTGACGGTGAATGCATCGGTCGTACCGGCTTCCACCGTTGTGATAAACGGAGGAGAAACGGCACCGACGCCGACACCGGAGGTTACCGGTGTCCCGCAGATAACCAAACACCCGACGGCCGAGAATGTTGCCACCGGAGACAGGGCAGTGTTCATTGCCAGAGCAGACGGAGCCGATACGATAACCTGGTATATCAAGGCACCGGACGGAACGGTGTATCCGGCATCGTCGTTTGCAACGTATTTCCCCGGAGTAACGGTGAGCGGAGACGGAACGGAAAAGCTGATACTCAGCAATGTGAACACAAAACTGACGGGGCTCAGCGCTTACGCGGCCTTTACGAATCCTTTCGGTTCGGTCAACTCCGATGCAGCCATGATTAACGTGACGGCGGCAACGCCTTCACCGGTTCCGACGGTTGCACCGACGCCGACGCCGAAGCCTGTGGCAACACCGCAGCCGACGCCGGCACCGACGCCAAGAGCCGAGGTAACGCCGACGCCTACAGACATACCCGTTCAGGAAGCGAACGCAGACAAGGATAAGGACAGAGACAGAGACAGAGACGACGATGCTATTCGGCATTCCCATTCGGGAGCGGGTGCTATCATAGCAACGGTTCTGGTCGGTCTGCTTACAATCGCAATAGCCGTTGTTCTTGTAATGTATGTAAAAGGCAAGATAGATTTAAGCTGGCTCGAAGATTGGATTAACCGCAGAAACGATAAAAAATAAAGAGAATACAAAAACACGGCAGACGAAAAGTCTGCCGTGTTTTATGTTCCGTAAAGGTGGTTTCGGATTATGTATTCGTATACTGCGGGAGGAAGGTATTCACTGCCGCCTCCGCTTTTCAAATCCTCCCGGGCGAGCGTTGAACTCTCGGGAGTACGGGGAAGAACGTACAGAGTACACATTTCGAGAATCTCATCCGGATGATACCAGGTGTCGAAGCTGTCTGCCATATCCTGGCCGATAATGAGATGAATATCCGCACCGCTGTAGAGCTCATGCAGCTGACGGAGAGTGTCCACCGTATAGCTCTTGCCGCCGCGGTTCAGCTCTATGGTTGAAATGACGGCGTTATCTATGCCGGAGAAGGCCAGACGGCACATTTCAAGGCGCTGATCGGGAGAGGGGGAACCCTCTGCCAAAAGCTTGTGAGGCGGAATGTTGTCCGGAATAATCAGGAAATGATCCGGCTTCAGATCCGCGGAGGCAATGCCGGCGGCATTGACGTGCCCGTTGTGCGGCGGGTTGAAACTGCCGCCGTAAACAGCAATTTTCATTATTTCTTACGGACGGAATTCAGAAGGTTCATTTTCGTGTTGTACATCTTCTCGCTCATGTCGAAGAAGTGGACATGCGGGTTTTCAAAACGCTGCTCTTCCTGCCAAATTTCATTGTCCAGCTGGGAACGGACATAGCTGCGGATTTCATCAAGCTTCGGGCATTCATAGACGAGCTCGCCGTTTTTGAAAATGGGAAGCTGCAGTTCCTTGAAGGTGCAGTTTTCAAACTGGCGTTCGCGCCAGTATTCTTTTGGATCAATAAACTTAACCGGACCAGAGGCATTGATTTCTTCATCAAAGCAGGTGAGGAAATCGGCCACGGCCTTGCCGTCTTCGTTATAAACGCGGTAAATCTTCTTGAGCCCCGGATTGGTTATTTTCTCGGGGGTTTCGGAAACTTTGATTTTCGGGACAAGGTCATCATATCCATGGCCGGCGGCAACGAGTTTGTAGACGGCGCCAAAAACGGGATTGGAGGCGGAGGTGATGAGCCTTTCGCCGACTCCGTAGCTGTCTATCTGGGCGCCCTGCGCATTGAGGGAGCGGATAGTGAATTCGTCCAGACTGTTGGAAGCGACGATGATGCAATCTTCAAGCCCGGCGTTGTCGAGCATTTTGCGTGCCGCCTTGGAAAGATAGGCAAGGTCTCCGCTGTCGAGACGGATGCCCTTCAGACGCTTACCCATCGGCTCAAGCACTTCCTTGGCCGTGCGAATGGCATTGGGGACACCGCTTTTTAGAACATCGTAGGTATCGACAAGCAGAACGGTTGCATCGGGATAGGATTCGGCATAGTTCTTGAAAGCTTCGAATTCACTGTCAAAGAACATGACCCAGCTGTGTGCCATGGTCCCGGATACGGGAAGACCGAACATCTGCCCCGCAAGGACGGTGGCACTGCCGGTGGCACCGCCGATGTAAGCTGCGCGGGCACCGTATACAGCCGCATCCACATTGTGTGCTCTGCGGGCGCCGAAGTCGGAAACGGATTTGCCCTCGGCCGAGCGGACAATACGGTTGGTCTTGGTGGCAATCAGCGACTGATGGTTTACCTGCAGAAGAATGGCGGTTTCCACAATCTGCGCATCGATGAGCGGAGCAACGACCGTGATAATCGGCTCGTTGGGATACATGATTGTGCCCTCCGGGAGAGCATAGACATCTCCGCGGAATTTGTAATCCGCAAGGAAAGCAAGAAACTCTTCGGAAAAGAGATTCAGGCTGCGGAAGTATTCTATATCTTCGGCATCGAAGTGTATGTTCCGGATGTATTCTATAACCTGCTCGAGACCGGCAAAAATGGCAAAGCCGGCATCATCCGGGTTCTTTCTGTAGAAAACGTCAAAAACCGCGGTGGTATTGTCTGCCCCTTTGCTGAAATAACCGTTTGCCATGGTCATTTCGTAGAGATCCATGACCATTGATATGTTTCTTTTATCCTGCTGAAGTTTCATAGTGCACCTCGCTGTTTATTCACCGCGCCTGTTTCTTATTACAAAGAAGACGCTTTCTGCAATCGACAGAATACAGAAGACCCACATGAGGATGTTGCTGTATCGGTTCGAAAGAAATGCCATGGTAGGATTGAACTGGTTCAATACAAGGAATACCATAAATACGACGGCCAGGTCAATTACAAAATGCGGCAAAAGACGCTTGGCAAGTTCAATTATAGTTTTTTTCATTCGCTTTCACCACCGGGTTCCTTGATTAAAATAATATCGCCGACGTACCGGCCCTGCTTATAGGGGTCGTTTATCAAAGTATCAAAAAATGTCATCTGTGTGGAGCGCCCACCATCGAGATTGAAGGCGACTTTGCACCCCAAATCTTCCATCAACTTTGCGGTTTCCTGCATATCAAGCCCGATGGCATAACCGGACTGCCGCCCATCCACAGTGACGAAACAGTAGTGCCCCGGTTCATAATATCCGAGAACACTCCTCGGGTTGGATTGCAGTACCGTACCATATGTAGCAGAGAACTCATCCAGGGCTTTGCCGGAAGAATCAAGCAGAGACGGCCCGAAGGTCCAGGCCTGCCATATTCCTTTTGATTGCAGAGACTCATAGTCGTAATCCGAAGCGGCCAGACATTTTAAGGACCCATCCTCAAACAGGAGGCAGATTTCGGATGTGGCCGGTGAGTTCCGGAGTACTTCCCCGTTCCGGATGATGACACCGGAAATAGTAGTCAGCGCGTAGTCACCGTTGACGGCGGCAATGGGGCCGGATTGCTTGGGGAGATTTATTATGCTGTCGCCGACCATACCGTATTCCGAGTTCTGGTGTATGTAGGATTGGAGACAGTGAATGTCGGCTACATAAATGTCGGCCACATAGTAGTGCTGAATTTCGTCGTCTTCGTTTATGAATTCGCAGTCCGAAAACGTAACGGAGATGTCGGGGCTGGAGTAAGAAGAGTCTGTAATAACGACTTCGTCCGTGAATTTATCCGCAAACTTCTCGGCAAGAGTCATGTCTTCGGGACGTTTCGGAGCAGGCGTGCTCACAACAACCGGTTCCGGCGTTGTAACGACTTCCTGAACGGTATGCTGTGCCTTAATGGAAGCAAGACGGCTGGCGATGAAATGAGAGGGTATCACATGCTGGATGAGAGCGTAGGAAAACAGAATAATTACTATGAAAATCGCGTCAAGAACCACCAGGGTACGGGGACGCGGAGGACGCTCAAAATCGAGATATTTTGCTTTAAATTTCTTCCAGAGGGACATAACAGAACGATTATAATCTGGTAACATTTTGATGTCAATAGAGCTGGGCGCTTTTTTGTATTTTTTCTTTGACAACTTGAACTCAAGGGTAGAATGCATTATATTAAACACAAATACAAAATGGCAAAAGGGGAATTATGACTACAGTATTTGCGCCCGGAAGAACCGAGCTTGCGGGAAATCACACAGACCATCAGAAAGGAAGAATCCTTGCATCCGCTGTCGACAGAGGCATAACCGCTGAGGTCGAAAAGAACAGAAGCGGAGTAATACGTATCCATTCAAAAGGATTCGAACCTTTCGAGGTGAAGTTGTCTCAGATGGCACCCAATCCGAAGGAATTCGGCAAGAGTGTTGCGCTTGTCAGAGGTGCGGCTGCTGCATTCAAGGAACTGGGTCTGGAGACGGGCGGTTTTGAGGCGGAATTGAGCAGCACGCTTTCCGCCGGTTCGGGGCTTTCTTCCAGCGCGGCTTTTTCCGTCATCATGTGCAAGATACTGAACGAACTGTATAACGGCGGGAAAGTCGGCCCTCAGATTCTGGCACGCTGTGCCCAGAGGGCGGAGAATAAATACTTCGGCAAGCCCTGTGGGCTGATGGATCAGCTTGCAAGCGCCTACGGCCATTGCATATATGTGGACTTCAAGACAAATGAAATTCTTCCGATTTCCGAGACCTTTGAGGAAATGGATCTGACGCTCTGCCTGACGGATACGGGCGGCAGTCATGCCGGGCTTGATACATCCTATGCCAGAATTCCGGCCGACATGGTACGCATAGCAAATCTTTTCGATGAAGGCGTACTCGGAGACGTGAATCCGGACGATTTCTGGTCAAAGGGTTGGTCAAAAGAAGACAGACCCGTAAGGAGAGCCATGCATTTCTTCGGCGAGAACGAGCGAGTGCCAAAAATGCGCGACGCCCTTATAAACCACGATGCCGAAACCTATATCAGGCTTATGAACGAATCCGGCCGGTCTTCGGAGGAACTGCTGAACAATATCGTCACCAGCGTCTCCGGTGATACAAAGCTGGCCAAAGGTCTTGAAATAAGTGCCAAGCTGCTGGAAGGCAGAGGGGCCTGGAGAGTGCACGGCGGCGGCTTTGCCGGCTGTGTTCAGGCACTGATGCCGAGCGAGTATTTTGATGAGTACAAGCGAGCCATCGAAGTGTATTTCGGAAAAGACACATGCACCGAAATAAAGCTTCTTTAATTGCTCTTGCGGTAATCGTTCTCCTGACGGCCGTGCTGGCAGGTGTGATTGCCCTAAGAACCGACAGCAAAAAACAGGATGCAGAACCAATCCCTGAAGCCGTGCAGACGGAAGAGCCGGCAGTCATACAGCCGATGCCTTCACCGGAGCCGACTCCCGAGCCGGAACCCGCTTTTGCGGCCGGAATCTACAAGGGAAGTTATGAGCAGATGACAGAGCTCTACGGCATGCAGTATCTGGACTACAATGTTGTGGTACCCCAAAATGCAACGGAGGGAATGCCGTTGCTGATTTATCTGCCCGGAGACAATTCCAATGACAGAGTGGATACAATACCTACCTGGGAACTGCCGCTCCGCGTGAAGGAGTACTACGGAGACGAATTTCCCTTTATTATGCTTCTGCCGTGCACAAGGTGGTTCGAATGGCACGACGGGTGGATTGCCGAGGTCCTCAAAGGGATGATGGACAAGGTGGCAGAGGAATACGCCATCGATCCGGAGAGAGTTATGCTGACGGGTTACAGCCGCGGGGCCGTAGCCGCCTGGCAGTATGTGGAAGATTTCGGAGATTATTTCTGTTGTACGGTCCCGGTCAGCTGCGGGGCAAAGATTCACGACTTCGAGCCGTTCAGGGATGTGCCGGTCTGGGCCATGTACGGAGAAGGAGAATACGATTCCGCAACATACGGCCCCGATATCCGATATAATGTAAACATGATTAACGAAAACGGCGGAGATGCCAGATTCACGACAGTCCCGAACGCGGACCACAGTGACATGGGCTATGCCGCATATACAAAAGACGTAATCGAGTGGATGCTCGAACAATGATAAAGACCGCGGAGAAATTCTCCGCGGTCTTTTGTAGTCAATGTAGCCGTTTTTTCATAGTTTGTTGCTTGAAATAATGTAGTTTCAATAAAATAATAAACTATAAATAGTTGTAATTTCACTACATAAGTGATATATTCTATTTATCTTATTATATATTTTTATGAATAGGAGTATAAACATGAGCACTGTTATCACGATGCCTCAGAAGGGGCTCACAGAGGAATCCGCAGTTATTGCAGAATGGTACGTTAAGGAAGGCGACGCTGTAGCCGTTGGCGCTCCCCTTTTCGCAATCGAAACCGGCAAGGCAACCTTCGATGTTGAATCCGAAGCAGCCGGAACCGTTCTCGGCATCTTCTGCGCAGAGGGCGAAGATGTTCCGATTATGGCACCTGTTTGCGTAATCGGTGAACCGGGCGAAAGCTTTGAACGTCCCGCAGGCGCAGCACCGGCAGCAGCTCCTGCACCCGCAGCAGAAGCAGCACCGGCAGCGGCTCCCGCACCCGCTGCAGCATGCGCACCTGCAGCAAAGGACAACCAGGGTTTTGCCTCTCCCAGAGCAAAAGCAGCAGCAGACCGCGCAGGCGTTGACTGGCATGATGCAGCAGCTTCCGGCCCGGAAGGCAGAGTTATAGAGAAGGACATCGCAGACCTCGCAGCCGGCAGAACCGCTCCGAAGAAGGCAGCCGCCATTGCAGCTGCTGCAGCCGAAGAGGAATTCACCGTTGTAAAGAACAGCGGCATCCGCAAGGTCATTGCCCAGAACATGCACGATTCTCTCTCCGGCATGGCACAGCTGTCCATGACGGCTTACTTCGATGCTACCGAGCTCTTTGCCTTCCGTGCAAAGGTCAAGAACCTCGGCGAGAAGCTTGGCTATCCCAACATCTCCATCAACGATATGATCCTCTTCGCTGTGTCCCGCACCGTTCTGGATCATCCTCTCTTCAATGCACACTTCTCTGACAAAGAGACGAAGATCTTCCACCGTGTGCATCTCGGCGTTGCAACGGATACCGAGCGCGGCCTCATGGTTCCGACGCTCTTCAATGCTGACCTCAAGAGCCTCAACATGATCTCCCGCGAGGCAAAGGCACTCTCCGCTTCCTGCAGAGACAATACCATCAAGCCTGATCAGCTCTCCGGCGGCACCATCACCGTCACCAACCTCGGCAACAACGGCATTTCCTCCTTCACTCCGGTTATCAATCCTCCTCAGACGGCGATCATCGGCGTCTCCAGCCCCGAGTGGAGAGTTCGCCCGGGCAAAGACGGTGAGATGGAAATGTACCGCGCAATGGGTATCTCCCTCACCTTCGACCACCGCGCAGTGGACGGCGCCCCCGCAGCAGCCTTCCTGAAAGACTTCTGCCAGCGCCTTGAAAACTTCTCCCTTCTTCTGGCTGAATAATAAATAAGAGGTAATATAAAATGGCAGATTTTGATGTAATCGTGATCGGCGCAGGCCCCGGCGGATACCTTGCAGCAGAACGTGCAGGTCAGGCTGGCCTGAAGGCCCTCCTTATTGAAAAGCAGCATATCGGCGGCACCTGCCTCAACGAAGGCTGCATCCCCACCAAGACGCACCTCCGCTCCGCAAAGCCCTATGATGCTGCTGTCCATGCGCAGCCCTACTGCGTAAAGGCAGAGGCTGTCAGCATTGACCATCCTGCAGTTGTTGCCCGTAAAAGAGCAGTCACCGCAAACCTCGTCGCCGGCGTGAAAGCCGGCCTGAAGG
>JAZUEY010000006.1:0-2596 GCA_045640405.1 Candidatus Limivicinus sp.
GCCCTCAGTACCGAGCTAGTTTGAAAGGATAATAGTAATGAGAAATAGAATAATAATCGCTCTCATAGTATGCTTAATGACAGGATGTATTTTCGGCTGCAGCAACAGGGAAGTTGTTGAAGAACTACGTGACGGAAAACAGGTTAGCAGTGGTCAGAATAGTAATGAGCAAAGAAAAAAGCAAATTAACGGAAAGTACAGCATCGAAGTAACTGATTATAAAGAAATAATCAGGAAATGCCCGGAAGCAGCAAAAGCGGGAGACGAAGTCACTGTTAAAACAAATTGCTTTATGGACGCCATCCCAATAATCAATGTGAATGGAAATGATATTGGTAAGTGGAATAATAATAAAACCGAGTATGTATTTGTTATGCCAGACGAAGACGTAATAATAACAACAAAACTAAATAGTGCAGGCTATCTATAAAGAGGAAAGAGATTGCCTTGAAGAAATTGAAAATGGGAGGTCTCTGACCTCCCGTTTTTAGTTAGAAATTTGAGCCGCATATGAAATATCAAAGAAATCATTTGCCTTTGAAGCCGTGCTTCTCACTGTCCGAATCCAGCAGGGAAGCACGTTTGATCATGGCATGACCATACTTGCTGACTATGGAATCCAGTGCCTTGTCCAGTTTCCGGGCCTTTTCGCTGGAGCCGTCATCGAACATGGACATCTGTTCGAGGCCCTCTCTCGTAACTTCGGTCAGCGATACCCCGATAAGCCGCAGGGGCGTTTTACGATCCCAAAGCTCATCAAAAAGCTCCGCACAGACATTGTATATATCGCGGGTGATATCCGTTGCATTTCTTAATGTACGCTGATGCGATTTCGTTTTAAAGTCATTATCCCTTATGGATACGGATATGCAGTGCGCTCTGGCAGAATCTGACCGCATTCTTCTGGCTACACTGTCCGTCAGCATCTGGATAATCTGCTTCGCACCCTCGGCTGACTTTATATCGTCCTCAAGAGTAGTGGCCATGCTGTAGCCTTTGGCATCCTCGCGAACAGGGGAGACAGGGGACGGGTCTGTTCCGTTTGCATAGTTCCAGAGAGTGTGCCCTGCTTTTTCACCTATTATCCGCCGCGCATCCTCGGGACGCGCCGCTGCGAGATCGCCGATTGTCTTTATGCCGTAACGTTCAAGTTTTTCCGAAGTACTTTTTCCGCAGAGAAACAGATCCCGGACCGGCAACGGCCACATCTTTTCCTGTATTTCGTCTGTGAACAGCGTATGTACCTTGTCCGGCTTTTCAAAGTCGCTTGCCATTTTAGCCAGCAGCTTGTTGCTTCCTACTCCGATATTTACGGTGAACCCAAGATTATCACGTATCTTATCCTTTATTTCACGGGCTGTTGCAACAATATCCGGGTACATGGATGTGGTGCCTGTCATGTCCAGAAAACACTCGTCTATGGAAAACTTCTCGAGGGCCGGAGCATAAGAACTGCAGATGTCCATAAATGCCCTGGAGTTTTTTACATACAGCTGAAAATCCGGTTTGGCAATTACGAGGTTCGGGCACTTTCTGAGCGCCATAGCCACCGGTTCGCCGGTAGTGATGCCGTATTTCTTGGCTGGAATGGATTTGGCAAGGATGACACCGGTACGCTTATCCTGATCGCCGCCGATGGCAGCGGGAATCAGGCGGAGGTCCGTCTGGCCTTCGCTGACACGCCGGGCTGCTTCCCAGGACAGATATGCACTGTTTACATCCACATGAAAGATAACGCGCTCCATCGTTCTTACAGTATTATAAATTAATCTCCGTCACCATATAGCTCTTTTTCTATCTCTGCATTATCTGCATCGAAGTCAGACAGGGATTTGATATTCGGAATTATATTCTTACCAGTTCCGATGCGGGTTATAGTTTCAGATTCAAAGGGATTCAAATCTGAAGCGGCTTTTCCAGTCCCGGCTTCATTTATGTTTTCCGTTTTCATTATCTTCTCCTATCGGACAGTTATGCAGCGCGTTTCCAATAGACATTTTCATTGTCATAAGTCATACACAATTCTTCAACGTCGTCAATTTCGACCGGGACAAAAGAAACGGACGCCTCCTCAGAGAAACCATCCTTTATTTTATTTTTCCGTCTGTCAGTACGATGCCGGCCAGACCACGGTAATAGGTGTCGGTTCGGATGCCGAAGTTGCGTTCGGACAGTTCGGGTTTCACCTCTCCTTTCAGCACCTTTTCGCATAGCAGAAGCATGTCCCGGGCCGTGTCCAAGGTGAGCTCGTGTGAGTGCGGATGCTCTGGGCCGGGGATGCCCTGACGACGATGGCCGCCCAGAAACCGAAAATCCTCATAGGGAGCCAGCTTTTCCAGCATGTTCTTCAAGGAGGCCATGTATTCAGTGAGACACAGGCAGCCCGGCATCCACATCCAGGCATACTCCCCGGAGCCGAAGGAATCTCCTGTAAACAGAAGCTTGTCTTCCTCGTCCGCAAACACCGCCGAGCCGGGGGTGTGACCGAAAGCATCCACCACCTTCAGTGCCCTGTCCCCAAGATCGAGGACGTCGCCGCCTTTCAGGGGATTGTATTTCCTCACGGGGAAGCGCTTCAGCTCCTTTCCGGATCCGA
>JAZUEY010000007.1:0-18431 GCA_045640405.1 Candidatus Limivicinus sp.
CAGCCAGAGGCGGACGCGGCGGCTGGGGCAACATTCATTTTGCCACGCCTACCCGCCAGGTACCGCGCTTTGCCAAGCCCGGTCTTCCGGGAGAAGAGCACGAAATCACGCTGGAGCTCAAGCTCCTGGCTGATGTCGGCCTGGTGGGATTCCCGAATGTCGGTAAATCTACGCTGCTCTCCGTTGTCAGCAAGGCACATCCCAAAATCGCCAATTATCATTTTACAACGCTTTATCCCAATCTCGGCGTTGTCTATGTGGACGAAGGGCGTTCCTTTGTCATGGCCGACATTCCCGGCCTGATTGAGGGAGCTTCCGAAGGAGCCGGCCTGGGATATGATTTCCTCCGCCATGTGGACAGATGCCGCCTGCTGGTGCATGTTGTCGACGTTTCCGGCAGCGAGGGAAGAGATCCCGTTGAGGACTTTGAAAAGATAAACCGGGAACTCAAGGAGTATTCGGAAGAGCTTTCCACCAGAAAGCAGATTGTTGTGGCCAACAAGTGTGACCTGCTCGGCGACGACAGAAGCGGTCTGGAAGCCCTGAAGAAGAAAGCGGAGGAGCTCGGATACGACTTCTTCGAGATGAGCGCGGCAACGCACTCGGGCATCGAAGAGTTCATCAAGACCTGCTATGAAGTGCTGAAGGACCAGCCGCTGATTCCCGCCTATGAGGCCGATTATGTGGCTCCGGAACCGGAAATCGGAACGGCGGACGATATCGTCATTGAGCATTTCGATGACATGTGGACGGTGGAAGGGCCCTGGATTCAGCGCCTTATCAGCCGCATCAACTTCAGCGATAACGAGAGTTTGATGTATTTCAACAAGGCTCTGCACGATTCCGGCATCAACGACCGTCTGGAACAGATGGGCATTCAGAACGGGGATACGGTTTCCATTTATGACCTGATGTTCGATTACAGCGACTGATGACCGGCAACAAGGTTTTGTCCAATTTAATATGGAGATTCTTCGAGCGAGTGGGTGCCAAGCTGATTTCCGTCGTGGTTCAGCTTATTTTGGCGCGCCTGCTGGCTCCGGAAGTCTTCGGCACTGTTGCGATTGTTCTCGTGATTACCGATATTCTGCAGGTATTTGTCGAGAGCGGTTTCGGAACGGCGCTGATTCAGAAAAAGGATGCCGACGAACTTGATTTCTCCTCGGTATTCTTTTTCAATATTGCGGCATGCCTCGTGCTGTATCTTCTGCTGTTCCTGTTCGCGCCGCTGATTGCGCGCATTTACAGGAATCTGCAGCTGACGAAGATTATCCGCATTGTCGGGCTGATTCTGATTATTTCCGGCGTACGAAACGTTCAGCAGGCCTATGTTTCTCGCAACATGCTGTTCAAGCGATTCTTCTTCGCCAACCTGGGCGGGATTATCGTTGCGGCCATTGTCGGGATTTTAATGGCCTTCAAAGGCTACGGCGTCTGGGCCTATGTTGTGCAGTATCTTGTGAACAATTTGGTTGGTACCCTGATTCTGTGGTTTACGGTTCCTTTCCGGCCGGAACGCGCCTTTTCCTTTGCAAGGCTGAAAGGGCTTTTCGCTTACGGGTGGAAACTTCTCGTATCCAGCCTGCTGAATACGATATCCGATAAACTGCGGCCTCTGATTATCGGCTATAAATACTCCGAGGCCGATCTGGCATTCTACAACGAGGGCATTCTGTTCCCGAATCTGATTGTTGAGAACGTTAACACTTCGATAGACTCGGTTCTTCTGCCGGCCCTCAGCGATGAACAGGACGACGTCGGGCGCGTCAAGGCGATGACGAAAAGGGCCGTCGGTGTGGCTTCCTATGTCATGTGGCCGCTTATGATCGGGCTTCTCGTTTGTGCCGAGCCCCTTGTGCGCCTGGTTCTAACCGAAAAATGGCTGCCCTGTGTTCCGTTTATCCGGATATTCTGCCTGTACTATGCGCTGTTCCCGATTCACACGGCCAATCTGAATGCCATCAAATCCATCGGCAGAAGCGACATATTCCTGAAACTGGAGATTGTGAAAAAGGTTCTGGACCTGGCCGTCGTGATTGTTACGCTGTTTATAGGCGTCCGGGCGATGGCAATCGGTCTGCTGCTCGAGGGCGTCGTCAATCTTTTCATCAATTCTCTGCCGAACGCAAAACTGATACAATACAGTTTTGGTGAACAGCTGAAAGATATCGCCCCTTCGGCTCTGGCAGCTTTCTTTATGGGCCTTTGCTGCTACGCGGTAACGCTTCTCGGATTAAAAGACATCCTGACCCTTCTGATTCAGATTCCGCTCGGGGCTTGTGTATATGTGCTGATTTCCAAAGTTTTTAAATTTGAAAGTTTTGAATACTGCCTCGGAATGCTGAAACGTTTCCTGAAACATGAAAAATAACAGAAAAAAATTAAATATTAAATACAGGACGGACACGGAGCTCGAGATTGCCGGCTATTACTTTGCCTTCTGGAAGCTCGGCATTCTGGGGGCGGCACTGCTGATTGTTGTGCTCAATGCGCTGCTGATGCTCGATGTCCTGGTGAAAGTGCTGCTGCTTTCCGTCGCCTTCGGCCTCGCGGGCTTTTTCGCGGCTTATAATCTGTTTTTGAACATCCGAAGCGGCAGAATCCTTTGCGATTCGCTGTTTATCGTTCTGGCGGCGGTCATTGTTTTTGCCATCGGCGAATATACGGCTGCGGCCCTGATATTCATCTTTTACGACGTCATGCGTTTTGCCGAGAGCTGGCTGACCGACATGCAGACGGCGAAGGCCGGCTCTATGCTGGACATTCTGCCCGATGTGGCCACCGTCATTGTCGACGGTGTGGCGGAGGAGAAGAAACCGAAGTATATCTCCTACGGCGACATTGTAGGCGTTCGCGCCGGCGAAACGGTTCCCGTGGACGGGGAAGTCCTCCAGGGTGTGTCTTCCGTTGACTATTCCGCCCTGACCCGCAGTACCCGAAACGTGGATGTTTCCAAGGGCATGACGGTTCTCAGCGGGGGAGTGAATCTTTCGCAGCCTTTGCTGCTGCGTGCCAAATGCGACTACAGCGATTCCGTCGCTCAGCGTATATGGCGTGCCTGCTCTTCTTCCGTAAAAACGGATACGGATGAGAGCTTCATCATCCGCCGGGTTTTGAGCAAATATGTTCCGATTACCCTGATTTTGGCTTTTGTCGTCGGGCTGATCATCCCGATATTCACGCATAACTGGGCAGCCGATTTGAAGCGGGCCTGCGCCATTCTGCTGCTGGGTTGCCCTTACGGTTTCTTCGATTTTGTCTCTCTTGCTATCTTTACGGCCATTGAGAACATTTTTGCCTCCGGCGCCATTGTCCGTGACAGCAGTATTCTGAATCTTCTGTCCTCGGCAACTACTTTTATCTGCAACAAGACAGGCACCCTGACGGAAAACGAATTCGAGATTGAAGATGTCTATCCCATCGGAATCAGTATAGACAACTTCCTCTCACTTGTTACAAAAGTTGAAAGCGTATCGAATCACCCGGCGGCGAGAGCGCTCCGCAAATACACCAACACGGACGTTGAGATACCGGAAGGCATGCTTTATGAGGAGATTCCGGGTAAAGGCATCAAAGCGCAGATTGCCGGCAATTCCATCATCATCGGAAATGCCAGACTTTTATATGACAATGAAATAGAAACCGCCGAGCCGAAGAGCCGCGGCAGCATCGTGCACGTGGCCGTCAACGGTAAGTACTGCGGTTACATTGCCTTTATCAACCGCGTACGCAAGGGCTGCTCCGACGCGCTGGAAGCCATTCGCTCGCGCGGGCTGAAGAACTTTGCCCTGCTTTCCTGCGATTTACAGAGCAGCGTACGCGTCATCGGCCAGTCGCTCGGTTTTAACGTTGTCAAGGCGGAAATCGATGCGAAGGGGAAGGCCGATGCGGTTGAATATCTCATGAGCCGCAATACGGAAAACGAGACCTGCATTTATCTCGGAAACGGATGCGACGAGCTGGAAAGCTCTTCTCTTGCCGATGTATCGGTTGCCACCGACGCCTTTGCCAATTATGATGCGCTGGATTCAGCGGATGTCTGCGTTCTCGGTGCCGGCCTGTCCGGCTTTGCCGACGTGCTGAGCGCGGCAAGCCGCTGCCGCCTGATATCCAGAAGTATCGGGGGCATTAATCTTGCAATCCGCCTTGTTGTATTGCTGATGATTGTTTTCAATAAGATTCCGTTGGTACTGGTTTCGATTCTTCTGTCCCTGGGTGCCGTCGCGGGATTTCTTTGCTCCAGCCTTCTGTTTGAGAGGTTTTAAAATGAATGTTTACGATTTCGACAAAACCATTTTTTACCCCGATTCGACAGTCACGCTTCTGAAGTTCCTGCTTCGAAGATACCCAAGAGCCTTTTATGAACAGGCGGAAGCCATTGCATTCGGCATCTGGAAGAATTACAGAACGGGAGACCCGACGCCTATGAAAGAAGCGGCGCTCTCCGTTCTGGCTTATGTGCCGGACATTGATGCGCTTATCGATGAATTCTGGGAAGAGAACCTGTGTCGCATTGCCCGCTGGTATCTGGACAGGAAAAAGCCGGATGACCTGATTATCTCCGCCTCGCCGGAGTTCCATCTCAGGCCGATTGCCGACATGCTGGGCTTTGCGCTTATCGCAACGCCTACGGATAAGTATTCCGGACAAATTACCGGACTTAACTGCCGGGGCGAAGAAAAAGTGCGACGCTTTCTTCTGGAATACCCCAGTGAGTCGATTGACGAATTCTATTCGGATTCTCTTTCGGACGAACCGCTGGCCAAAATGGCCAAGAAAGCCTTTCTCGTCAAAGGCGGGCACAGAATTACCCCATGGCCTTTTAAAGATTAAAAAAAGAGGTTTCACGAAACAGTGAAACCTCTTTTTTCTGTTATGGATTTTGTCAGCCTACTTTTTCGCTGAGCCAGTTCAGAATGTCCTGATATACCTTTTCTTTATTGGACTCGTTCAGCATTTCGTGGCGTCCGTTTTCATAGAGACGAATCATCACATCGCGGCATCCGGCCTTCTTAAAGCACTCATAGGCCTTTTCAACGCCCTTGCCGTAATCACCGACAGGGTCGTCCTTACCGGACATGAAATACACAGGCTTGCCTGTGTTCATCTTGGCGATGTTGGCAGTATCCGTAATGTATTTGATTCCCTGCATCATGTCCCCGTAAAGACCGGTCTTGCAGACAAACCCGCAAAGGGGATCGGAAATGTACTTCTGCACGTTCTCTTCGTTGACGGAGAGCCAGTCAAAGGGAGTTTTGGCATTTTCGATTTTGTCAAGATAGGAGCCGAATGCAATGTTATTGAGCTTCTGCCCGTCGGATGCATAGCCGTTCAGCTTGATGAGAAGCTTGGCTATGAGATTACCGCCGGTGATGAGGGCCTTGCCCTGATGACCGGTACCGGAAAGAATGACGGCATCGAATTTGTCGGGATAGTCGATGATGAAGGTCCTGGTAAGGAAGGATCCCATCGAGTGTCCGAACATGACATAAGGCTTGCCGGGATTCTCGGCAGAGGCGATGTCGTGCAGCTTTACCATGTCTTTTACAACGGTGTTCCAGCCGTCTTTATCGCAGAAAACACCCTGCTCGGCAGGAGATTTAATGCTCTGGCCGTGACCGAGGTGGTCATTGCCGTATACGGCATATCCGTTGGAAGCGAGGAAAGCGGCAAAATCGTCATAACGGTTAATGTGCTCCGCTATGCCGTGTGCAATCTGTACAACGGCCTTGACTTCACCGTCCGGCAGACACTTGCGGCCGTGAAGCGTATTCTTTCCCGTAGAAGACGGGAATTCAAAATCAAAGAATTCCGGCATGATCTTAACCGATGATTTCCTTGGTGTCTCTGGCTATAACGAGTTCTTCGTTTGTCGGGATGACAAAGAGCTTAACCTTGGAATCGGGAGTGCTGATCATAATGTCTTCTCCGCGCTTGCTGTTGGCTTCTTCATCCAGCGTGATTCCGAGATACTTGAAGTATTCGGCAATGGCTTTTCTGGAGCCCTTGGAGTTCTCACCGACACCGGCTGTGAAGACGATGGCGTCAACACCGTTCATGGCTGCGACGTAACCGCCGACAGTTTTGGCAACCCAGTAGTGGAACATGTCGAGGGCAAGAGCCGCTCTTTCGTTGCCTTCGGCAGCAGCGTTGTCCAGATCTCTGAAGTCGGAGGAAACACCGGAAACACCGAGAACACCGGACTTCTTGTTGAGGATGTTCAGGCATTCGTCAACGGAGAGATTGTAGTTGTTGCAGATGGTCTGGATGGCACCCGCGTCAATGTCGCCGCAGCGGGTACCCATCGGCAGGCCTGCTATCGGGGTGTATCCCATTGACGTATCTATAGACTTGCCGCCGTCGATGGCGCAGATGGAGGAACCGTTGCCCATGTGGCAGGAGACAATCTTGAGCTCTTCAATCGGCTTGCCCATCATTTCGGCGCAACGCTTGGAAACGTAGCGGTGAGAAGTGCCGTGGAAGCCGTATCTTCTGATACCGTCGTTTTTGTAATACTCATAGGGGATGGCATAGGTGAATGCCTTGCCGGGCATTGTCTGATGGAAGGCGGTGTCGAACACGGCTACCATCGGGACATCTCCCATGACTTCCTTGCAGGCGTTGATGCCTGTGATGTTTGCGGGATTGTGCAGAGGAGCGAACGGGATGCATTCTTCTATGGCTGCCATGACGTCGTCGTCAATTTTAACGGAAGAGGCAAACTTTTCGCCGCCGTGAACAACACGGTGGCCGACTGCGTCGATTTCCTTCATGGAGGAGACGACGCCGTACTCGGCGGAGGTCAGCTTGTCAATAACGGCAGCGATGGCTTCGCTGTGAGTGGGAAGGGAAATGTCCTCATTGAAGACGGGCTTGTCGCCTACCAGAGGGCTGTGCTTTAAATGACCGTCGATTCCGATACGTTCACAAAGGCCTTTAGCCATGACCTGCTCTGTTTCCATATCGATGAGCTGATATTTCAGAGAAGAGCTTCCGGCGTTGATAACAAGAATTTTCATTGCGCGAATACCTTTCTTAATATAATATATTTAACATGGGAATTATAAATGAATCGGGAAGAAAAGTAAAGATGATTGGTTGCGTTGCGGAATTTAATCCTTTTACCGAAGGTCATGCGGAATTTGTTAAAAAAGCCCGCCTGGCAACCGGCTGTGAAGACGGTGTATTTGCCGCCGTCATGTCCGGGGATTTCGTGCAGAGGGGCGAGCCGGCCATATTCGATAAGTTTTCAAGGGCGGCCAAGGCGGTAAGGAACGGAATCGATCTCGTCGTTGAGCTGCCTCTTCCCTGGAGCCTCAGCAGTGCCGAGCGTTTCGCATCCGGCGGGGTATCGATTCTGGAGCGGCTCGGGGCCGAAGCCATTGTTTTCGGCAGTGAATGCGGAGATGTCGCTGCCCTTGCCGAGCTGAAAGACAAAATAGCATCCCGGGAGGGCATCGAAGCCGTCAAAAATTACCTCAAGGCCAATCCCAATGCTTCCTATCCCGCGGCCAGGAGCGCCGTTATGCAGTCTCCGCTTCTGGACGGTCCCAACAACAGCCTCGGCATCGAGTATCTCAAGGCCGCAACCCTGCCTTGCTTTACGGTGAAGCGGGAGAACTCCGAGCATGACGGGTTTCATTCGGCAGGGGAGATGCGCGCCGAGATGAAAAGCCTCGGCCTGGGAGTCGATTATGCCGCTCTCGAGCTTGCCATTGTTTCGCGGCTCCGAATGTTTGACAGAGAGTATTTCAATTCTCTGCCGGACAGCGCCGACGGGGCGGGAAACCGGCTTTACGAAGCCGTCCGGGCAGAGAATACGCTCGAAGGCATCTATGAGGCCGCAAAGACGAAAAGCCTCACCATGAGCGCTGTAAGAAGGCTGACGATGTGCGCCGCTCTCGGCATAAAAAACGGAATGAACGAAGGGGTTCCGCCTTATATCCGGATACTGGCATTTAATACAAAGGGCAGGGAAGCCCTGAAGAATTGTAAGTCTCCTTATCTAATAACCCAGCCGAAAGAGAGTGCCTCTCTTGGTGAAGATGCACAAAAAGTGTTCGCCGTCGGCGCATTGGCGCATGACCTGTATTTGCTCGGTTTCAGGCAAAAATCGGCCAAAAACTGCGGTGAAGACTATCGAACCGGCCCTTTTATTGTATAGATTGCACAATTATTATGTAAAGCGAATAGGCATTTTTGATACTTTAGTTTATTGAAGAAAGATTCGATTTAGCGCATAATACTAATATCGTCACAGAAATACAAGTGTCCGCAATTGGCGGACAGACGAAAAGAAAGAAGGAAATATAAAATGAAAAAGATCCTCGCATTGGTTCTTGCACTTTGCATGATTTTTGCTCTGTGCGCCTGCGGCAGCAAAGGTGCTTCCGGCGATGTCGTAAAAATCGGTGTATTTGAGCCTCAGTCCGGCGATAACGGTGCCGGCGGCAAACAGGAAGTTCTCGGCATTGAATATGCCAATTCCATCCGTCCGACCGTCAATATCGGCGGCAAAGAGTTCAAAGTAGAACTCGACATTCAGGATAACCAGTCCTCTACCGATAAGGCTGTTTCCGCAGCTCAGCAGCTCGTTGCCGATAAGTGCGCAGTTGTTCTCGGTTCCTACGGTTCCGGCGTTTCTATCGCAGCCGGTTCTTACTTCAAAGATGCAAAGCTCCCCGCAATCGGTGTTTCCTGCACCAACGCAGCCGTTACGGCAGGCAATGATTTCTACTTCCGTACCTGCTTCCTCGATCCTTTCCAGGGCAGCGTCATGGCTAACTTTGCCAAAGACCAGTTCGGTGCTTCCAAGGCATACGTTCTTTCTATGCTCGGTGATGACTACACCGTCGGCCTTGCAAAGAACTTTGTTATTGCTTTCAAAGAAATCGGCGGTGAAGTAGTTGAAGATACTTTTACCGAAGGCACTTCCGACTTCTCTTCCTACCTGCAGAACGCCATTGATGCCGGTGCGGATGTTATCTTTGCTCCTTCCGCTACCAACTATGCAGCTCTCATTATCGAGCAGGCTGCCACCAAGGGTGTAAGCATGCCTATCCTTGCCGGTGATACCTGGGAGTCTTCCGTTATTTCCGATGCCCAGAAAGCCAACGGCGGTGATGTTTACTGCTCCACTTTCTTTGATGAGAATGACGATTCCGGGCTTGCAAAAGAATTTGTTACCGGTTTCAAGGCATGGCTCAATGCCAATGCAGACAAGAAGACCAACAACGGCAACAACGATATCGTTGCAGCGGTTTCCGCTCTCGGCTTTGATGCATACAATGTAGCTCTCGATGCACTCGAGGCTGCCGGTTCCGTGGACGGCGAAGCTGTCCGTCAGGCTCTCGTTGCCCTGAACGGCGACTATGTAACCGGTGCCATCTCCTTTGATGAAAACGGCGACGCCAACAAAGACACTGCTTACATCAAGCAGGCTATCGACGGTGGCTTCTCCTTCGTAAAGGTTCAGACTGCATAATCTTTTCGTATTTGAGTTTATATTACACAAAGTCGGCAGAGAAACCCTCTGCCGACTTTGTGAGGTTTCTCCCGGAGGTTTAATTTATGGAATTCCTCGCCAAATGGTTCCCGTATCTGCTGTCGGGAATATCTGTAGGCGGACAGTATGCCCTTATAGCCATCGGCTATACGCTTGTTTACGGCATACTTCGTCTTATCAACTTTGCGCATGGCGATATTTTTATGGCATCCGGCATCATGATGATTTATCTCTGCACGGTTCTGCCTCTGTACATTGCCATCCCCGTTGTGCTGCTGCTGACGGTTCTGCTCGGTTTTATCATCGAGCGTGTTGCCTATAAGCCGCTGCGCAGTGCACCGCGCATGTCTGTTATGATTTCTGCAATCGGCGTCAGCTACCTGATTCAGAATACCATTGCTTATCTGACGGGCGGTCTTACCAAGCAGTATGTCGACATTCCCTGGATAAGCGACACCGTAACGCTTTTCGGTGCCAGCACGAAGCGTGTTACGCTCATTACCCCTGTTCTTACGATTGTTCTTGTTGTTCTGCTCGTTCTTCTTGTCAATCACACCAAGGCGGGCATGGCAATGCGTGCCGTCTCCAAGGATTTTGAAACATCCCAGCTGATGGGCATTAAGATTAACACTGTAATTTCCACGACCTTTGTTATCGGGTCGTTTCTGGCGGGCGTCGGCGCTCTGCTTTACTTTTCCAACTACACCGGTGTTACCTATACCTCCGGCGCCATGCCGGGCCTGAAGGCCTTCGTTGCGGCTGTTTTTGGTGGAATCGGCTCGATACCGGGTGCTGTAATCGGTGCGTTCATAATCGGTATCTGCGAAACGCTTCTTAAAGGCATGGGGCTGACGGCCTTCTCCGATGCTTTTACCTTTGCGCTTCTGATTATCATTCTTGTCGTCAAGCCCACGGGTCTGTTCGGCGAGAACCTGAATGAGAAAGTTTAAGGTGAGCCATATGATAAAGACAAAACAGACAAAGCTCACCAGAGAGCAGCTCATTACCTTGATTATCATCGCAGCCGTTTATGTTCTCGTCATCATTCTCGATAACATCAGCGGTGTGCCCGTTATGCTGCTTACCGTGCTCAAGAAGGGCGTCATCTATTCCCTCGTCGCGGTTTCGATGAACCTGCTGAACGGTTTTACGGGCCTCTTTTCCCTCGGTCAGGCCGGCTTTATGCTTTTGGGTGCCTACACTTTCGCATCCCTTAACATAGCGTCTTCGACCAAGGACATCGTTTACCAGTACTATACTCCGGCCATTAAGTTTTCCATCACCGAGACTCTGGTCAATGCCATAGGGCCGGTTGCCGGCAACATCGTTGGCATTGCGGTTTCTCTCATTCTTGCCGGTCTCGTGGCGGCATTCTTTGCCTATCTGATAGGTCTGCCGGTTCTGAAGCTCAAGAGTGACTATCTGGCCATTGCCACTTTAGGATTTGCCGAAATCGTCAAGGCCATCATTCAGCTCGAAGCTCTGGCCCCTGTGACCAACGGCTCCCAGCTTCTCAGAGGCTTCCCGTATTTCTCGGGCATTACGATTCCTTTCATCATCGTCGGCTTGTGCATCGGCATTATCGTTCTGCTCATCAATTCCACATACGGCAGAGCCTTCAAGGCCGTGCGTGATGATGAAATCGCAGCCGAAGCGATGGGCATCAATCTTTCCAAGACGAAAAGAATGGCCTTTATCATCAGCTGCTTCTTCGCCGGCATTTCCGGTGCTCTGCTCGCCATGTATCAGACAACGGTCCAGGCCAACACCTTCAAGAGTGCCATGACCTACGAAATCCTGCTGATTGTCGTTATCGGCGGTATCGGCTCGATTACTGGTTCCTGCGTGGGTTCGTTCCTGTTCATTGCCTGCTCCGAATGGTGGCTTCGTTTCCTCGATGACTCCAGCAACAACATCCTCGGCATGAATGTGCTCAGACAGGGCTTCCGTATGGTCGTCTTTTCCGTTGTCATTATGATCGTGGTTCTGTTCTTCCGCCAGGGCATCTTCGGAGACAAGGAATTGCCGGATTTGTTTAAAAAGAAAAAGAAGAGGGAGGCTGAATCGAAATGAGCGATACTATTCTGAAGCTTGAAGATATTACGATGCAGTTCGGCGGCGTTGTTGCCGTTAACAACCTCTCCCTCAACGTTGACAAGGGTGAAATTGTTGCTCTTATCGGACCTAACGGTGCCGGTAAGACCACGGCTTTCAACTGCATTACCGGTGTTTATCAGCCGACCAACGGCCGTATAACCTATGACGGCGACGTCATTATTTCCTCGCATCCCACCGGAAAGATGAAAAAGAACTACCAGGGCTTTAACGGCGATAAGTTCGTTTCCGACAAGATTATCGACCCGACGCCGGACCAGATTACCCAGCTCGGCATCGCCAGAACCTTCCAGAACATCCGTCTCTGGAAGAGTATGACGGTTTTTGACAACGTTCTTACGGCCAAGCACATGCATTCCAACCAGAATGTCTTTTCGGCCACGTTCCGTACCAAGGCGTCTGAAGAGAAGCGCATGCGCGAAGAGACCATTGCCCTTCTGGAAGAGCAGAATCTCCTCCAGTTCAAGGACGAGCTCGCAACAAGCCTGCCTTACGGTCTGCAGAGACGTCTCGAGATAGCCAGAGCTCTTGCAACCGAGCCGAAGCTCCTTCTCCTTGATGAGCCGGCTGCCGGTATGAACCCGCAGGAGACTAACGAGCTTGGCGACTTTATCGTGCAGATAAAGGAAAAATACAATCTGACTATCTTTATGATCGAGCATCACATGGATCTCGTCATGAAGTTCAGTGACAGAATCTATGTCATTGAGTTCGGCAAGCTGATTGCCGAAGGCAAACCCAAGGACATCCAGAATGATCCCAAGGTTATCGAAGCATATCTGGGGGTGGCCGAAGATGAGTGAAAAAATCCTGACCATTAAAGACCTAAAGGTCAATTACGGCGGTATCGAAGCGGTTAAAGGCATCAGCTTTGATGTGGAAGAAGGGCAGATTGTCACCCTTATCGGTTCCAACGGTGCCGGCAAAAGCTCCACGCTGAAATGCATTTCCGGTCTTGTGAAACCGGCCGGCGGTGAAATCACCTTCCGCGGGGACAACATAACCGGCCAGGACCCGACGCAGGTTGTAAAAAAAGGCCTGACGCTGGTTCCCGAAGGCAGAAGAATTTTCCCGGATCTTACGGTTCTCGAAAATCTTAAAATGGGTGCCTACCTCCGTAACGACGATCTGACGGAAGACCTCAACTGGGTTTATGACCTCTTCCCGAGACTGAAGGAGAGATCCTGGCAGGCGGGCGGCACGCTTTCCGGCGGCGAGCAGCAAATGCTGGCAGTCGGCAGAGCGCTGATGTCCAAGCCCAAGATGATTATGATGGACGAACCTTCTCTGGGTCTCGCGCCCATCATTGTCAAAGGCATTTTCGACATCATCCGTGAAATCAACAACCAGGGTGTTGCGGTTCTTCTCAATGAGCAGAATGCCAATATGGCGCTCAAGATTGCGGATTATGCCTATGTTCTCGAAACCGGTTCCATCACCATGAGCGGCGAAGGCAAGGAACTCCTTGCGGACGAAGCTGTCAAAAAGGCCTATCTCGGAACCTGAGTTTATATTTTTTAAGACCGTTCCCATTCGGAACGGTCTTTTTTTGTAACGTTTTGCCGGCATCGTGCGTATATATGATTGTTGACACTTACTGAGTTCGTGATTAGAATGATGAATATAAGAAAGGGAGTTTAAATGAAACGTTTTATGAATCTGATTGCTGTTATTCTTGCTGTTGTTATTGTGTTTTCCCTCGGCGTTACCGCTTTTGGCGAAGGCGAGGCGAAAGAGGCTTCCGTCATATCCGCCGACTGTGACGGTCTGAAAAGAATTGAAGACCATCTTTACGAGATTTCCTATGATTCCATAGATTATACTCTGGCGGACAAGGTCTTTTCCAAAGACGGTATCCAGGCCTCCGCTGCCGGATGCTCTTCCGTCCGTAACTGCAACTACTACGGCCGTAATCTGGACTGGTTCTTTGATGACTGCGTAGAAGTCGTTGTGCACACGAAGGCCCATAACGACAGGCTGGCCACGCTCGGCGTCGTCGGTGCCGTTTCCGCTATCAACAAGACAGATATCGACAGCGGCAAGATTAAGGAAAAGATAGACCTGATTCCTTTCGCGGTTGTGGACGGAATCAATGAAAAGGGAGTTTTCATCAATGTCAACGTGGTTCCGGCCTCCGATCTTGAGCAGCCGAACGATGTGATTATGCCCACCGGCGAGGTGGAAGCCACCATCAACAGCGGCATGCTGGTGCGTTTCGTGCTGGATCATTTCTCCAGCGCCGAAGAAGCCGTCAAGTATCTGCAGGAGCACGTCAGCATCGAGCTGAACGAGAATCTCCGGAAGCTGGACTTTGAGACACACTGGATGCTCGGCGATGAATTCCACACCTACATTCTCGAAATGGTCGACAACAAGCTCGTCGCCGTTTGCGCGGACAAGACCTGCGACTCGAACCTTGCCGGCAGACCGATTATGACCAACTTCTATCTCACGCTGCCGGAAGTCAAGTTCAATGCCGACGGCAAGCTGGAGATCAACCATGACGGTCAGCCCAACAAGAGCGGCATCACCCCGCACGGTGCCGGCCTGGAGAGATACAATCTCGCAGTGGATGAATATAAGGAAGCCGACACCTTCCTCGGCATGCTGAAGCTGATGTACGACCTGAACTATTCGAGAACCTATAATATCTATATGGAAAACCCCTGGTACTCCGAATGCACCGACGCGAATACAACCAACTCCAGCCCGATTGAGGACTATGTCAAACAGGATAAGCTCATTGCGAATTACCGCAATCGGGACAGAGCCGACGGAACCAACGGCATCTGGATTACCACCCACACTTCCATTTACGACATCGCTTCCAAGCAGCTTTACATCACTGTCGGCGAAGAGATGACCGGATTCCGCATTACTTTCACCGGAAAATAATTTGCTCGAATTCCTTTATTGCGACAAAGATATAGTCGTATGCCTCAAGCCGCCCGGCGTTTTGTCAACCGACGAACCGGGCGGCATGCCTGCGCTTATCCGGCAGCAGCTCGGGAGCGAGCAGGAGGAGGTGCATACCGTGCACCGTCTGGACAGAGTTGTAGGCGGTTTAATGGTATTTGCCAGAACCCAGGAGGCCGCGGCCAATCTCGGCCAGCAGATTACGGACAGGAGCTTCGATAAGCTCTATCTGGCCGTTGCGCACGGCTGCCCGAAGGATGCGGAGGGCCGCTTTGACGACCTGCTTTTCCGCGATACCTACAAGGGAATGACCTATCCCGTGAAGCGCATGCGAAAGGGCGTGCGGGATGCCGCCCTAGAGTACTCCGTGCTCGGAGAGGCCGAAGGGCTTTCTCTGAACCGGATTCATCTGCTGACGGGCCGAACCCATCAGATCCGGGTTCAGTTCTCCTCCAGGCAGATGCCCCTTGTGGGTGACAAAAAATACGGAGCGGCGGGGGATGACTGCCCGATTGCCCTGTATTCCGCATATTTAAGCTTTCATCATCCTTCAAACGGTGATAAACTTGCATTCAGGTCATTTCCTCCGGAAATGTACCCCTGGAACCTCTTTGACATGGAAAGGACGGAACTATGAATACCGTGTATATAACCGGCCATCAGAACCCGGACATTGACAGTGTCTGTTCGGCGCTTGCCTATGCCGAACTGAAGAATCTGACGGACGGAGACACTTTATATAAGGCCGTGCGCTGCGGGCATCTGTCCGGCAATACCAAGACGATTCTTACCACGCTCGGCATTACACCGCCTCCCTACATGAAGGACGTGTACCCGAAGGTCGGGGACGTCATCCTGACGTCGGACGAGAACTTCGATGCGGATGATAAGCTGTCCGAGCTTGCCAAGTCCTTCTCCCGCTCGAATCCTTCCGTTACGCCCATCTTTAAGGACGGCCGTTTTTACGGCCTCGTATCGGTCGACAACATCGCTTCGGCCTATATGCATCTGCTTTCGGGAGACGAAAGCTATTCCGACCCTCTCATCCGGGATGTCATGCGCGAAGAAGGGGAGCCTATCGATTCTTCCATGCGCTTTGAAGAAGCCAAGGAGAAGCTTGGCGCTTTCAAGACCCGCGGCCTGGCCGTGTTTGAAGGGGAGGAATACGTCGGCTATGTTACCAGGCGCTGTTTCCTGAATTCCCCACGCTATAAGGTCATTCTGGTCGACCATAACGAGCCGGAGCAGAGCATCAAAGGCCTCGACTCGGCCGATATTGTCGAAATCATCGACCATCACCGTCTGGATGCGCCCAAGACCAAGCTACCCATCTTTATCGATTCCGAGCCGCTCGGAAGCACCTGCACCATAGTCTATCAGCTGTATCTGCGTAACGGCATCCGGCCCGATTACGATACGGCCAAGGCGATGCTGGCCGGCATCATTGCCGACACCATCATCCTGAAGAGTCCGACGACCACGAAGACTGACATTGATTCGGCCAAGGTTCTTGCCAAAATCGTCGGCGTGGATTACGAGGAATTCGGCAGACAGATGTTCTCCTGTATCGAAAGGCTCAAGAACCGCGACCCGGAGAGCGCCATTGCCTCCGACTTCAAGATGTACAACGAGCACGGAACCAAGTTCGGCATCGGCCAGGCCGAAGTTATGACGCTGGCGGACCTGGATGACTATAAGGACAAGTATCTGGATGCCCTGAAGCAGATTCGCGATAAGAACGGTCTCGAGTGGGCCGTCTTCATGATTACGGACGTTCTGAAGGAGGATTCTGTTCTCCTGACGACCGATTTCAGAGCCAATCAGCATCTGCAGTATCAGCAGCTCAGCAGCAATACCTATGACCTGCCCGGCGTCATGAGCCGTAAAAAGCAGCTGCTGCCCGATATCATACATTCACTTTCCGTATAAAGGAGACAATAGCTATGTTACCTACACCTGCCCAGGCCCTGGAAATCATCAAGAAATACAACAAGGAACCGTTTCATGTCGAACATGCGGAGACGGTCTCCAAAGTGCTCGGCGAGTTCGCCAAGGAGTTCGACCCCGAAAACGTCGAATACTGGAAGACGGTCGGCATGCTGCACGACATCGATTTCGAGCTCTATCCGGAAGAGCACTGCAAAAAGTGCATAGACCTCATGCATGACGAAGGCATCGACGAGGACGTCATCCGTTCCGTCTGCAGTCACGGCTACGGCATCTGTTCCGACGTTCAGCCGGAGAAGTTTATGGAAAAGGTCCTTTTCGCCGTGGATGAACTGACGGGGCTCATAGGAGCCGCCGCCCGCATGAGACCCACCGGCATTTCCGACATGGAAGTATCTTCCCTCAAGAAGAAATTCAAGGATAAGAAATTCGCCGCCGGCTGCTCCCGTGACGTCATTGCGCAGGGCGCGGAAATGCTGCAGATGGAGCTCGGCGAGCTCTTCCAGAGGACTATCGACGCCATGCGCGCCTGAGACGCCGAATTTTATTGACAAAGCATATCAACATTATTATAATTCAAAAAAGTGATGACTGAGAGGAGTACGCTCCCGAGTTTCTGCAGAGAATAGGCGGTTGGTGCAAGCCTTGAAACGGAGTTGCGGAAGGTCGCTCACGAGCTGTATCTGAATAAATGAGAACAAATTCAGGTGGTACCGCGGTATTTTATCGCCCTGAGCTTTTTGCTCGGGGCGTTTATATTTTTTAAGGTGAGAAACATGAAAGAATTACCGAAAATCTACAATCCCAAGGAAGTCGAATCCAAAATCTATGATTTCTGGATGAAGGGTGGCTATTTCAAAGGCGTTATCGACAAGGATAAGAAGCCTTTCAGCATTGTTATGCCTCCTCCGAATGTTACCGGTCAGCTCCACATGGGGCACGCAATGGATTCCACTCTGCAGGACATCCTGACCCGTTATAAAAGAATGCAGGGATATTCCGCCCTGTGGCTCCCCGGTGTCGACCACGCCGGCATCGCCACCCAGATTAAGGTGGAAGAGGCTCTCCGCAACGAAGAGGGCCTGACGAGATACGACCTCGGCCGTGAGAGATTCCTCGAGAAGGTCTGGGACTGGAAGGGCAAGTACGGCGATAAGATCGTCGAGCAGCAGAAGTCCCTCGGCGTTTCCTGCGACTGGGACCGTTCGAGATTTACGCTGGACGATGTCTGCGCCAAGGCCGTTCGCGAAACCTTCTGCGAGCTGTATGACAAGGGCCTGATTTATAAGGGCCGCCGCATCATCAACTGGTGCCCGCACTGCCGGACGGCTCTTTCCGATGCCGAAGTGGAATACAAGGACATTCCGGGGCATTTCTGGCATATCCGCTATCCCGTGGAGGATTCCGACGAGGAGTTCATCATTGCCACGACGAGACCGGAAACCATGCTGGGCGATACCGGCGTTGCCGTGCACCCGGATGACGAGAGATATAAGCACCTCGTCGGAAAGAATGCCATTCTTCCGCTCGTCGGAAGAAAGCTCCCGATTGTGGCCGACGAATACGTCGAGCTCGGCTTCGGTACCGGCGCCGTCAAGATGACTCCGTGCCATGACCCGAACGACTATGAAGTCGCCCTGCGCCACAATCTCGACATGATCCAGGTTATAGACGAGGACGCCAAAATCGTCAACGACGGCTGCGGCGGCAAGTATGACGGGCTGGACCGTTACGAGGCCCGTGAAAAGATCGTTGCCGACCTCGACGAGCTCGGCTACCTCGTAAAGGTAGAAGATTATTCGCACAACGTCGGCTGCTGCTACCGCTGCGGCACGACCGTCGAACCGCTCACGTCTCCCCAGTGGTTCGTCAAGATGGAGCCTCTGGCCAAGAAGGCGATAGAGGTCGTTAACGACGGCCGCATCAAGTTCGTGCCCGAGAGATTCAC
>JAZUEY010000008.1:0-4524 GCA_045640405.1 Candidatus Limivicinus sp.
CCATAAACTGGAACTGAATGCTTTCGGGGATGTTATTGGAATAGATGTCCTGAATCAGGGCAGGAACCAGCGAGGAAGAAATCGAATGCATATAGCCGAGTTTTACCTGCTGCATGGCTTCGGTGGCCATAGAGCGAACGGTCTGAACGCCTTCATCGACCGTTTCGAGAATTTGGCGGACATATGGCAGAAAACGCTCTCCGTATGTTGTAAGGCTGATTTTTCGCCCGTCCTTGCTGAAAAGCTTTACACCCAGTTCCAGCTCAAGTTCGTTAATGGCATAGCTTAAACTCGGCTGGGATATATTCAATTCCTGTGAAGCCTTTGTATAATGAAGAACCTTTGAAAGGACCTCAAAATAACGCAGCTGAAGCAAGGTCATGACCGTACCTCCGGATATGATTTTTGTACAGAATACCATATTTATAGGAAAAACACCAATAGGAAGCGGCAATAATATAACATATGATAGAATTCTTCTATCGTTTCTAAAAAAATAGTGTATTGGACTAGTTGACAATGTATACTTATACTAATAAGGTGCAAAGTAGTAAATCTCGCGATTTATATAATTTTGAAAGGAGTATTTGTTATGCCACACGAAGTTACTGCTGAAGAAATTGAAATGATAGAAGAAAAGGTGGCTCGCGCACGTGTAGCCGCTGCCGAAATTGCAACTTATGACGAAGAGCGCCTCAACCGTCTCTGCCAGGCTGTTGCCGCAGAGCTCGTAAATATGAAGACCTGGGGACCGCTTTGCGATGAAGCTGTTGATGAAACACGCCTTGGCGACAAAGTCACCAAACGCAACAAGCGCAATAAGATTAAGCTTATTCTCCGCGAGTGCCTCCGCAACAAGAGCGTAGGAATCGTTGAAGAAATCCCCGAAAAGGGAATCGTCAAGTATGCAAAGCCGGTCGGCGTTATCGCAACGCTCGTTCCGACGACAAATCCGTGCCTCACACCTGCCGGCCAGATTATCTATGCCATAAAGGCAAGAGACGTTCTTATCTGCTCTCCCCACCCGCGTGCAAAGAACGTAACCAACAAGACTGTCAACATCGTTCGTGATGTTCTCGTTCGTGAAGGCGCACCGGCAGACATTATCCAGTGCGTTGAGAATCCCTCGATTCCTCTTTCTATGGAACTGATGAGCCGCTGCGACCTCACCATCGCTACTGGCGGTGTAGGCGTTGTCAGACGTGCATACTCAACAGGCGTTCCCGCCTACGGTTCTGGCGCAGGAAACGCAACCATCATTATCGATGAAACCTGCAATACTCCCGAGCGTCAGGCTGAAGCAGCAGAGAACACCCGCATTTCCAAGTGCGCAGACTTCGGTTCCGGCTGCTCCTGCGACGGAAACCTCGTTATTCACGAATCCGTATATGACGATGTAGTCAAGGCTCTCGTTAAGGAAGGCGCTTACCTCGCCAACGAGGAAGAGGCCGAACTCATCAAGAAGGTTATGTGGGACGAGACAGGACACCGTCTCCCCGATACCGTTGCGGTCAGCCCCCAGAAGCTCGCTGAAATCGCAGGATTCACGGTTCCCGACGATGTTAAGTTCATTGCTGTTACCGGCGGCGGAAAAGACCAGATCGGCAAGCAGTTCTTCTTCTCCAGCGAAAAGCTCACCACCCTTCTTTCTCTGTTCAAATATGAAGGCGAATTCGAGAACGCTCTCGACATGATGCGCGCCATATTCGAAGTAGGCGGCAAGGGCCACTCCTGCGGCATCTACTCCTTCGATGACGATCATATCCATCGCCTCGCAATGGCGGCTCCCGTAACCAGAATCATGGTACGTCAGCCCAACAACAGAGGCAACTCCGGTTCCGCATGGAACGGCATGCCTCCCACGTCTTCCATGGGATGCGGTACCTGGGGCCACAACATCGTTGCCGAGAACATTACTCTCAAGCATTACATGAACTACACCTGGGTTTCCCGTACGATTCCTTACGACATGCCTTCCAACGAAGAGCTCTTCGGCGAGTTCTGCAAGGAAGGAATGGACGAGGAATAATAGAAATCCGAATCAGTAACAACAGAAAGGAACAGCTAAGATGGCAAGAAAGTTTTCTCTCGCGTATCTGACGATTCCCGGGACTGATCCGGTTACACAGATAAAAATCGCAAAAGAGGCTGGCTACGACTCCGTCAGCCTGCGTACCATTTCCATGCATCTTCCCGGCGAGCCGGAATTCATAATGGAAAAGGATGCAGCCCTTTTTGAATCCGTTAAAGCGGCTTTGAAAGAATACGATATGCCTGTTATGGATATCGAGCTTGCCCGCGTCAGACCGGACCTTGACATCAACGAGTACCGTCCTGCTTTCGAAAAAGCTGCGGAACTCGGTGCAACCGATGTTCTCGGCAGCATCTGGACCCGCGACAGAGCCTGGTATACGGAAACAGCCGGCAAGGTAGCCGATATGGCGGCGGAATTCGGTTTGTGCTATAATATTGAATTCCTCCCCTGGGCGGGTGTGAGAAATCTGCAGGAAGCGATTACGCTCATTGATGATATCGACAGAAGCAATGCTTTCATTATGCTCGACACCCTGCATGCCGGCCGTGCCGGTGTTACGGGCGATGAGCTGAAGCGTACACCTGCCAAGTACTTCCGATTCATTCACCTCTGCGACGGCCCCGCAGGCCCGGGAGGCGATCCGGTTCTGGATAACATTAAGGACGATTTGATGCTTTACACTGCCCGCGAAGCCAGATTCTATCCGGGTGAAGGCGTGATGGACATAGCCGGAATGCTGAAGGCAATGCCGGAAATCCCGCTTTCCATCGAGCTTCCGAATCTCAAGGAGATGGAAGCACGCGGTGCGGCAGGACATGCTGCCCGCTGCATAGAGACGGCGAAGGCATATTTAAAGGCAAACGGCCTTTAATGCACCTGAAAAAAAGGAGTAAGGTTATATGAGCAAGAAATTAACTTCCGATTTAATGGTTGATTACCTGGAACGCCGCGGTGTCAAATATGTATTCGGCCTTTGCGGTCACACGGTTATCGGAATGCTCGATGCACTTTCCCGCAGCAAAAAGATCAAGTATATTTCCAACAGACATGAGTCCGTTGCCTCGACTGCGGCAGACGGATATGCACGTCTGACTCACAAGGCTTCCGTCGTAATGTGCCACCTGGGACCTGGAATCACCAATGTTCTCACAGGCGTTGCGAATGCAGCGTTCGACTCTATCCCGATGGTTGTCATTGCAGGCGATGTTCCGAGCTATTATTTCGGCAAACATCCGCACCAGGAAGTAAATATGCACGGTGATGCAACGCAGTACCGTATTCTGGAACCGGTTGTCAAGCGCGCATGGCGTATTGATGACCCCGAGTCCCTTCCTGACATAATGGACAAGGCCTTCCGTCTTGCCGAATCCGGCAGACCAGGCCCGGTTCTGATAGACATGCCGATGGATATGTTCTCCAGAGAAGTCGAAGAGGCCATCTGGGCGCGTACCTATAAAGACAGTTCTCTCACTCTGCGCCCGGCTCTCGATCCGGCAGCTGCGGAAGCCATTGCCAAGAAGCTTGTCGAAGCCAAGAATCCCGTTATGCATGCAGGCGGCGGAATACTGCTTTCACAGGCATCGGACGAACTCGCGGCATTGGCCGAGTTCCTTGATATCCCCGTATCCAGAACACTGATGGGACAGGGATGCCTTTCGGATCTGCATCCGCTGATGATCGGCCAGACCGGATTCTGGGGTCTTGAGTTTACACACAGCCTTACCGCGGAAGCCGACGTGGTTCTCGGTCTGGGTACACGCTTTGCAGAAGCGGACAGCTCCAGCTGGTATCAGGGTGTCACCTTTGATCCCACACATACCGAGTTCCTCCAGATTGACATTGACCCGGCAGAAATAGGACGTAACTATCCGGTTTCAATCGGTGCCATCGGCGATCTGAAGATTGCTCTGAAGCAGATACTCGAAGAAGTCAAGAAAATCTGCCCAGAAGGAAAGAGCAACCCCGAGCTTCGCGAGAAAATCGCAAAAGCCAAAGCCGATTTCAAGGCATCCAACGTTGCCATTTCCAGTGACAGCCGTTTCCCGATGACTCCGCAGCGCATCCTGAAGGACGTAAAGGAAACCGTGCCCGAAGATGCCATTATCTTTACGGATGTCGGCTGGAATAAGAACGGTGTCGCACAGCAGTATGACATCACCATCCCCGGCACGATACACCACTCTTCCGGTCTTGCAACCATGGGATTCGGCGCCTCTGCCGTTCTCGGCGGAAAGCTTGCCGCTCCTGACCGTATTTGCCTGACTCTTACGGGCGACGGCGGTTTCGGTGTCAATCCGACCTGCCTTGCAACAGCTGTCGAGCAGGGAATTGCCTGCACCTGGGTTGTCATGAACAATAGTGCATTCGGTACCATCGCAGGCCTTGAAAATGCCAATTACGATACGAAGTTCGGTACCGTGTTCCACACTCCGGACGGAGAGCCTTATTCTCCGTGCTGGGCCGATGTGGCAAAGGCATACGGCATCGAT
>JAZUEY010000009.1:0-7153 GCA_045640405.1 Candidatus Limivicinus sp.
TCATCGTGATGATTCAGAAGGAAGTGGCAAAGCGCATTTGCGCGAAGGCCGGGCAGAGCGATTATTCGGCATTCGGCATTTTCTGCCAGTGGCATACGGAGCCGGAAATCCTTTTCGAAGTCGGCCGGAACTGCTTCGTTCCGCAACCGAAGGTGGACTCGGCGGTTATCCGCCTCCGGAAATGTCCGCCTCCCGTTGAAGTCGGGGACGAGAAGCTCCTCTTTTCCCTGGTTCGCGCTTCGTTCAACCAGAGACGCAAAACCTTTGTGAATGCCGTCAGCTCCGGAATCGGCCTGGATAAGGAAATGACGGCAGAAGTTCTCCGGAATCTGGGTTATGATGAGAAAATCCGCGGAGAAGTGCTTACAATTGGTGATTTTGCAAAAATTTCCGATGAAATCGGCTCCATAATTGCCCGTGATTTGTGACAAAAATTACTTGCTATTTTTGTGCAAATTGTGATATTTTTATTACACATTTAATATTAATATTGAAAGGATTTATTCAATGAGCAAGAAGTATGTTTACCTGTTCTCCGAAGGCAACGCCAATATGCGTGAGCTCCTCGGCGGCAAGGGTGCTAACCTGGCTGAAATGAGCAACATTGGTCTTCCTGTTCCTCAGGGCTTCACCATCACCACAGAGGCCTGCACACAGTATTATGAGGACGGCAGAAAGATCAACGACGAAATCATGGCGGAAGTCATGCAGTACGTAGCGAAGATCGAGGAGATCAACGGCAAGAAGTTCGGCGATCTTCAGAATCCTCTTCTCGTTTCCGTCCGTAGCGGCGCCCGCGCATCCATGCCCGGTATGATGGACACCATCCTCAACCTCGGTCTGAATGACGATGTCGTCGAAGCCATGATCAAGGGCAACCCCGATCCCGCATTCGAAAGATTTGTATACGACTCTTACCGCAGATTCATCCAGATGTTCTCGGATGTTGTTATGGAAGTCGGCAAGAAGTACTTCGAACAGCTCATTGATAAAATGAAGGCCGAAAAGGGCATCACCTACGATGTCGAACTCACTGCAGCCGATCTCAAGGAACTCGCAGAGCAGTTCAAGGCCGAATATAAAAAGCAGATTGGCAGCGACTTCCCGTCCGATCCTATCGTACAGCTCAAGGAAGCCATCGAGGCTGTTTTCCGTTCCTGGGACAACCCGCGCGCCAATGTTTACCGTCGTGATAACGACATTCCGTATTCCTGGGGCACCGCTGTCAACGTTATGCCCATGGTATTCGGTAACCTCAACAACAACTCCGGTACCGGCGTCGCCTTCACGCGTGATCCTGCTACCGGTGCCAAAGAACTCATGGGTGAGTTCCTTGTCAACGCCCAGGGCGAAGACGTTGTCGCCGGTGTCCGCACCCCGATGCCCATCGCTCAGATGGCAGAGCAGTTCCCCGAGGCTTATGCCGACTTCGTTAAGGTCTGCAGCACCCTCGAGAATCATTACCACGACATGCAGGACATGGAGTTCACCGTCGAAAACGGCAAGCTCTACATGCTCCAGTGCCGCAACGGCAAGCGTACCGCTCAGGCAGCTCTCAAGATTGCATGCGACCACGTTGACGAAGGCATGATCGACGAGAAGCAGGCCGTTCTTATGATAGACCCGCGTAACCTCGACACTCTGCTTCACCCGCAGTTCGATGTCAATGCCCTCAAGGCTGCTACTCCGCTCGGCAAGGGCCTCGGTGCTTCTCCTGGCGCAGCCTGCGGCAAGGTCGTCTTCACGGCCGAAGATGCCAAGGCATGGGCAGCCAAGAAGGAAAAGGTCATTCTCGTCCGTCTCGAAACCTCTCCCGAGGATATCGAAGGCATGAAGGCAGCACAGGGCATCCTCACCGTTCGCGGTGGTATGACCTCTCATGCAGCCGTTGTTGCCCGCGGCATGGGTTCCTGCTGTGTTTCCGGCTGCGGAGACATCGTTATGGATGAAGAGAACAAGCAGTTCACACTCGGCGGCAAGACCTTCCACGAAGGCGACGCCATTTCCATAGACGGTTCCACCGGTAAGATTTACGACGGTATCATCCCCACGGTTGACGCTCAGATTGTCGGCGAATTCGGCCGCATCATGTCCTGGGCAGACAAGTACCGCCGCCTCAAGGTCCGTACCAATGCCGATACACCTCACGATGCCGCAAAGGCCATTGAGCTTGGCGCACAGGGAATCGGCCTCACCCGTACCGAGCATATGTTCTTCAACAGCGACAGAATCGCCGCTTTCCGCGAGATGATCTGCTCCGATACCGTTGAAGAGCGCGTTGCCGCTCTGGCAAAGCTCGAGCCGATGCAGCAGGCAGACTTCGAAGGCATCTATGAAGCCATGCAGGGTTACCCCGTAACCATCCGCTTCCTGGATCCTCCTCTCCACGAGTTCGTTCCCACCGAGGAAGCCGACATCGAAGAGCTCGCAAAGGCACAGGGCAAGTCCGTCCAGAAGATTAAGGACATTATCCAGGGTCTCCACGAATTCAACCCGATGATGGGTCACCGCGGATGCCGTCTGGCCGTAACCTATCCCGAAATCGCTGAGATGCAGACTAAGGCCGTTATCAAGGCAGCTCTTGCCGTTCAGGCCCGTCATCCCGAATGGAACCTCGTTCCCGAAATCATGATTCCCCTGACCGGCGAAGTCAAGGAACTCAAGTATGTCAAGGACGTCGTTGTCAAGACGGCCGATGCCATCATTGCCGAAGCCAATTCCGATATGAAGTATCTCGTCGGCACCATGATTGAAATCCCGCGTGCAGCCCTGACGGCCGATGAAATGGCCAAGGAAGCCGAGTTCTTCTCCTTCGGCACCAATGACCTTACGCAGATGACCTTCGGCTTTAGCCGTGACGATGCCGGCAAGTTCCTCAAGTCCTACTACGACACCAAGATTTACGAGAGCGATCCGTTCGCACGTGTAGACCAGACCGGCGTTGGCAAGCTTGTCGACATGGCTTGCAAGCTCGGCCGTTCCACTCGTCCGGAGATTCACCTCGGTGTCTGCGGTGAGCACGGCGGAGATCCTTCCTCTGTCGAGTTCTTCCACAAGGTCGGTCTTGACTATGTCTCCTGCAGCCCGTTCCGCGTTCCCATTGCCCGCCTTGCTGCAGCTCAGGCCGCTCTGAAAGACTGATGTACCTCCCGATTATTTGGACGGTTCTTGCCGTTCTGGTAATAGGATATGCGTTCTATCTCAGGCTGTTCAACGTGTTCGGTGCGCTAATTGTTGTCATCAGCATCGCGTGCGCCGTTCTGCAGTGGATGGCTTACAGAAAGAAAAGATAATAAAAAATCCTGCGTGAAAACGCAGGATTTTTTCAAACCGGATAAAGATATGAATTTTACAAAAGATCAAAAACGGAATATTTTGGTTGTGTTTCTCCTCGTCCTGCTGGCCGTAGCACTTACGCTGGCCGTGGTGAACCCTAAAATCAGAAATCTGGAAAAAGAAGTTGCTTCCGACAGAGAGATTCTGACGGATCTCTTCCATCGGGTCGACTACCGGGAGGAACCGGTCATTGTCATCGGGCACAAGAACCCGGATTTTGATACCACCGCGTCCGCCATCGGTATGGCCTACCTTCTCAATCAGCTGGGCATCGAGGCGGAAGCCAGGATTGCTGGCCCGCTGAATCTCGAAACGGAGTACGGCCTGTCCGTTATCGGCTATCCGGCCCCCGAGATTCTTGAAAACGCGGCGGACAGGCAGCTTTGGCTGGTGGACCACTCCGAATATCAGCTGATGGTCGACGGTGCCGAGGAGGCCAGAATTGTCGGCATTACGGATCATCACGGCATCGGAGATGTGGAAACCTCTGAGCTGATCAACGTCCTGTCCTGCCCGGCGGGAAGCACGGCCGCTGTCGTCTATACGCTCTGCGCAAAATGCGGCGTGGATCTCCCGCAGGACCTTGCCGGCGTTCTGCTGGCCGGCATTCTCTCCGATACTGCCAATATGAAAGGAAATGGTGTTACCGCGCTGGATGAGGCCGCGTTTGAAAAGCTCCGGGAGATTTCCGGCATTTCCGACACGGACGCCCTCTACAACGGCATGCTGGAAGCCAGGCTTTCCTACAAAGGCATGGACGACCGCGACATATACTATTCAGATTACAAGGAATATGAAACCAACGGCTTCCTCTACGGCATCGGCAACATCAAGGTGGCCCATCCGGAGCAGGTTCCGGATATGGCGGAGCGGATGCTCCGGGTCATCGAGAGCGAAGCGAAAAACGGCAGCGAAATGCAATTTCTGCTCTTCCAGGTCTATGATCCGGACTATTCCCTCGGTTACATGGGCTATACCGGAAACGATGCGGAGCTTACGGAGAAGCTGATGGATACCGCTTTCGGCTCTGTTGGCCAAAAGCAGGGCACGTTCTACGTCTTCTCTCCGAGCCTGCAAAGGAAGACGGAAGTGGTTCCTCCCATCGACGACTGTTTAAATGATTTCACTCCATAAGACGGACGCTTCCTATCTAAACGCCTTTAAAACGGCGACCTATGTGCGAAGCGCCAACATGCTGACGGGCTTTATCGACGGCATCCTGACGTCTGTCTTCCTCGGCGTGAATGCCATGACGGCATATGGCATTGCTGTGACGTATTACACGATGAACACCATTTACAGCTATGTGCTCGTTACCGGCAGTCTGCTGCTCTGCTCGTCAAAAATCGGGCAGAACCGCACCGAAGAAGCCAAAAGCGTCTTTTCTCTTGCTGTCTGGATGACCTTTGCCGTTTCCGCGCTGGTTACGGTGCTGGGGCTTGCCTTTGCCGAGCCGTTTGCGCATTTTCTCGGAGCCCGGGGAAATGCCGCCTATCTGGCGGGGGAAACCGCCGGATATCTGCGCTTTCTGTTTATCGGCACGGTTTTTCATAACTTTGTTTCGGTAGCCTCGGGAGCTTTGCAGATGGACGGCGGTACCAGGCTCGTCCGCATCTCCGGCATTACATCCTGTGCGGTGGACATTGCCGGTGATCTCCTGAATGTCTTTGTGTTCAGGGGCGGGCTCGCCGGCATGGGGGCGGCTACGGCGATCAGCGAGGTCTGCGCGGCGGCCGTTCTCCTTCCGTATTTCTTCGGGAAAAACAGGCTGTTTTCGCTGAATCCCGTTTTTGCCCGGCTGAAGAATATACCGGAGCTGCTTCACCTCGGCTATTCCCAGGCGGTACACGGGGTGGCCGCCTTCTTCGGAAACACAGCCATCAACCGCCTTGTCATTTCCCGGGCGGGCCTGGGTGCCATGTTCGGCATGACGGTTTTCAAAAACCTGTTCCTGTTTATCAATCCCGTCTGCTGCGCGATCGGTGATGCCAATCTTCTCCTGCTCGGCCTTCGCATCGGTGAATGCGACCGGGAGGGGATAGACAGGGTGTTCCGAAACGCACGGCGGCTTATTCTGTCTCTCGTTCCCGTCGGCGTGCTTATGATGCTGCTGTCCCGTCCGCTGGCATCTTTGTATACGGCGGACAATACTTTGGAGAATATCCTCTGTGCGCAGACGGCCGTCATCGCTCTCGGCATACAGATTCCTTTCACGGCCCTGTTCCTTTCCTCGGTGAAAGCTCTGCAGGCGTTCCGGAATACCGTCCAAAGCTCCTTGATGAACCTGGCAAAGGGCTGCGTTTTCCCGTGCTGTCTGCTTCTGCTTTTTGCGGGCTTCGGGAAAGTGGGCGTCTTTGCATCCCTCGTGGGTGCCGAGGCCCTTGCCGCCGTCCTTACGGCCGCGTTTTGTGCCAGAGAAAGGCGCAGCAGCCGTCTTCTGAACATTCCGGACGAGGATATTATCAGCGCCGTCATCACAAACGATGCCGAAGCGGTTGCCTTTTCCGTTGCCGCCGATTCTTTCTGCGCATCGAAAGGCCTGAATCCCCGAACCTGCTATTCCATTTCCCTGTGTGCGGAAGAGATGGCAACCTGCCTGCTGCATTACGGTAAGGAATGCCGGGTCGAAACCCCGGTCGTGAACATGCGGATCAGCCTGCAGGATAAGCGCATTACCATGCGCATCAAAGATAACTGCCCCCTGAACAATCTGCGCCAAAGAGCCGAAGAATGGTCTTTTAACGACCGGAATCCCGAAAGGTTCATCGGAACGCGGATTGCCCTGAAGATGTCGGATGAATTCCGTTACATCCCCCTGATGGACGAGAGCAATACCATTATCAGCTTCAGTCTGTAATTTCTATATGATTTCTTATTAAAACAACAACCGGAGGTATCCTCCGGTTGTTGTTTTACCAATATTTAAATATGAATTATTCGGGGACGGCGAGGGAGAGGGCATTAGGAATCATCTCGATATCGAAATTGTTCTCATAGATGATTTCGCCGTCCAGGGAATAAGCGAAGCCTTCGGGGGCTTCGACGTGCACCTTCTTTGCCTGGCGATAGGTGACGATGCTCTTGCAGTTATCGGCCTCGAGATGCTCACCGTTTGTATAGGTGCCGAGAATGGTGACGAACTTAATGCGGGAAATGGGACGGATGAGGCAGACTTCTATCAAACCGTCGTCGATTTTCGCCCTTGGAGCGCATTTGAAGGAACCGCCGACATATTGGCCGTTGGCGCAGGTGCAGAGAAGCATCTTTCCGCTTTCGTTGAGAAGCTCTCCGTCGGCCCAGACTTTGCCTTTGTTGTTCATGGCTTTCAGCAGGGCCGTGACGACACCCTTTGTATAGGCACCTTTGGAGCCGTGCCCGGTTTTCTCGCGCTCCTTGTTTATTGTGATGGCAACGGTGGTATCAAAGCCGAAGTTGGTAACGTTGAAGGAATAGCGGCTGCCGACCTTCATGGCATCCAGCTTGCGCACCGGAGCCTCGACCAGAGCTTTGACGCTTTTGAACTTTTCGGCACCGAAAACCTTGACGAAATCATTGCCGGAGCCGCAGGGATAGACGGAAACGGATGTGTTCTCGGCACCGATGGCATCGGTGAACACCTCGTTGATGGTGCCGTCTCCTCCGCAGGCGATGAAGCGGAGCTCTTCGCCGCCGGAGGCGGCTACGGTCTTTCTGACGAATTCGGTAGCGTCGCCGGGAGCTTTGGTTTCATAGACAGAAGCGGAAACATCGGCGGGCAGGGCGGCAATCTCCTCTTTTATGATGCTGAGGGCTTCGCCGCTGCCGGCCAGCGGATTGA
>JAZUEY010000010.1:0-25780 GCA_045640405.1 Candidatus Limivicinus sp.
AACAAGAACCAGGTCAAAATGATCTGGTTCTTTTTTTGGCGCAACTAAGTGTTCCGACTTCGCGGAACGTTAAGCTTGCTGCGCAAGTGAAGTGCTGCTCCGCAGCGTGAAGTGTGCTGCGCACGATAGGATGCGGAACACGGAGCTTCACTTTTGCCGAAGGCAAAAACTTCACGGCGTCAGTCGCTTCACTTACCCCGCAGGGGCAAACTTCACTTTACAGCAGGTCAATTATATGGCATATTATTTTTGAAAGCGAGGTGTTTATATGTCGGAGAGTAAGCTCAGATCTCAGTCAACCGATTTTGCTGTTTCCATCATCAACCTTGCCAAATCACTCAAAGCAAAGCACGAAACTATTATTTCCAATCAGATTGGGCGCAGCGGTACCTCAATTGGGGCTAATATTCGTGAAGCGCAGTATGCCCACGGTACAGCAGATTTTGTCGCCAAACTTCAGATTGCTCTCAAAGAAGCAAACGAAACGGGCTATTGGTTGGAACTGCTGTATAAGACGGACTATATATCCGAAGCAGAGTTTAAAGAACTTGACTCTGCCTGTACAAGCATCCGCGTCATGCTTATTTCTTCTATTAACACGGTGAAAAACAAGCAATAAAATAGGCCCGCTCCGCAGAGCGGGTCAAATCTCTCCTTCTGCGCCATGAAAAACCTCACGTTTGTTTTATAAGACAGACGTGAGGTTTTTCAACGAAATAAATCCCTAATAGGATTTGTGAAATGCCCTGCGGGGGCGTTTCTTTAATGCAGCATGAAAAACTCGAAAATGTTGAATCCGTAGCCGGTGAGGATGATACCGATAGTACATACTGCAATAAATATCCCCAGCAACTTCGGCTTTACTGCTTTTCGCAACATTACTAGGGAAGGCAGAGACAGCGTTGTTACCGCCATCATAAACGATAGAACCGTTCCAAGCTTTGCCCCTTTTGAGAGCAGCGCTTCCGCAACCGGAATCGTGCCGAAAATATCCGCATACATCGGAATGCCGACAACGGTTGCAAGAATCACGCCAAAAGGATTGGAGCTACCGAGAACTTTTTCAATGAAACTCTGCGGTATCCAGTTGTGAATAACGGCTCCGATTCCGACACCAAGAAGAATATACGGAAAAACTTTTTTGAATGTAGTAACTACCTGATCTCCGGCATAGGCTATTCTCTCGCCGAAAGATAATGATTCTGCCTCACTGTCATGAAATCCCGCTTTTTTTACAAAATCTTCAATCTCATTTTCAAGGTGAAGGCGTTCAATAACCGTCCCGCCAATAACCGCAAGGATAAGTCCTGAAAGGACATAGACAACTGCGATTTTTCCTCCGAAAATGCTCATAAGCAGAACCAGACTTCCCAGGTCAACCATGGGGGAAGAAATAAGAAAGGAGAAAGTAACCCCAAGCGGCAGCCCGGCGCCAGTAAACCCGATAAATATCGGAATAGAGGAGCAGGAGCAGAAAGGTGTTACCGTTCCGAGGAGTGCCGCTATCATATTGGCCGTAACTCCGCGGAATCTTCCCATGATTCTTCGGCTTCTCTCCGGTGGGAAATAGCTCTGAATATAGCTGATTATAAAAATCAGCACGCAAAGCAATACCGTTATTTTAAGAACGTCATATATAAAAAAATGTATGCTTCCGCCGATACGCCCGGAGATGTCCACACCCAGATTAAGCAGGACTCTGCCAGTCAGGTCGTTAAGCCAGCTCATTCCGAGTATCTGATGCTGAATAAAATCCCAAATCATAAGACCTCCAACACACATAGACAGCTATCTATGCGACGCTTTAAACAAATGCCGGATTTCACACCGGCTGTTTCAGAGATATTTTATGATTTCTTTCGGCTTCAGTACTTTTCCGCCGGATATGACTTTCCCGTCAATCATCAATGCAGGTGTGGACATGATGCCATAACCGGCTATAACCGAAAAATCGGTTATATATTCCACATCCGCCTCTTTTGCACTCTCCGCGAGTGCTTCTTTGACATTCGCGAGAAGCGCCTCGCACTTGCTGCACCCTCCGCCGAGTACTTTAATGTTCATAGATTACCTCCTGTTATTCTTTGCAGCAACAGCTCTTCTTTACAGAATCGCAGCATGAAATAACGGATATGTAGTCCTTAAAGGCGGAAAACCTGGCACAGTTAATAGAATAATAACTCCATTTTCCATCTTTTCTCGAATGAACAAGTCCGCAATCATCAAGCACTTTCATATGGTGTGACAATGTTGGCTGTGTTATATGAAGTTCCTCAAGAAGGTTGCAGGCACACCTTTCTCCCTGCGTAAGCATTTCGATAATCCTTATCCTATTGGAATCAGACAGAGCTTTACATACCGATGCTGCTTCATCATGTGTCATAGTGTTGCTCCTTTAATAAATAGATGGCCATCTATACGTTAGTATATGCAATACATTGATGGATGTCAATATGTATTATTTATAACTTTTCAAAATCCAATAATATGTCGAAATCGTTCATCTATTTGATATAATTCGCACATTACGCAGCATTCATTCGTTATGCATTATGAGGAGGTTACATGATTCATGGATATTGACCAGCAATATGACAAACTTCTTCGCTACTGTTATATGAAGCTTCGTAACAGGACTCTGGCAGAAGATATAACGCAGGAAACGTTTATCCGTTTTTTCGAAAGCACAGGCTATCGCAACGTCGGTAAGGAAATGGCTTATCTTTATACGATTGCCCGAAATCTGTGTATCGACTCTGTCAGAAAACAAAAGGATGCACTGCTTGATGATATGCCGGAAAAGATACAGGAAATTCCGAAATCAAGGGACATGGTGCAGGATATCGTTGAGCGGATTTCCATAGAACAGGCTTTGGATTGTCTGAACGCAGAGGAAAGAGAAGCCGTTGTCCTTCGCTTTTCGGGAGAGCTTTCTGTAGAGGACATCGGAAAATGTATGGGCATTTCCCGTTTCGCCGTTCGCAGAAGAATAACATCGGCACTGGAAAAGCTGAGAAAGGAGATGGAAAGAAATGAGAAATTCTGAACTGAAAGGCCTCATCAAAAACGCATACGGCATAGAAGCGTCCCGAAAGGACGAGTTTATAAAAAAATACCGGCAGCGCGAACTGAACTGGGGAGAATTGTTTTGTATGCAGCTGCAGTATATGGGCGCACAGCTGACGGCCATCGGCGGCTATGCGCTGGCGATGCTGCTCGGAACCTTGACAGATATAGATGCGGATTTGGCTAAAGTTTTTGCTGTTCTGGCACCTCTGGCGGCGCTGTTCGCGCTGACCGGACTCGGAAAATCCAGAAAGTACGGCATGGAAGAGATAGAGATGTCTTCCAGATTTTCGCTGAGAACAATCAAGATAATACGGCTCGCCATTATCGGCTTTGCCGGGCTTGCCGTTATGCTGGCCGCATCGTGTGTACTGAAGGCCGTTACGGGCATGAGCCTGTTCGTTTCTTTCGCAGCAGCCGGGGTACCCTATCTCGTGACGACGTTTCTTTGCATGCTTCTCATCCGCCGATGGCACTCGCCGAAAAACATTTACGGCTGTGCCGTGATTGCGGCAGGTGTATGCGCTGCCATGTTCGGCGGCATAGATATTCTTGAGCGCTGTTGGGCCGGGCTGTACAGAGCCGTACTTCCCGGAGTGCTTCTGATTTCGGCCGCTCTGACGGCGGCCGAGGCATGCAGATATATCAAAGAAAGTGAGGAATTACAGTGGAACTTGTGTTAGACCGTGTGTCGAAGCAATATCAGAATATTATAGCCGCCGACAGGATTTCGCTTGAGCTCGGTGTCGGGGTGTCCGGTCTTCTCGGGGCGAACGGAGCCGGAAAGACAACGCTCATGAGAATGATTTGCGGAATTCTAAAGCCGACAAGCGGTTCAATCTCTTTTGACGGGACGGACGTATCGGAGGAATTATACCGGGATGCTTTGGGTTATCTCCCGCAGAATTTCGGCTATTATCCATCCTTTACCGGCAGAGATTTTCTGCTGTATATCGCCGCACTAAAGGGGCTTGACAAAAAAGCCGCCCAAAGGAAAAGTGCAGAGCTATTGAAGTCTGTCAATCTCGAGGAGGCTGCAGACAGAAAAATCCGGACATATTCCGGCGGTATGAAGCAGCGGCTCGGTATTGCGCAGGCACTGCTCAACGACCCTAAGCTCATCGTCCTTGACGAGCCGACCGCCGGGCTTGATCCGAAAGAAAGAGTCCGATTCAGAAACATGATTGCGGAACTCGGGAAAAAAACGGTTGTTCTTCTCTCTACCCATATTGTTTCCGACGTGGAGCAGATTGCCGACCGCATCCTTATGATGAGGGACGGACAGATTATCTGGGACGGCAGCAAAAATAATATACCGGACGATTTGGAGAGCTTTTACCTCAAGGAATTCGGAGGTGCGGAAGATGCATAATCTCGGAACCTTATACCGGTTTGAGGTGCGAAAGATTCTGCGCCGCAAAATAACCGTCATCGCTATGATTGCCATGAGCCTTCTCATGGTTTCCATAAATATCGGAGAATACGTAGCCGGCTCGAAAATCGTCAACAAGGAAGAGCAAATTCTGGTCGGACGCGCCGTGGATGACAAAATGCTGGATGAGATGCGCGCCGCGGTGGAGCCGAAAACCGTCACCCTGGACGACGGCACACAGATGGCCATTGGAATGGGGATTAACGACCCTGCCTATCAGCCGCTGATGGAATATCTCAGAACAATCGCCGGGAATATTGACAAGGCGTACAACATGACCGAAGCCGACCTTGAAAAAAGGTTCGGCGGCGTGATTGACGAGATTATCCGGGACCAGCATCTGACCGATTCGGAGGTCGATTACTGGCAGGCAAAACGCGCGCAGTCACCGATGCCGCTCACCTACGGCAAAATACAAAACGGCTGGGGTGATTCGGTCTGCATCCTGTATGTTGTCTCTATTCTCTCTATGATAAGCATTGCAGCCACCCTTTCCGGCGTTTTCAGCGATGAGGCGCAGCTCCATACAGACGCGCTGCTATTCGCCTCACGCAACGGAAAGAAAAGGCTCATGACGGCAAAGTGGCTGGCCGGCATCACCGTGGGGATGCTGGAGACGCTGGTGATTCTTCTTGTTTCTGTCGGAACGGAGTTCGCCATTTCCGGCTTCGACGGAGGAGATGCATCGGTGCAGTTTTTTGTCGGGCCGACTGCCATGGACATGAAAATAAGCACCGCGTTTTGGACGTGCTCGGGAATTATGCTTGTCATCGGGCTGCTGATGAGCGCCTTCGCTATGTGTCTCTCGCAAGTTTTCGGCAACTCGGTCGCCGTCATAGCTTCCATGACGGTGTTGTGGCTTGTCAGCATGCTGAGCCCTCCGTACAGCTGGAGACTGATTTCGCAGGCCTGCAGCTATCTGCCCGTCACGTTCATCGGCAGCTGGGTGTTCTCGGATTACCGCATGGTGAATCTTTTCGGCCGTTTGTTTACAATCCTTCAGGCGGCGCCGGTCGTGTATCTCATTTTAGCCGTCATTCTAAGCGGACTCACTAAAGCCAGCTACGACAGATACCAGGTGACCAAATAGCGCCGAAGCTTCGAGGAATTCTACGAGATTTGCTATTTTATATTATACTTTTCGTCCCTTACGTATTTTTCATACAATTTATCGGTGACCCCGTGCTGACGGATCATTTCCCGATAGAATTCGCCGGATTTCTTCACGGTGCGTGTCTGCGTCTCATAGTCGTTGTGCACCAGACCGAAGCGGGCGGTCTGCCCTTCGGCCCACTCCCAGTTGTCGGTAAAGCACCAGTGATAGTAGCGCTCAAAAGGCAGGGGACTGGCCGATATTGCCGACAGATGGTCGTATAGATAGCGGCAGCGGAAAAGGTCCTCATTGTCGCAGGTACCGTTCTCGGTTACCCAGATTGGCCGGTAAAGAATGCCGGAAACCCAGGCAGCACAGCGGATTAAGCCTTCGGGGTAAATTTCCCAGCCGAGGTCGTTCTTCGGGCAGTTTGCGCGCACGCCGTCTTCAAAGCCGGAAATGGTCGAGCGGGAATAGTAATTGATTCCGTTGAAGTCGGAATAGGCGCCCTCTTTGACACCCCAGAGGTTGACAAGGGGCAACTTGAAGCTGCCGAGGCACATGGCCTCGGTGATGGCCCCCTGAAACACCCAGGCCACGGCTTTGGATACGAGAACATCCTTCGGATTGCTTGCATCTTTCGGGTCAAAGGCCCGCAGATGATTGGCAACACCGACCTTTGTATCTTTATAACCGCGGCTTTCGCGCCAGGCGTGTATCATCTCGTAGGCGCGGATGTGGCAGTAGGCCATGTTGTTCATGACTTGGAATGTTTCGATGAGAGAGGTGTGATTTGGGTACCACTGCCCGCTCTGGAAGGAGTTGGTGGCATAGACATTCGGCTCGTTAATCGTGATGTATTCGCTGATGATGTCCCCGAAACGGTCAAGCACCAGCTGCACCAGATCCAGATAGTACCGGCAGTTTTCCTTTTTCACCCAGCCGCCCTTTTCTTCAAACCACATGGGGTTGGAAAAATGGTGGATGGTGAGAAGAGGTTTGACACCTTTGCCGATGAGATACTCGAACTCCTCGCGGTAGTGCTTCACGGCGCTTTCGTCGATTTTTCCCTCTTCCGGAACGAGACGGCCCCACTCAATGCCGACACGGCTGATTTTTATGCCCATGGAGGCCAGAAGCTTATCGTCTTCCTGCCAGCGCTTCCAGTGTTCATCGGCCACGGCAGGGGAGGTGCCGTCTTTGATGCCGCCGTTTTTCCAGAGAGTCAGCCAGTTGGTATCAACCTCGCCGCCTTCAATCTGGGTGGCTGCCGAGGAAACACCGAGCAGAAATCCGTTTTTGAATTGAAATCCCATATTTATTCACCCCATTGTTTGATATTTGTCATGCAATGTGATAGTATAACAAACCGTTGATAAAATAAAGCAAAAATCGAGGCGCTGTATGAGCAAAAAGAGAAGAGCAGGGGACCGCAAAGACGGCTACCTTTTGAGAGAACTGGATTCTCTGCACTTTATCACGGGGATCATCTATCCGAACCGATGCGACAACGAGGCCTTTATCTCCGAGCGCATAGACCTGACGAATGCAAACCGATACCTGGAGCAGAAGAATCTCGCAAACCCGGGATACAAATATAACCTTTTTCAGCTGATTGTTACCGCTCTGGTAAAAACGATAACACTGCGACCCAAAATGAACCGGTTTATCGTCAACGGAAACTTTTACCAGCGCAATGAAGTGTCGGCGTCCTTTGTCGTGAAAAAAGAGTTTGCGGACAGCGGCGCGGAAGCTCTGGCTTTCCTGCATACCAAAGACAGCGACAGCCTGGATACCGTACATGAGTACATTCACGCGCAGGTGAGCGAGTGCCGTTCCGAGAAGGTGGACAGTTCGACCGACAGCATGAACCTCTTTAACAAGCTGCCCAGGTTCCTGAGCAAGTTTCTTGTGCACGTCATTATGTGGATGGACAGGCACGGCTGGGTTCCGAAGTCTTTAATAGAAACGGACCCGTATTATTCTTCCTGCGTCATTTCCAATCTCGGCTCCATCAAGCTGCACAGCGGCTACCACCATCTGACAAACTGGGGTACCTGCTCGATGATTGTTCTCATCGGTGAAAAAAAGCTCAGGCCGTTTTTCAAGGATGACGGCAGTGTGGAGATGCGTGACAGCGTGGACATCGGCCTTACGATTGATGAACGCCTTGCCGACGGGTATTATTATTCCAAATCGGTCCGGCTGCTGAGAAAGCTTCTGGAGAACCCCGAACTACTCGAATTACCGCTTTCGGAGAACGTTGAATACTGATTTTACCGGGTGTTTTGTGCATTTGCCACAAAATGCCCGGCTTCTTTTTTATTTGTAAAAAAAGGGGCTTTGTGCTATACTCTATGCAGTCTCTTTATGCATACAATTTTTTTATTGAAAGGATAAATAGAAGTATGGCAATGAACAAAAAGTATGAACCTCTGTTTACCCCCTGGAACATCGGCAATGTCGAAATCAAGAACCGCATTGTTCAGTGCTCTATGGGCGGCACCTCCCTTTTCGGATGGCTGGAACCCTGCCATTTCGATAAGGAAGCAGCATATTTCCTGCTGAACAGAGCACAGCACGGCGTAGGCCTTGTTCTCCCCGGCATGCAGTGTGTCAGAGATACGATGGGCAAGCGTTGGCTGTATCAGAACAAGAGAATGTTCAAGGAACTCGCAGAGTGGATGCCCGAATTCCATAAGACCGGATCCAAGCTCTTCGTACAGCTCGCAGCCGGCTTTGGCCGTTCCATGGCAATTAACGACATGATGATTACTCTTCTCAAGAACAAGACCCTCGGCAAGATTGCCAGCCCGTTCCTTGATGTTGAGTACTGCTGCGCTTCCGCTTCCGAAACTCCTAACCGCTGGGCAGAAGATCTTACTTCCCGTCCGATGACCGTTGAAGAAATTCACGAAATGGTAGAAGCTTTCGGAAAGACCGCAAAGATGCTCCGCGATGCCGGTGTTGACGGCGTTGAAATCCACGCTGTTCACGAAGGCTACCTGCTTGACCAGTTCACCATTGCAAACTGGAACCACCGTACAGACGAATATGGCGGATCTTTCGAGAACCGCTATCGTTTCCCTGTTGAAATCGTACAGTGCATCCACAAGTATGCCGGTGATGACTTCCCCGTATCTCTCCGTTACTCCGTTGTTTCCAAGACCAAGGAGTGGTTCCACGGCGCAATGCCCGGCGAAGAGTTCGTTGAATTCGGCCGCGATATGGCAGAATCCGAGAAGGCCATTAAGTACCTCGAGGAAGCCGGCTACGCAATGTTCAACTGCGACAACGGCACCTACGATGCATGGTACTGGGCACATCCGCCTCAGTATATGCCGGACAACTGCAACTACGAAGATGTTGCACACATTAAAAAGTTCACCAACGCTCCTGTCGTTTGCGCAGGTCGTATGGAACCCGAGTTTGCTGCAAAGGCCATTAAGGCCGGCAAGCTTGACGGCGTAGCTATTGCACGTCAGAACCTCGTTGACCCCGAGTGGATTGATAAGATCCTCGACGGTCGCGAAGACGAAATCAAGCCCTGCATCCGCTGCCACAACGGCTGCTTCAACTTCGCAAAGACGAAGCAGACCGGTAACATTCAGGCGATGGAAGACTCTCTGCACCTTGCACGCTGCGCTCTGACTCCTTCCACCATGCAGCACAACAGATATAAGATCGTTCCGACCAACAGAATGAAGAAAGTCGCCATCATCGGCGGCGGCATCGGCGGTATGGAATGCGCTCTCGTTCTCAAGCAGAGAGGCCATGTTCCTGTAATCTTCGAGAAGGATTCCGTCCTTGGCGGTCTGTTCCTCACGGCTAATGCCATGAGCTTCAAAGAGAACGACAAGAAGCTTCTTGCCTGGTATCTCCGTGAAGTAGAGAAGGCCGGCATTGAAGTTCACCTCAATACCGAGATTAACGACCTTGGTGTTCTCCGCGGCTATGATGAAGTAATCGTTGCCACCGGTTCCACACCTCGTCAGATGCTGATCCCCGGCTTCGACAAGACCATCACTCTGACTCAGCTTCTCCGCGAGAAGAAGAAAGTCGGCGACAAGGTTTGCTTCTTCGGCGGCGGCCAGTCCTCCTGCGAAGCTGCTTACGAGATGATTCTCCAGGGCAAGCATCCTCTGATAGTCGAATATGCCGGCGACCTCGTTCCTGCTCAGAACGTCTGCCTTGCTAATGCATCCTTCCTCCGTGATATGATGACATACAAGAAGGTTCCCGTATATCTCAACAGCACCATTACCGAAATCGGTGACGGCTATGTTGTCATTAAGGGCAAAGACGGCACAACCGAGAAGGTTGAAGTAGATGACGTTGTCAACGGAATCGGCTTCGTTCCCGCTCCTGTAGGCCAGAAGTCCAGCACGGTTCACCGCGTAGGTGACTGCGTCCAGATTGGTAACCTCCGTACTACCATTTGGAGAGCCTGGGACGTCTGCATGAAGATCTAATTCTTCACAGAAGACCAAAATTTAAGGACACCCGAAAGGGTGTCCTTTTTTTCATCTATTATCTTGAAAGATAAACCGTTCCGCTGGATTGGACGGTATCGATATACGTTCCGCTGTAAGTGCCGCCGAAGTACCAGGAAGTTTTCAGCGACAGGCTTGTGCTCTGCCCGGACGGGAGATTAACGTCAAAACTGGTACTGCCGAGACTTGTGGACGTTGCGCCGCCGGTCCAGCTGATGGACGGGGCCGTGCGGGACTTGCTCTGCCCGCCGAGGGAGAAGCTGACGGAATTGGAATTTGCGGAAAGCGCACTGTGGGAGAGTGTTGCGCTCACGCTCACACGGACCGTGGAACTGTCAACGGTGGTTGCAACATAGGAAGTCGTAATGTTCAGGTTGGTTCCCGTGCTGGAGCTGAAAGAGCCGGAAGCGATTGTCTTGCCGTAGCTCTCGCCGCCACCGCCACCACCGCCGTTGGGAGGATCGACGATATAGATGCCGGAGTTATTGCCGCCATTCTCGGCAGGCGGGTCGACAATGTAGATTCCGGAATTGCCACCGGCGTTGGCGTTGGCGTTGGCCGGTGCATCTACGATATAGACACCGTCCGGCGTGCTGACGTTGCTGCTGCTTGTGCTGCCGGAGGAGCTGCTCTGCGTTCCTTCGCTGGCATAGGGGTCTCCGCCGGCATCGGCGGGGCCGTTGACGATGTATACACCGTTGGGAACGGATGCGGCGTCGATTCCCGCGCTTTCGGGGGAGATGGTTGCCGCCGGGTCTGCCGTAGCGGGGGCTTCCACGGCGACGGGAGCCGGAGCTTCCTCCAAGGCCTTCTTGCCGCAGCCGCAGAGCATCAGCGCAAACGCCAGAATAATAACGCTGATTATCAGAATTCGTCTGTTCATGTTAAACCTCATTTCTTAAATTTGCAGACAGTATAGCATACATTTTAAAAAATGTCACAGTTCAGAAAAAATAATGGTTTTGTCCACATTCCGGACATATTTTCGTGCTATACTCCCGCCGTAAAATCTAAAAAAAAGGAGATTCATTATGAAAAAGACAATAAGCGTTTTGCTCGTCCTCATCATGATGCTGAGCATTTGCGCCTGCGGAACGGCTACAAAGGCAGAAGTTCCCGCAGCAGAAGAGGCGGCAGAGGTTGTCGCAGCCACACCGGCTTTTGAAGCGGTTCAGGTGGAGCCTTCTTCCGTGGAAGGTCAGCTTAACCTTCTGTTCGGTAATCTCGGCATGATGCAGGTTTCCGAATCAGCCGATGCCAGGTACACCGTGGCAGACCTTGACCACAACGGCCGCCTGGAGTTCATCGGTGCCGTAACCGATACCGCTACTTACACGACCATTGCAAAAATATTCGAAGTGAACGAAGCTTTCAACGGCCTGGACGCGGTTTCTCTCGGCAACTACATTCCCGAGATGATTTCCGATTCCGCCGACACCTACCACGACAAGACCGGTGACGTCTGGTACTATGCTTTCGACGATGTCGAAAGAAACAACGGTCAGAACCTTACCAAGAAGGCCTACATCAGCTACAGCAAGGGTCAGTTCTCGGCCGACTGGCTTGCCTATCAGATAAGCGAAAACATAAACGGTGTATCCGCTGTCAGCCTCTATGATAAAAACGGCACGATGCTTGACCCGGATGCTTATCATTCCGCCGTCAGCAGCCAGTTCAGCGGCTATGAGACTTCCAGCACCAACTTTGACTGGTTCCCGCTCGTTGAAGCAACCAGCGCTGTGCGTCTTATGACCAGCTACAGCATCTTTAACGGCACACTCGTTCCTGCCGTTGTGGATGTACCCGCGACACCGGCTCCGACAAGCGCCCCGTCCGACTTCCTCATGATTACCAAGAATCCGACGAGTGAAACCAGAGGCGAAGGCGAGACATGCATCTTCATTGCCAGGGCCGACAATGCCACCGGCGCAAGCTGGACCTTCCTCAACAACGGCAATGCCTTCAATGCCAACCAGTTTGCCCAGATGACCGGCTGCCCGGTCCGCGGTGCCGACACAGGTTCGCTGTACATTGATTACGCCAATACGAGCCTCAACAACTGGACTCTGTACTGCACGTTCTCCGGCAACGGCGGCCAGACGGCCAGGACAAACACCGTCGGCTTCAATATCTCTTCCAAGCCGGTCTACAACACCACAACCGGTTCCTACAGCGTTTCCGGCTCGGACAATTTCGCAGCGGCGGTCTATATTCCTATGGTAGGCAAGACGGTCTATGTCAATCCGGCCTTGGTCAGTTATGACGGCATCGAATATGAAGGCTGCCCGTGCACGGTTTACTACACCGGCAATGTGCCTACCGGTAACTCTGACGGTAGCATTTACAGAATCGTTGTCCACGGTACAGCTGTTCTTCCGACCATCAGCCCGGAGGACTACTGGGAGTGCAAAGTCTGCCACAACATCAACAACAGCGGCAGAACCTGCCCGAACTGCGGCGCTGACCGGTACACCAGCTACTGGGAGTGCAGCCAGTGCGGCTACAAGCTCAATACCGGCATTCTCTGCTACAACTGCGGTTGCTCCAAGAACGGTGAGGGCGCCGGCTGGGATTGCCAATACTGCGGTACCTTTAACGGGGAATTCGAAGTCTACTGTGCAGGATGCGGCATGTCCCGTTCCGGAACCAGCCACATTGTGATATCCGGCTGACAGACAAGATCAACAGAATACGAACAGAGCTCCGGCATCATCCGGAGCTCTGCTTTAAACGAAAAGCCAGGCAGTCATTATTGCCTGGCTTTTAATTTTATAACTCAGTGGTTGTAGTAGTAATTGAAGAACTGCTGCATCCAGCTGTTGCTGCCGTAATCGCTGTAGGGGTCATTTCCTTTGTTGGCGTCCGGTGTGGGCATTGCTTCGGCCGCCTGGGCTGCGGCGTCCTCTTCCGGTGTGGCTGACTGTTGCTGGGCTTCGGTAATCACGGTGAGTTCTATCGCCTTGGCCTTGCGCATAACGGAGAGGTCAACCTCTTCACCGGCCTTCAGCTTGCCGATGATTTCAACCAGAGCATCGGAATTGAGCACGGGTTTGCCGTTCACAGCTGTGATAATGTCGCCTTCCTGGAGACCGGCCTTGTCGGCGGGGCCGCCTTCGGTAACGGAGTAGACATAGGCGCCGCCTTCAATGTCCAGCTGGTGGGCGGTTTCGGCCTGAATGTCACCGACGGAGATGCCGATGTAGGTCTTCTCAATGTAGCCCTTCTCAATGATGTCTTCCACAATCTTTTCAACGCTGTTGATGGGAATGGCAAAACCGACGTTGTCAACGGAGGCTTCGTTGGAGTAACCGGAGGAAGAGTACTTGGCATTTGTGATGCCGACAACTTCACCCTTCATGTTCAGCAGAGCGCCGCCGGAGTTGCCGGAGTTGATGGCACAGCTGATCTGAATCAGGCTCATGGAATGATTCTGGGTTACCTGCATGTTGCGGGCAAGGCCGCTGACGATGCCGTTGGTGATGGAGAAGGAGAACTGGCCGAGAGCGTTGCCGATGGCAACCACGTGCTGGCCTTCCTTCAGGGAGTCGCTGTCACCGAGGACAACGGGCTGCAGCTTCTTGTCGGCTTCTATCTTGAGAACGGCCACGTCGTTGTTCTCATCGTAGCCGATGAGCTTGGCGGTGTAGGTGTCACCGTTGTAGAAGTTGACGCTGATGGCGGTTGCCCCGTCAATGACGTGAAAATTGGTGAGGATGTATCCGTCATCGGTCACGACAAAGCCGGAACCGCTGGCCTCACCCTGCACCTTCTGACCGAAGAAGTTGTATCCTTCCACCGTAGTCGTGATGGAGACCATCGAGTCAACCGTGCTCTCGAAGATTTCGGCCTCGTTCATCTCGTCGGATACGGTCTGCGGAACAGCCGCTTTCGGTTCCTCAACAGGGGCCTTCACGGCCGGTTCGGGAATTTCAACGGTTTCGGGGCTGGCTTCGGGTACTTCCGGGGCGGGAGCTTCGGCTTCCTTGCCGTTTACGATGGCATTGAAAAGACCCTTGACGCCGTCTGCCCGGTAAGCGGGGGAGTACTCGTTATACAGAGCACGTCCGCCGTAATAGGCGGGGAAGCCTATGAGGCAGCACAGGAGCAGAATCAGGAAAATCTTCCAGCCGATGTGTTTCTTTTTCTTTTTTTCTTTCTTCGGTTCTTCTTCAAAAACCGGAGCAGTGTTGATGTTATTCTCGTTTTCAGACATAATATCAAACTCCTCTCTCATAAATATGTTAGTATTATAGTACAAATGCGAATAAAAAAAACGAATAAATATGTACAAATAATGAAAAATATATGAACAGGGCGGGAAAAAGAGTTGCATTATGTAAAACGGTATGCTATAGTGCACTCAACAATCAATCCGTTGATGTTTCCGGAAAGAAATGACCGGGAGCGGAGGGAACTCTGGAGAATCCCTTAAGTGGGTGCCGAAGGTGCAAGGCTTTTAGAGCCGAATCTCTCAGGCAAAAGGACAGAGAAGGCAGTCATCTGCCTTGTTGCTGTTTTCCGGAGTTGCAGGTTGCAACTCTTTTTTTGTTGAAAGGAATAAAAAAATGCAGTCCATTGAAAACGTTCTTTACCCCATTGTCTGCGATGTAAACACGTATCTCAGCAATTACATCCTCGTCTTTCTGCTGATTGCTGTCGGCCTCTGGTTCTCCATCAAGACCAAGTTCGTGCAGGTCCGCTGCTTCAAAGAGGGCATGCACAGAGTGTTCGGCAACGTCAAGCTCTTCGGTAATAAGGAAGATTCCGGCATGAGCTCCTTCCAGGCCCTCGCAACAGCCGTTGCGGCACAGGTCGGGACCGGCAACATAGTCGGTGCCTCCGGCGCCATCCTGACGGGCGGCCCCGGTGCCATCTTCTGGATGTGGATTATTGCCTTCTTCGGCATGGCTACGATTTATGCAGAGGCAACCCTCGCCATCAAGACCAGACAGGTCACGGAGGACGGTCAGGTCAAGGGCGGCCCTGTCTACTATATAACAACCGCCTTCAAGGGCAAATTCGGCAAGTTCCTGGCCGGCTTCTTCGCCGTCGCCATTGTTCTGGCTCTCGGATTTTTCGGCTGCATGGTGCAGTCCAACTCCATCGGTTCCACAATGTCCACCGCCTTCGGCATTCCGGCCTGGATTATCGGCATTATTCTGGTTATCATCTGCGCCATCATCTTCCTCGGCAACGTGCAGAGACTGGCATCCGTCACCGAGAAAATCGTTCCGCTGATGGCCACCATCTTCCTCCTCGGCGGTCTCATCATTCTCATCGCCAGAATCAAATACATCCCCGCCACAATCGGCATGATTTTCAAATACGCCTTCCAGCCTCAGGCCATCATCGGCGGCGGCTTCGGCGTTGCCATCAAGACGGCTATCAGCCAGGGCGCCAAGAGAGGCCTGTTCTCCAACGAGGCCGGAATGGGTTCCACACCGCATGCGCACGCCATGGCCAATGTCGACAAGCCGCATGATCAGGGCGTCGTCGCCATGATCGGTGTGTTCATCGATACCTTTGTGGTTCTCACCATGAACGCTCTCGTTATCATCAGCACGCTCTACACCAAGGACGGCATTCTTGCCAGCGGCGTCATCCCCGACGGTATCGGCAAGGCAAACCTGGCCCAGACGGCATTCGGTACGGTCTTCGGCGAAAAGTTCGGCGCCATATTTGTGGCTGTCTGCCTGTTCTTCTTTGCCTTCTCCACTGTGCTCAGCTGGAACCTTTTCGGTAAAATTAATGCCAACTACCTGTTCGGCAAGAAGGATGCCAAGAAGTGCACGATGATTTACTCCATCATCGCTCTGGTGTTTGTCTTCCTCGGCACGCTGATGTCCAACGACCTCGTCTGGGAGCTGACCGACATGTTCAACAACCTGATGGTTCTCCCGAACGCGATTGCGCTCTTCGCTCTGACGGGCCTCGTCGTCTCCATGACGCAGTTCAAGAAGAACAACTGAACCGTACGGAAATAAGGTACAGGCACTGCTTATGCAGTGCCTGTTTTGCTATATTCTCTGGTTCCCCTTAGCTTTCGGGGAGATAGTCTCTTGCGTTGAAGCTCTCGTCCGTCGGCTGCTCCTCCGCCGTGATTCCGGGGACAAACTCCGTAACGGTGGTATTGCCGGTCGCCCTGTCGATGTAATACCGGACCAGGGCGCCCGTATAGGAACGATAAAGAACCACGACTTCCTCCTCATCACCGGAAGCAATCTCCCAGTAGGCCGGGTATTCGCCGGCATTTACGATTTCCTCAAGGGAAGGGTTGGCGAGGCAGCAGTAGTTCCGGATGGCGGCGAGCGCCTTCTCGTCCGTCAGCTTCGTTTCGGTTTCATTTTTTGGGGTTCCGCACCCGGCTGCGGAAAGAATCATAACCGCGCAGAGGAACAAACATGTTAGTTTTTTCATAAGTTTAGCTTTTACCTTCGGAGCTGTCCGGATTTACGTGAATCATAATGTGCTTTACAACCGGGTACTGCTTTTCGATGGCATCGTGTACCTGCTCTGCCACTCTGTGCGCATCCGACAGGCGCATGTCTCCGTTTTCTTTTATTTCAAGGTCTACATAGTATTTGTTTCCGAAAGCCCTGACCTGCAGCAAGTCGATTCCGAGGACTCCGTCCACGGAAAGAATGCAGTTCCGGAGGCTCTGCAGGAATTCATCGTCACAGGACCGGTCGGTCATCTGCCCGATGGCTTCCCGGAACACCTTATATGCACTGCGTATGATGAAGACGCAGACAATCAGGCTGGCAATCAGGTCGCCGGCCAGGAATCCGTACCTCGACAGCATGATGCCGAGCAGGGCCCCGGCGGTCGAAACTACGTCTGCACGGTGGTCCCAGGCAGCCGCTTTCAGGGAAAGGGAATTGATTCTGTCCGCGGCCGCTTTTGTGTACCAGAACATGATTTCTTTTATGGCCATGGACACCAGAGCCGCCACAATTGACAGTTTCCCGGGTATTTCGCCGTTTTTGTAAGCGCCGCTGACCAGAGACTCAATCGCGGTGTGCCCCACAAAAACACCGGTGACGAACAGAATTACGGCAAGAATGACAGATGCGACGCTTTCAAATCGCTCATGCCCGTAAGGGTGCTCCTTGTCGGGATTCTTTCCCGCAATGCCGGTGCCCACAATGACGATGATGCCGCTGACGACATCAAATGCGGAATTGATGCCGTCGCTGATGAGGGCGCTCGACCCGGCAATCAATCCGCCTGCCATCTTAATGAGGCAAAGAAGAACATTGCACAGGATGCAGATGTTCGTAACTTTCATGGCAACATGCCGGTATTCGGTATTCAAATCTTTTTGCGTGATACGGTTGTTCATGTCACATCCAGCCGGGTTTTCAGTTCCGCTCTGACCGCCTCCAGGTCGCTGCTCGTCAGGAGCGGAATCAGGCAGTTGATTTCCTCAATGTCCTTATCCCACCATTTGAATCTCTCCATAAGGTCGATAAGCTCGTCGTCAAAGCGCTTTCTGATCGGCCGGGCGGGATTGCCGGCAACAATCGTGTAGGAGGCGACATCGCTGCCGACGACGCTGTTGGCGCCGATGATGGCCCCGTTGCCGATGCAGACCCCGGGGAGGATGACGGCGTTCTGCCCAATCCAGACGTCGTTTCCGATGACGGTATCGCCTTTGTACGGCATGTCGTCCGGTGCCGGCGCTTCCGCTTCCCAGCCTTCCAGGGTATAGAAAGGGAAGGTGGATACCGCGCTCATCTGGTGGTTGGCGTCGTTCATCATGAACTCAACCCCGGCCGCAATCTGGCAGAACCGGCCGATAATCAGCTTATCCCGGCTCCAGGGGTAGAAGTTCGTCACATGGCTTTCAAACTCGGAATCGGCAATATAGGTGAACTCGCCGACGAGGATGTTGGGGTTTGCAACCGCCGGGCGAACGTAGATTTCTTTTTCATATCCGGGGATGGGATACAGGCTGTCGGGATTCGGTTTCATAATTCCTCCGAAAATCGATATTGTAACGATAATAGCATAGCAGAACCTATATGAAAAGCCCCGGGGACAAGCCCGGGGCTTTACGCTTCAGTCGTGATGGTCCACGTCTGTAATGATGGCATAGCCTGAAGCGGCATTGACGGTTATTTCGTATTCCGTGAAATCGTCACGAAGCTCGAATTCATAACAGTATACCGTATTTTTAAGACCATCTGCTGAATTGAGGTGTCTGTCAATATCATGTACAACGAATTTGCTGGCATCTTTTCCCAGATAATCTGCCAGATAACTTTCCGCAATTTCGAGAGCCTGCTCTCTGGAGATATCGGAATTCCTCTTTGCGGCCGGAATGGCGGTTCCAAAAATATATCCGCAGATGGCTGCGGCCAGAAAAGCAAGAACACATAGCACTACGATGATGATTCGGATGGTGGTTTTGAAATTGAACTGCTTTCTGGCTTTCTGTATGGTATCGTTTTCCACTTCATTGAAGATATCTCTTTCCGGTGTGTTGTGAAGAATATCATCTATCTCGCGGACTTTGTTCATTTCTTCGCGCACATATTCGATTTCTTCTTCCGTCGCAGTTCCGTCCAGAAAATGATTATAGGCATCTTTGAAATTCATCTGATTCCCTCCATGTTTTTTCTGAGTTGTTCTCTGGCGCGATGCAGCAGGACTTTGACATTGGTCTCGCTTTTCCCGATGACATCGGCAATTTCATTTATACTTAATCCGTTAAAGTAAAACAGAATAATGGGCTCTTTCTGGCTGTCCGGAAGAACGGAAATGGCTCTGTACAGTGCACGGTATTCTTCCTGCCGGATAATCCGGATGAGCGTTTCGTCTTCCAGAACCGCCATCTCTTCGCTGATTTCTTCATCCGAAATTTTGGACCGTTCCCTGCAGTGCATGTAAAATTCGTTCCGGCACACGGTCAGGAGCCACGGTTTGAAATTATGAATGCTTTCATCGGCGGAGGAGAGAGCCTTGAAAAAAGCCTCGGATACAATGTCTTCCGCCAGAACTTCATCCCGGCAGATGGACATGGTATATAAAACCGCTTCATTATAGTATTTCTTGAAGAGTTCATCTATCAGGTCATTCTTCAATAAGGCTTTCCACTCCTTTCCGGCAGAATACGAAATACAGCTTCATAATTCCTCTACACTGTGAAGCTGTACCCAATATCATCTTGCGTGCATGCAGTGCCCGTTCAGGCGCATAATACGGCGCCTTCCTCTTCCGGAAGATCAAACATCGGCTCGCTCAGGATGCCGAGAACTTCTCCGCTGCGGGAATCCACGTAGAATTCATACTTCTGATAAAACGTATAGATGACCAGCGCGAAAGAATCCTCTTCATACAGGGCACTGGCACAGAACGGCTCGTCGTTCTCAATGTTTGCATAGAGGACGGCGGAGCGGATAGCTTCTGTAATGGTGATTTGGGGTCTGTTCATTTGAATGGTATCCTTTCTTCTTTTGTTTTTCACTCAATAGATGCATGAGCGGAAAAAAGGTTACACAATAAAATTTCCCGAGCACCATGGCTCGGGTTATGATAATAGCATAGAGCCGGGGAAAATCCAATCGTGAAAGCTGCGCTTCCCGGTAGTGCCTGCAAACTTGCCGTCCCTGTCGAGCGAAAAACAGGGGGCGGTTCACGGAACCGAACGCTTACACTTTTTCAATGAAATCCAAAGCAAAATTTACATTTTTTCAATTCAGGCATGAAATAATTGTCATATCGGCTCCGATGCGATATTATTGGGATGAGGTAAATTGCCTATGTATTATCTTATATTTTTCCTTATTTATTGCTCATTATTAATAATCCAAATAGTTTTTTCAGTAAAATATTATAAACGGAAAAAGCTGGAAAAGAGTTTTTCCTTAAGCCAAGAGCAACGAAGGAACTTTCTTATATTACAAATAATTCAATTTTTATCAGGCATTATTCCTGCAATTGTTTTAACCAAGAGTTATGTCGGATTATATAGATTTCTCAAAACTATACTGTACGTATTAGAGATTTATTTGGGATTGTGTCCTATAGCTATTATTAATGCTGTAGTATTATTACATAATGACAATAAAACAAAGAAACAAAAATTGTAAGAACGGATGCTGTGGCACCCGTTTTTTCTTGCACACTCTTCCAGCATAAACTATACTTGTTGTATCCGGAGGGTGATATGAAAGAATATTCATACACAAGCGAATTATCTGCCAACAGAATAAAGGCAATAATAATGAATGCAGCCAAACCTGCAGATTTTGGTTGGCAATATAATTCTGCCGGTCTGTACTATTCGTTTCTCGATGACACGCACTTTTTCATGACCTATAAAAGGGGCCTTCGTAGTTATAGGGATACGTCCGGGTTTTATGGAGAATTAATACAAACAGACACCGGGACAGAGATACGCGGGGAATTCAGATATGAAATGGCAAACACGATACTTGTTGTGATTTTCCTTTTTATTATAATAATCATGGTTTCTCTTGCGAATTCATTTTCAGCTGAAGTATTTTTGATTGCTGCAATCGGCGTTTCGGGTATCTATTTGTTCATGCATTGGCTGGTTTTACAAATAGCCGCCATGCGAAATGCAGAGGTAACAGATTTTATCAATTCACAGTTGCTGAAATAATCGATGTTAAATGACAGATTTTAAAGTATTATTATTTATAATCCCAATACTAGGTTTCTTTTTGATTTTGTATATAATTGCGAAAAGAAACGAGAAAACAGACATGTCTGACCGACGGGTTGCCGTTTCCGGTACTTGTTTGAATGATGTAATAGCACACCAAAGACGCAGCATCCCTTCAGCTCATCCCGATGTGTTTTTCACCACAGCGGAATTCGGCTATGAATATGATGGTGTATACTATACGGCAAACGTACGGGTGCCCGGGAACAGGCGCTTTTATAAAGGGCAGAAGGAAACCCTGTATATCGACAGAGAATACCCGGCAATTGCAAAATACCGCAAGGGCGAGTTTTATTTAATATTTTAAAAATGAGCAATAAAACGCAAAGGCGGTGAACAACCGATGACGACAAAAAAGAATTGCATGTATATTGAATATGCTATTTTTATGTCCGTCGTTGCTATACTGGGTTCACTTTTTGTCCTGTCTGTGGATGCGTGGAATTTCAGTTCGGATACTTTAAAGGCTGTTGCATTATTTTTGGGAGCAGATGCAATAATACTGCTATTATTGTTGTTGGATACGCATGGCGGGCTTTTCACCGATACGGTAACCATAAACGAAGAAGGCATCGTGTTTGAATTAAAACAGGGAACCAAATCATACAAATGGCGTGAACTGGAAAAAGTCGATTATTTCCGTAGAGGTTGTAAATTTTTTGTGTATCCCTGGTACAGACCCGACAGAAAGCTAATTCAGATTACATGTCACAAAAAGTTCGCAGAATACTTCTTCGAAGTATGTCCCAGTTATATTTTTACCAATGATTCTCACCTATAAAGACTGTGTAATATAGAGGCGTGCCTAGAACATATGAATGAAAACGACTATAAGAATTTATAGATTGCGTTAGCGTCGTCTGCCATGGAGGGCCTGAACATTACGCGACAGACGGAGGCGGACTGCATCCGCCTTATCAACGGCGAAGTTAGCGTCGATGAAATGGTAGGCGAGATTATCGCCAGGTACGTGGGATAATGAAATAGAGAAGACAAAACCGGGCAGTGCCCGGTTTTATTTTTATGCCGGTGAAGGGGAGCCCTTACACTTTTCCAATTCAGGCATGAAATAATTATGTTATAGGTTGAATTATAGCTATAATATGTTATAATTCAAAGCGAGGTGATAGGAATGACTATAGACACCAATGCAATCGTCAGTGCCACGGAGGCGAACCAGAACTTTTCCAAGGTTGCGCATCTTGCCGAGCAGAGAGGGCACGTTGTGGTTTTTAAGAATAACAGACCGAAGCTTATGGTTATCGACCTGGACACCGAGCCGCAGATTGACATGACGGAAGATGAGAAGATAGATTTCGTCGCGGCCAGAATCCTTCGGGAACACCGCGCCGCTTTTGAGGAACTGGCAAAATGATAAAGTTTTCAAAAGAAAAGATTCTGCTTCTGCATAAGATAATGGCAGAGGCTACCGGCGGCAGCGTCGGAGTGCGTGACGAAGGACTGCTGGATGCCGCCCTGGAAAGCGCTTTTTCCGGTTTTGGTGATAAGGAGTTCTATCCGACAAAGGAAGAAAAGGGTGCACGTCTCGGGTTTGAACTGATATCCAATCATGCCTTTGTTGACGGAAACAAGAGAATAGGCATGTATATTATGCTTTCGTTTCTGGAAATGAACGGAATTCCGATAAAGTGCAGTGATGAAGACATCATCACTGCCGGGCTTTCGGTTGCCGACGGCAGCATGTCCTACGAAGATTTGCTTAACTGGGTGATGATTCATAAGTAATAGAAAAGGCTAACTAACGTGATGTGTAATTTTTGCAGTAATATCTATTCGGATTATGATATTTTTTCGCCGGAGCAATATGAGCAGACAATAAAGCAGCTTCAGGACTTGATTAACCAAAAACAACTCATACTCGTAAAAGGCAACTGCGAAATGGATAAAATAAGAGGAAACGGATGCTGGGCTGAGGATGTTATTTATCATAGCTTTCAATGCCCTGCATGCGGGCAACGATTCCACTGTACCGTTGATACCTATCACGGCCACGGTTCTTTTGTGCGAGATAGGGGTATTAGCGATCAAAAGCAGTAGGCATATATAAAATGCTTTCATTTCTGGAAATGAACGGAATTCCGATAAGCTATTGTATGGTGATTAACAGAAGGGAGAATAATCCATTTGAACGAAAAAGAAAAATCTAAGAATCCTAAGTTTGCATGGGTGATTTTTTCGCTTTGTTTAATTCTTGGAATCGTGGGGGAATTCTTGCAAACAAAAGGAATAGTGAAGACAAATGATGTTCGTTACTGGCCAGTCGAAGCTATAGGTTCTTTCTTATTTTTGTTAGCATATAAGAATTTCAACAAAAAAAGCATAATAAAAGTATTTTGCCTTGTTATGGGAGTAGGAGAAGCAATCATAAGCATACTATGTGTTATTTCAATTCTCTTTGGTTTTAGGATTCCATATATGTAATGTCGGAAGCATGAAGGAGAACTTAATGATTTATTATCCTTTATCAAAGGATTACCAGACCTTTAAAAAAAACTTTCTCGAGAACATTGAGGAGAAATCCGAAAAAGTTGATGTACCTCTGTCTAACGGCTGGAAGGATGACAGATTCATTGGGAATATAACAGACAATAATTTATGGGTCTGTTGGCTGGAGACCGGTCATTTCCCCAAAGTATACTTTTCGGGGGAAATTGAACATAGTTGTGGAAAATTAATTGTTTCCGGTAAATATAAAATTGACGCACTTAATGCTTTTTGGCTTATTCTTCAGATAATATTTTTTTTGGTGCTTTGTATTCCATGTTCTTTTATAGGTGAGCGCCAAGGAATAATACTTGTAACAATTATATCAATCATTTACTTTATTGTTCTGTTTTTCTTAAATCGCAAGATTATGAAAAAAATAAGCGAATTGCTTAATAGCCTGTAGTATTATGATTTTATGTTTCCTTATTAAACAAACTTTTCAAATTAACCGCGCTTCCCGGTAGTGCCCTGCAAGCTTCTGCGTTGCTTTTTTGAAAAACCCTAGACAAACCACAAAACATAAAATGGGCGTAATATTCAAATTGAACTTGAAAATTACGCTCATTTCTATTAATATAGATTTCGAAGGAAGGTACTTCTAATGATATACAGAACCATTTCAGATACTATACGGAAAAGTGCAAATCAGGTGCCGGTCGTTACGGTACTGGGCCCAAGACAGGCAGGAAAGACAACGTTGGTACGAGAGCTGTTTCCGGAGTACACGTATGTAAATCTGGAAGATAAGGCAACAAGAGAACTGGCTGAGACTGACTATATCGGTTTTTTTAAAAAATACCCGGAACCGATGATTATTGATGAGGTTCAGCGTGTGCCTGAACTGCTTTCTGCAATTCAGGTAAAGGTGGATGAAGACAGAAGGAAAAACGGCAGATTCATCTTAACAGGAAGCCATCAGCCCCGGCTTCAAGAAGCCGTAGCACAGTCCCTTGCAGGCAGAACAACAATTCATACTTTATTTCCTCTCAGCCTTGAAGAAATAAAGAAAAACGGAACGTTAGAAGATATAGATGAAAATATCGTCAGAGGATTTATGCCTGAGCTTTACTTGGAAAATTCCAGAGAGCCCGGTGTGTATTACGGAGATTATCTGAATACTTATATAGAAAAGGACCTGCGTCAATTGATTGCGGTAAAAGACCTCAATGCTTTTATCAGGTTCCTGACTCTTTTAGCAGGAAGAGTCGGACAAGTTGTAAATCTGAGTAGCATGGCCGGAGAAGTTGGCGTTTCGTCCACTACTTTAAACGAGTGGCTGTCGGTACTGGAGGCTTCGTATGTTGTTTTTAGACTTCAGCCGTATTTCTCCAACATCAGTAAGCGGATTGTAAAAACTCCTAAAGTCTATTTTGTTGAGCCGGGACTCGCTGCTTATCTGCTTGGAATCGAAACTCCCCGACAGGCTTCAAGAGATCCTCTCAGGGGAAATCTATTTGAGAATATGGTCGTACTTGAAGCAATGAAGGCAAGGCTGAACGATAAAAAAGAACCGAATCTTTTCTACATGAGAACAGAAAAAGGGGTTGAGGTGGATTTGATTCTTCGGAAGGAGGGAATGCTTTCCTTATACGAGATCAAATCGTCAATGACACCCAATAAAGATTTTTCCCGAAATATGAAGCTTCTTTGTGATAGCGAATTGAATGTGGAGTCAATGAGTGTAGTTTATTGCGGTGAACCATACGAATCATTCCAAAACTGCAGATATATCCATTACAGTGATGTGTCGGAGCACATTAGAGGACTGAACAATTTATGTGAATAATTGTGATGAGAAACTAATGATGATTTAGAAAATGAAGTATAAAAAAGAGCGTGGGCAGCTTCGAAAGTTAAATAAGCTGCTTTCTTATATCGAGGAAATAACACCATAAAATCAATTAGCTTTTGGTAAAGGATGTTTGATAATGAATATACTAATCAATCGAGACAGCGTGTGTTTAGCCGACGATATGACTGATCACAGAAAAACATATCAAGTGGATGATTTATCAACATATGAAGATTTATTTGATATCTTAATGAACGATAATTATTTACCCCCAATATATGGCAATAATGTAGTTTGGGTGCTGAGATCAAGCAAATATGACTGCATATTCTCCTACTTTACAAAAACCGGAAAGATGATGCCTGGACTATCAGAAAAATCATTAAACAAACTGTTCAATAATATAATTGATTCAATAGTTGAACTTGATTTTGAGTACTATACAACACCCTTGAAATGGAAAGAACGGATATATGAGATGTATAAGGGAAATGAGTACGAAATGTGGCATGATGGTTGGACTGAAGAAATAAAGTATTGTGATTATGTTATGTCCTTCGGAACGGAATGACAATAACACTATAGATTTCAGTTCTTCGAGCCAGTTTAAAAGCCTTGCCGGTGAAATCGGCGCGGGGCCGGTGAAATCGCAAGCGGTGAAATCTTCGCTTCGCTCAGGTTAAATAAAAAGAGACTCGAAATT
>JAZUEY010000011.1:0-27889 GCA_045640405.1 Candidatus Limivicinus sp.
GTGACTGCCTCTCCGTTATTGCTCAGAGATACGGCACCACCGTCAAGACTCTTTGCGAGCTGAACAACATCAAGAATCCTAACCTGATTTATGCAGGCAACAAGCTCCTCGTTCCTTACAACGGATAAGAGTGGCTGAAAAAGAACTCCGCAGAAATGCGGAGTTCTTTTTTGTTTTCATTTTCCTATCTATAGTGTATAATATATTCTGTATGAGAATACCTGATCAAGAAAAAAGAATATCGGAAATCATGCGGAAATGGCTGTTTATCCTCATGATTGTAGCTTTTATACTTTCTATCCTGGTTCTAGGATTTTTCCAGACGATTCTCGCTCAGCAGAATGCCAAAACAATCCTGTCCACCAATGTTCAGGATGTAAAGCATGACATCACGGATGCATCCGACGAGAATCTTCTGAAACTGGCCGAAACCGTGAAATTTGATTATGAGCACCGTTTTCAGATTTACAGTTCCGAGCTTACCGATAACTCCGACAGCGTTTTCATGGATTACATGTGCGAGCTGTACGACTTAAACGATGTTCTGACAGTAAACAACAAAGGCATCATCACTGCCAGTTCGGACAGGAGCTTCATCGGTTTCGACATGAACTCCGGTGAGCAATCTGCCGAGTTTCTCTGTCTGCTCGGGGACCAGGAGTCCTACGTTCAGTCCTACGGTCCCATCTCCATTGATGAAAGCCAGTACCGCAAGTTTGCCGGCGTTAAGCTTGCCGAAGGCGGCTTTCTTCAGGTCAGCTACGACGCGGCCCGTTTCCGCCGCGATATCGACGGTGACGTGGAAGATGTTACGCAGAACCGTCATGTCGGCCAGGAAGGCTTCATTATCATCATCAGTGAAAACGGCGATGTTGTTTCCAGCCCCTATACGGAAACCAACGGTGGGAACATCAACGACTATAACGGCGTCACGACGCAGCAGCTTGAAACCAGGCTGGACGGCAAGCCGTTCATCACCAACATTCTCGGCGTATCCTATATCTGCATGGAAGATAAGGTTGAAGGCTATTACATTTTCGCGGCGATGCCTCGCAGCGAGGTGCTGATGGCCCGCGACTTCTCGATTATCGTCATTGCCGTTCTGGAAGCTCTCATCTTCCTTGTTATATTCCGTATGATATACACTCTCACGAAACGGCTTGTCATCGATAACATCAACGAAGTGGCACAGTCGCTTGACAGAATCGTGCAGGGAGATCTGGACGTTGTTGTTGACGTACGCGGCAATAAGGAATTCGACGCTCTTTCCGATGACATCAACCAGACTGTCGGCACTTTGAAAGACCATATTGCAGCGGAAGCGGCCCGCCTCGATGCCGAACTGGAATATGCCAAAAGCATTCAGCAGAGTGCTCTGCCTTCCGTCTTCCCGCCTTATCCGGATCATAACGAATTTGACATTCACGCAACAATGGCGCCGGCCAAGGAAGTCGGAGGAGACTTCTTTGACTTTGAGCTTTTGGAAGGCAACCGCTTCGGGTTCTGCATCGCGGATGTGTCGGGCAAGGGAATCCCGGCTGCGCTGTTTATGATGCGCGCCAAAACGCTGATCAAGAGCTTCGGGATTGCCGGTCTGCCCCCGGAGGAAATACTCCGTCGTGTAAACGACGAGCTGTGTGCCAACAACAGCGCCGGCATGTTCGTTACGTGCTGGCTCGGCATCCTCGATCTGAATACCGGAATCATAGAATACGCCAACGCCGGGCACAATCCGCCTCTAATCCGTCACGGGAACGGGCAGTTCGAATTCCTCAGAAACAATCCGAACTTTGTTCTGGCCGGCATGGAAGGCATAAAATACCGGCATCACGAGCTCAAGCTTTATAAGGACGATGTTTTGTTCCTTTACACGGACGGTGTTACCGAAGCCACGGACAACGGCAATAACCTTTTCGGTGATGACAGGCTCCTGAATACGCTGAACAGCATCACCTTCTCTTCGATGGAAGACATATGCGAAAAGGTTCGCCACAGCGTTGATATGTTTGTCGGCACCGCTCCGCAGTTTGATGATATTACAATGCTCTCTCTCATTTACAACGGTTCCTTCGCCGAGGATACCCCCGACGTAATCACAATGCCCGCCATTCTGGCAAACCACAACGAGTTCATGGCATTCATCGAGCAGCAGCTCGAAAGCATGGACTGCCCGATGAAAGACCTGATGAAAATAGAAGTGGCCGTGGATGAGATTTTTGCAAATGTTGCGAGCTATGCCTATCCCGATTCCTCCGGCAACATTACCGCCAAAGTGGAGAAACTGAACGAGCCCGCCGGCGTCAGAATAGCTTTTTCCGACAACGGCATTCCTTTCAATCCTCTCGATCTTCCGGACCCGGATACGGACCTCCCGGTTGAGCAGCGCTCCATAGGCGGTCTCGGAATCTATATGATCAAGAAATCGATGGATAACGTGTCATACAGATATGAAAAGAGCAAAAACATTTTCACGATTGTAAAATACTTTGAAGGAAGGTAATACAACACATGGAAGAGAAAAAAGAAAGCTCCCTGTTCCGGCAAAAGAGTCTGGACAGGATATCCTCCCCCGAGGAGCTGAATGATTATGTCCGCGTGGCAAATCCCGGGGTATGGCTTTTTCTGATTGCCGTTACATTCCTGCTCATCGGTTTTATTGTCTGGTGCTGCTTTGCCAACCTCGAATCTACCGTTGATGCTCTCATCACATCGGATTTCGGCAACATCACGGGCTTCGTCAGCGATGAAAGCATCATTAGCGGCGAAGTGAAAGTCGGCATGACGATTAAAAGCAGTGTCGGTGATTTTGTCATAACAGATATCGGTTCCCAGTCCGTTGAGGCGAGTACCACACTATCCGATTACGAGAATCATCTCGGTAATTTCCAAAGCGGGGAATGGGTTCGTCCGCTTACTTTGGAAGTCAGCGGCGATATTCCCGACGGAGATTACGACGGGAAGGTTGTTATCGAAAACGTACAGCCCATTTCCTTCATTCTGAATAATCAGGGTTCGAATAATGGCCAGCAGTAATGTAACTATCAAGCAGCCTGTCAAAAAGGGTGTTGCAAAAGTTCCCGTTATTATGCAGATGGAAGCGCTGGAATGCGGCGCTGCCTGTCTGACGATGGTAATGGCATATTTCGGGAAATGGGTACCTCTGGAGCAGGTCCGTGTTGACTGCGGTGTTTCCCGAGACGGTTCCAATGCGGGCAACATTCTCAAGGCTGCGAGAAATCATGGCCTCGTTGCCGAGGGTTATCGTCTTGAGCCCGAAGAACTCAAGGAGTACGGGCAGTTTCCCTGCATCATTCACTGGAACTTCAATCACTTTGTTGTTCTCTGCGGATTCCGGCGGGACAAGGCAATCATCAACGACCCCGGGCGGGGCACGGTTGCCGTCGACATGCAGACCTTTGACGAGAGCTTCACCGGCATATGCCTTGCGTTCGAACCTTCCGAATCCTTTGTTCCCGGCGGCAAGCCGAAGAGCGTTCTCGAATTTGCCAAAAAGCGGCTCGAAGGCACCGGCTCCGCGATAGCTTTTGTTGTCATCACAACCCTGATCGGTGCTCTTCTGGCACTTATCAGTACCGGCTACCAGCGCGTCTTTATCGATAAGCTTCTCGGAACGGGCAACAACCGTGCCTGGGTAACTCCGTTCCTAATCAGTTTTACCGTAATCTGCGTTATCGAGATTATTGTTGAGGCAATCAAAGCCTTTTATTCACTGCGCCTGAACGGCAAGCTGGCCATCGTCGGCTCGACTTCCTTTATGTGGAAAGTCCTCCGCATGCCGATTGAGTTCTTCTCCCAGCGAATGGCCGGCGATATCCAGGCGAGGGCGATGACCAATGCCAGCATCGCCGAGCAGCTTATCACGACCTTTGCGCCGCTTGCCATCAATACTATAACCATGATTTTCTATCTCGTGGTTATGCTTCGCTACAGCGTCATGCTCACGCTCATAGGCGTGGCTTCTATCGTTATCAACATGTTTGTGGCCTCCCTCATTTCGAAAAAGCGCGTCAACATCACACGCGTTATGATGCGAGACCAGGGCAAGCTGTCCGGCACGACGGTTTCCGGCATAGAAATGATTGAAACTATCAAGGCCGCCGGTGCGGAAAACGGGTTCTTTGAAAAATGGGCCGGCTACCAGGCAGGTGTCAATACGCAGCATGTCCGCTATGCAAAAAGCAACCAGCTGCTCGGAATCATTCCCATGTTTGTAAGCCAGGTAACCAATATGGCCGTTCTCGTACTCGGTGTCATGCTGGTCATCGACGGCCGCAACAACTTTACGCCCGGCATGGTGCTGGCATTCCAGGGCTTCCTGGCATCCTTCACGGCGCCGGCGACGACGCTTATCCAGTCAGGGCAGCAGCTGCAGGAAATGAAGACGGATATGGAACGCATTGAGGACGTTATGAAATATCCGGACGATCCCAACTACAACAACTTCCCCGCCGATGATAACGTTGAATACGGCAAGCTCAGCGGGCACGTTGAGATGAAAAACGTCACTTTCGGGTATTCTCCCCTGGCCGAGCCCCTGATAAAAGACTTTTCGCTCACGCTTGAGCCGGGAAGCCGGGTTGCTTTCGTCGGTTCGTCCGGCTGCGGCAAATCCACGCTTTCAAAGCTCATCTCTGGGGTGTACAATCCCTGGAGCGGGGAGATCCTTTTTGACGGGAAACCCATCCGCGACATAGACCGCAGTGTGTTTACCGGTTCCCTTGCCGTTGTTGACCAGGACATCATCCTCTTTGAGGACACGATAGCCAACAACATAAAGATGTGGGACAACTCCATTCAGGACTTTGAAATGATTCTCGCCGCCCGTGATGCCCAGATTCATGAGGACATCATGAAACGTGACGGCGGATACAATTACAAGCTCATCGAAGGCGGCCGTGATTTCTCCGGCGGGCAGCGACAGCGCCTTGAAATTGCCCGAGTTCTGGCCCAGGATCCCACCATCATCATTCTGGACGAGGCAACGTCCGCCCTGGATGCCAAGACCGAATACGATGTCGTAAAGGCCATAAAAGACCGCGGCATTACCTGTATCGTTGTTGCTCACAGGCTCTCCACCATTCGGGACTGTGACGAAATAATCGTGCTTGATCACGGCAATGTTGTCGAGCGCGGAACACATGAAGAGCTGTATGCCAAAGGCGGCTACTATACGCAGCTCGTTACGGATGAATAGGAGGTGGCTTCGTGGGTTGGTTTAACGATCAAATAAAAGAACGCAAAAAACTGGACGACGAAGTCTTCAGCGATTCCTTCATCCAAATGGCCGGTGCCATTCTCGGCGGCAGAGTCTTTTCCATTCTTTCGGAAAACAGCATCCGCGTCAAAGGCGCCATCGATGAAATCCTGAAGTATTACCACGTCAAGTCCCGCGATGTTCCGGATTCGATAACCGATGTAAATGAGCAGCTTGAATATCTGCTCCGGCCTTACGGCATCATGCGCCGTACCGTTGAGCTTGAAAAAGGCTGGTATCGTGATGCCATCGGCGCCCTTCTGGCCGTCCGGAAAGAAGACCAGACCGTCGTGGCCATGATTCCCTCGGGGTTCTCTGGTTACAGCTTCACCGATCCCGATACCGGAAAGCGTGTTCGGGTAAACAATTTCAACGAGGACCAGTTCGAAAAGGACGCCCTTGCCTTTTACAAGCCGTTTCCTTTGAAGAAACTGCATATCACGGACCTCTTTGCCTACATGCTGGAGAATCTGTCCTTTGCGGACCTCGCCCTGTTTGCCCTGGCATCGTTTATTGTCGTATACATCGGCATGCTTCTGCCGCAGTTCAACGGCATCCTGTTCGGTGAAGTCATAGCACGCGGCAGCAAACCGCTTCTGTGGACGGTTACCGCTTTCTTCGTATGCGTTACCATAAGCAATCTGCTTTTCGGCTCGATCAAATCCCTCTTTGAGGCCAGAATCAATACCAAGTTGAGCATATCGGTCGACGCCGCCTCTATGATGCGGGTTCTTTCTCTTCCCGCGCCGTTTTTCAAACAGTATTCCTCCGGTGAACTTTCCAGCCGTCTGAGCTACGTCTCTTCTCTTTGCACTATGCTGGTTTCTTCCCTGCTATCCGGCTTGCTGACGTCGCTGTTCTCCCTCGTCTACCTGAAATCCATTCAGGACTTTGCCAGAGGCCTTGTTATTCCTGCCATTATTATCATGGTCGTTTCCGCGGCATTCTCCGTAATCTCCACCTTTGCCAGAATGAAGATTTCCCGCCAGCAGCTCGAAGTATCCGCCAAAGAAAGCGGCATGAGCTACGCTTTGATTTCCGGCGTGCAGAAAATAAAGCTGAGCGGTTCGGAAAAGCGTGCCTTCTCGCGTTGGGGCAATCTCTATGCGAAGGATGCGCAGCTGACGTACAATCCGCCGGCATTCATAAAAATCAATTCCGCCATTGCCACCGGCATTACGCTTCTCGGTACCATTCTGCTCTATGACCGAGCCATCAAAACCGGCGTTTCGGTATCCGGCTACACCGCGTTTCTTTCCGCATACGGAATGCTTTCCGGCGCCTTTACCGGTCTTACCAGTCTGACGGCCAACATAGCCCAGATTAAGCCCGTGCTGGAAATGGCCAAGCCGATACTCGAGACCGTTCCCGAAGTGTCGGAAGGCAAGCAGGTCATCACGAAGATTTCCGGTGCCATCGAACTGAACAATGTCTCCTTCCGCTACAACGACGGCGGCCCGAACATTGTTGACGATATGTCGCTTAAAATCCGTCCCGGTGAATATGTTGCCATTGTCGGCAAAACGGGCTGCGGCAAGTCCACTTTGATGAGGCTTCTGCTCGGCTTCGAAAAAGCGCAGAGCGGTGCCATCTATTTCGACGGCAAGGACATCGATACCATCGATCTCAAGTCTCTCCGCCGCAAAATCGGTGTTGTCATGCAGGAGGGGAAGCTCTTCCAGGGCGACATTTTCTCCAACATCGTCATATCCGCCCCCTGGCTCACGCTGGATGACGCCTGGGAGGCCGCGGAAATGTCCGGCATTGCCGATGACATCCGCCGTATGCCGATGGGCATGCATACGATTATTTCCGAAGGTTCCGGCGGCATTTCCGGCGGCCAGAGGCAGCGGCTCATGATTGCGCGTGCCATCGCGCCGAAGCCGAAAATCCTTATGTTCGATGAGGCCACATCCGCGCTCGACAACATAACCCAGCGCACGGTTGCCGAATCTCTCGATTCGCTGAAGTGTACCCGCATAGTCATTGCCCACCGTCTGTCGACCGTACGCAACTGCGACCGAATCCTATGTCTGGACGGCGGACGCATCATCGAAGAGGGCACTTACGACGAACTGATTAAAAAGAAAGGCTTCTTTGCAGAACTTGTTGCAAGGCAGCGTATTAATCCAGATGCAGAATAAAACCGCAAAACGTCAAAACTTCATGCACGGTGCCGTCATTCTGACCATCGGCGTTGTCATTATGAAAATTCTGGGCGCATTCTATAAGATTCCGCTCGGCAACATTCTTAAAGACGACGGGTATTCGATGTTCACATCGGCATACAACGTCTACTACGTTTTCTTCACTCTGGCAACCGCCGGTATGCCCGTGGCCCTGTCGAGACTGATAGCCGAAGCCGATGCGAACGGCCGTGCGGCCCAGGAAGAGAAGACCTTCCGGGTGGCTCTGTGCACTTTCGCCGTTATCGGTATTCTCTTTTCATCGGTCATGTTCCTCTTCCCGGAGTGGCTGGCCACTTCTATAACCAGGAATCCGGATGCTGCCTGGAGCATACGTGCCATGGCGCCTTCCATTCTGCTTGTCTGCCTGGTTTCGGCTTATCGCGGCTACTGCCAGGGAAACGGAAACATGATACCGACCACCGTGGACGAGGTCCTGGAGGTTCTTTTCAAAGTCCTTTCCGGCGTTCTCCTGTCCTCGCTGATCATGCGGGCCGGTCTCGGTAAGCCGCTCGGCAGCGCCGGCGCTCTTTTCGGTGCCACCGTCGGCAGCATTGTTTCTCTGACATACATGATTATTTATAAAAAGAGAAACTACCGCTCTCTTGCCGCCTCGTACAGCGCCGGCATACACGCGCCGGGCGATACGCCGGATGATGACAATGTCGTCGATTCCACGTCCACCATCGTGAAGGATGTTCTTCGCATCGGCATTCCCATTTCTCTCGGCGCGAGCATTATGGCGATTCTGAATCTTGTGGATTCCTCGCTTTGCATGGGCCGTCTTCAGTCGGCGGCCGGATTCAGCTATTCCGAGGCCAAGGTGCTCTACGGCATTTACGGAAAGGCCCAGACGCTTTTCAATCTGCCCGCAGCTCTCACACAGCCTCTGAACATCTCGTCCGTTCCGGCAATAGCCGGAGCCATAGCCGCCGGCAGAAGAACGGAATCGGGCAAAATCACGGAAGACTCTCTCCGAATCACTTCGGTAATTTCACTCCCGATGGGCGTGGGGCTGACCGTTATGGCGTTTCCCATCATCAATCTGCTGTATCCGAACAGCCACCAGGCCGGGCCGCTTCTTCTTCGCATCATGGGCGTCTGTTCCTTCTTCGTATGCATTGTTCTGATGCAGAATGCCATTCTGCAGGCTTCCGGCAAAGAACGTCTGCCGATGTATTCCATGATTACCGGTTCTCTCGTCAAGATAACCGTTAACTGGTTTCTGGTGGCAACCCCTTCCATCAATATCGTAGGCGCCCCCATCGGCACTCTCTGCGGCTATGTAACCATGATGCTTATGAACTTCATCTTCATGCGCAAATCCGCAGGGCTGAACATCCGTTACGGACGCGTCATTTTCAAGCCGCTGCTGTGTTCCGTGATAATGGGCGTTTCCGCCCTTCTCGTCTATGTTCTGGCCGGGAATCTCATCGGTACGGCAAGCTGGATGAGGCTCGCAATCTGCACGGTTTTGGCCATTTTCGCAGCCGTTGTGGTATATGTTATCACGGTTGTTGTATTCAAAACGGTTACCAACGAGGACCTGCAGCTTATTCCTGGCGGCGCCAAAATAGGAAAATTGCTTCACATCCGCTGATTTCCCGTCAAAAATTCATATTTTTTGCGATAAATGGCTGTATTCGTGCATTTTTTTCTTGAACGCCACGCGCATATGTGATAAAATCCATTTTGCGATTGCGGTTTTGACCGCATACGATTCGCATATAATTTAGGAGGAAATATTATGAATAAAGTTGAACTTGCCGCTGATGTTGCCGCCAAGGCCGGCCTTTCCAGAAAGGAAGCCGAAAAGGCTGTCAACGCTATTGTCGAATCCGTTGTTGAAGCTCTTAAGAGAGGCGAGAAGGTTACTCTCGTCGGCTTCGGTTCTTTCGAGACCAAAGACCGTGCCGCTTACACCGGTCATGATCCCCGCACCATGAAGGCCATTGAAATCCCCGCATGCAAGGTTCCTTCCTTCAAGGCCGGCAAGGCTCTCAAGGAAGCTCTTAAGTAATTAAGGCTATGCTATAAACAGCCGTGAAAACGGCTGTTTTGTTATATTATGAGACTTGATAAATATCTTAAAGTATCGCGCCTGATAAAGCGGCGCACCGTCGCAAACGAAGCCTGCGACAGCGAATACATCCTGGTTAACGGAAAATCGGCCAAAGCCGGATATCAGGTTAAGCCGGGCGACATTATTGAGATGAATCTCGGCCGCAGGACTATAAAGGTCAAGGTCCTGAATACGGAAGACAATGTATCCAAGGCCGATGCGGCTTCTATGTATATTGAAATATAGGTTTTATCCCCCACAGTGTGGGGGATTTTTACATTGTGTTCATATTTTATTCACAAAAGTTGCCTTAGAATAAGTTATTTTATACCACATGGTAAAAAGAATTGAAAAAGCCTTTGTTCTCTTGCTGGGGATTCTTCTTTTTATTCTTTCGGCATGCGGCACAAAGGCGGAAGCAGCAGCCGAATATCCGGCCGCTGCCGTTCGAACCCCTCCGGTTGAAGAACCGCTGAGCACGGAACAGGCCATGTGGAATTATCTGCTGGCCCAATACAGCAACCAGTATGCCGCCGCGGCTCTTTTGGGCAATGCCGATTTTGAGATGGCGCTGTGTCCGTATCGGGTCGAAGGCGATAAGGTTCTTGCCGAAGACGGGTCCTATCCCGCTTCTCTCGAGTACACCGTCAAGGTTGACAGCGGTGAAATCACGCGGGAGAACTTTGCCTATGCCGGGCCTTCCGGTGGCGGCTACGGGCTCTTTGCCTGGACGTCTCCCGGGCGCAAGGAAGGTCTCTACGACCTGGCCAAAGAGCGCGGTGTCTCCGTTTCCGACTGGAAAACCCAGCTTGACTACGCTTACAAAGAAATAACCGACAGGTATTACGATTTATACTGCACTCTTTTGACGGCCGATAATCTTGAAGATGCCGTGTGGGCCTTCGGCTATTATTTTGAACAGGCAACGGGCATCCAAACTACGGTTTCACGCCGCACGGACATCGCGCAGGAATATTACAACCGGTATGCGGACCACGCCTTCATCTGCCCCTACAAGCCGGATACTCTGCTCCCGATTGACGGTTCTTTCGATTATCTGGAACAGGAGTATGCCATAAACGAATATGAATCCTGTCTTCCGGTTTTCATGGCCCAGACGGTCCTGAAAGCCGAGGGCTATACCAAAGCCGAACCCTGCGGCTATCTCGGCCCGGAAACCGCCGCCGTTCTGGAGGATTTCCAGTTTGACAACAATCTGGAGCTCACCGGCATCCTCGACCCGCCCGTCTGGCGGCTCCTCTATGAAAAAGGAACCTAATCTCAACGATTAGGTTCCTTTTTTACTGAAGTCGCTGCGTCTTTATTTCCCCAATCATCGCACCGCCGATGATTAATATCGCGCCGATTATCTGCACCGGTGTCATGGCTTCATGCAGGAAAACTGCCGAGAAAAGCAGAGCCGAAACCGGGTCAAGGTAACTGATCAGTGCAACGGACTGGCCGGACAGTTTCTGCAGACCGGTAAAATACAGCAAATATGCCAATCCCGTATTGATAAAACCGAGTCCGGCTATATACGGTAGGTCGCCCGCCATCATTCTCGGAAGCCCTTCCGTGCAAAGCGTATAAACCAGCACAACAGCAAAGGCAACATCCAGTTCAATGGCTGCCGTCTGCAGCCCGGTAGTACGCACAATCTTCTTATTGAAAATAATCAATGCCGCATAAAAAAGTGCCGAAAGCATCGCAACAAGCAGCCCCAGCGAATTCATCCCGGACAAAACGATGCTTCCGCTGATGCAGATCAGGCCGGCCGCCACAACGGCAGCAGAAAGTATCTTTCTTCCGGACAGTTTCTCCCGGAAGAGAACGGGAGAAAACAGAAGGACAAGGATAGGCCCCACGTAATAAATCAGCGTTGCGAGACTGACATTCAGCATTTTGTAGGCACCGAAAAGCGTTACCCAGTTCAGACCAAGGGCGGCGCCGCCCAGAATAAGCGCTTTTCGCTCCGCACGCACACTGTCACGGTCGAATCCACCTCTGAACAAAACCAGACATGTCAGAAGCAAGCCGCCGATAAGCGTACGCATTAAAACCGTCTGACTGCTGCTTAATGAGATATTGGAAACATAAAGACCGTTTGTGCCAAAAATCAATAAAGACAGAATATATGCCCCATAAGACAAAAAATTACCTTTTTGTTTCTTGCTGTCCATTTTTATTTCGCTCCGCAAATACCTGTTTTCCGGTTTTGATCCGTAATACTGATGATAGCAAAAAGAAAGTAAAAAATCCATTTCGAATCGCATAATATACAGAAAAAAGAACAGGTTCAAGACAATCAAAACCCGGCTGCAGCCATCATCGCCTGCAACCGGGTTTCAGTATTCAATCTTCAATTTTTTAACTCCTTTTCTTTTTCTGCCGCCTGGCATCTTTCCTCACCAGAGCCAGTAGTTTATTCCGTTCACGAGTTCGTTAAGATTAATACCTTCTGCGAATCCCCACCACATTTTCGTTTTCTCCTTTCGTATATTTTTCGTAAGGCTTTCTCATTTGCCTTACACATCTATATACGCATGATTAGTAGATTTGTTACAACGTTTCAAGAATTTTTATTATCTGCAAACTCCGGTGTCGGTGTTTCCTTAGAGGCTTCATTTATTCGAAAAAAAGAACCTAATCTCACGATTAGGTTCTTTTTTACTGGCGCAGAAGGAGAGATTCGAACTCTCGAAACCCTTATGAGGTTTACACGATTTCCAATCGTGCGCGCTCGACCAACTACGCGACTTCTGCATGTTTGCTCAGCTTGACTATTATATTTAGAACAGCATGAAAAGTCAAGGAATTTATTTTGTATTCAGTTAATTGCCATATAGTTTGGGGTGACGTAGGTGCTTTCGTAGGTGGTGATGTAATTCATGGCCGCGTTTTCTTCCATCGGGCTCGGTATTCCGGCCTCCGTGAGCATCCAGCGGCATACCCTGTCTTCTCCCGGCCCGTACGCCAGCTTGCTCATCAGCTTCAGTTCACCGCCTGCGAAATAATAGTAGCTGTGTACTATGTTGGTGGTTCCTCCGCTCTGCCGTTCGTCTATGCTCCCGTTCTCACAGAGGTAATACAGGTCGTCCTCCGAGCTTTCGAACACTTCTTTTATCTCATAACCCTGAATGGTATACATGGCGGAAATGACCTGCTTCTCATAGCTGTCCCCCTCCAGAGGGCCTATCAGCAGCTCATTGTTTCCGTCTCCGTCAATATCCCGGAAGCAGTATCCCAGGCCGGGATATTCCGCAAGAACCTCGGCATATTTCTCCGGATCCGTCATCGGTGGGGCCGGCGTTGGCGTCGGCTCGGCCGTTGCCGCCGGAGCCGGGGGTGCTTCCTTGGCTCCGCAGGCGCATAGCAGAAGCACGGCCGTCAGTGCCATTATGAGAAGGAAAGAGAATTTTTTCATTTAAGAGTAAGAGCCTCTATATATGGCGCCATGGCGCCCTTATCGTACGGCATGTAAAGCGGTTCGTATCCGCATCCGTCAACGGCAACTTCTCCGTCAGCCAGAATCCTTTCGGCATAGTCCGCAATGTCGGCCATCTGCTCTTTGAATTCTGCCGCATCATCGGAGCCGAGCCCGGAAGCGAAGGCCGAAACGGTGTCTTTCACCTGTGTCGCATCCGGCATGTCCCCCGTAAAGAGGTCCAGAAGGCTGCAGGCAAAGGCGGTTCCTTTCAGGGAGCAACCGGCCACTCCGGCGTGATAATTCTGCTGAATGTCCGCCAGGTATCCGTTCAAAACCGTTTCGAAGCTGTCATCTACGCCGCCAACGTCCCCCTGTGTGGGTTCATACAGCGCGTTCGCCATCGTATCCAAGGTGCCGAATGTCGCATTGGTATTCTGAGAAAGAGAATACATCATGCCCGGAGCGGCATCATACCAGAGAATAACGCCTTCCTTGAAATCGTTCCAATAAACGTTGGCCTCATTGTACTGCACAGGGCAGCTGTCCTCGTTTTCCCACTCGTAGTACATGCCGGAAATGTCCGTATACTCGGCCGTCGATGAAACGCGGTAGCAGTATTCGTCTCCGTCAAAGGAGAACTTCATCTGGGCGGTAACGGGATCCGTATCAATCGTCCAGAATGTAACATCCTCGGCATTGGCGGGGACCTGGAAAGAAATGCCAACCGTCTCCAGGATGCTCTCCTGTGTCGCTTCATGCAGGGGATTTGCCATACCGGTAACGGGCTCTTCCTTTTTCCCGCAGGCGCAAAGTGTCAAACACAATATTACTATAAGGCATAAAGCCGTGAATCTTCTGAATGTCATCTTTCTCTCCTTATGCAAGCAAGGCCTGCGTATACAGCTGCACGACCTGCTTGAACCATTCGATTTTATCCGTAAGGACATAGTTGTCATCCAGAACGTAGTAAATCCTGGAGGTGTCGCCACCCGTAACGAAGCCGATTCCCGTCAGGACGGCACCGATAACGACAACGGCCAAAACAATAATGCCTATCATTTTCCAGCCTTTTTTCATACCTTTGCACTCTCCTTGCTGCAGATTCTGGTCGCTAGATTGATTACGCCGTTAACCAGCCCTTTCATGCCGCCGAATAGCAGCCAGATAAATATCCACAGCGCCAGGGCGCCGAGGGCGGTAATGATAAGGCCTATTCCCATCACCACCAGAACATCCGCAAACACAACAAAGCTCGCAAAGGCTGCTTTGATGGTGTTGAAGCCCAGGTACAGCAAACCGGCGGCAACGCCGAGAAACAGCGCCGCCAGAATCAGTATGGCGATAATGCCAAGAGCCGTCAGCGGAATCGCAATCAGCAGAAACAGGCCGAGCTTGCCGCCCGAAATCTTGGTGTTCTCGCTTGCAGCGGTTTCCTTCTTCTTGGCTTTCTTGGGTTCGGCCACCCGAACGGGCGCCGGTTCTTCAACCGGCTCTTCCGGTACTTCCGTGAAATCCGTTATTTCCGCTTCCACAGCCTGTGCGGGCGCAGGAGCCTCTTCCAGCTTTATCTCCGGTTCCGGTTCCTGAGCAATTACTCCGTTTTCGAGCTCATCGTTGACGATGGTAAAATCCTTTATAAACGCATCGACATCCGGCAGGCTGATTTCCGGAACGTATTCCGCTTCCGGTGCCGCTGCCGTTTCGGCAAGCTCCCCGTCATCTCCGAACAGGGATATCTGGTCCTTCAGAACTTCGACAGCCGGCTGCAGGTCGAGCGCTTCATCAAATATGTCGTTTATGCAGGTGATAAACCTTGCCGGTTCATCGCCCGAAACGCCGGCTCTGTCCTGCCCTTCCGTCGCATGAACGGCCAGCTTTCTCTCTTTGGCATCGTAAGACCGGGCAATCATAACCGCCTGGCGTGTGGGAGAAACGAGCGCATTCAGCAGAGCTTCTTCATCATTGACCTCGCCGAACATGTTTTCATACATTTCAAGGGCTGTAATCCTGTCCTCTTCATACATAAAGGTCAGAAGTTTACCGAGTTCGGCCAGAAATTTATCTTTGTTGATTATACTCACCTCTCAGGTTGTCAATTCAAATCATTATATTATATGTAAGAAAAAACTGCAAGACGGTTTGACAAATGCGCGCCCGGCGCTATATAATGCCTAAGTTAAAAACACGCGGGAGCAAGGGCTCCGGCGGAAAGGAAATATTTATATGGCAAACGATAAAAAAGTCCAACAAATTACGGACATGGAGGTAGACTTTGCCCAGTGGTTTACCGACGTCTGCACGAAGGCCGAACTCGTAGACTATTCGGGAGTCAAGGGTCTCTTTGTTCTGCGTCCCTACGGCTATGCAATCTGGGAAAACATTCAGACGGTGCTCGACGGCATGTTCAAGCGCGACGGGCACGAGAACGTCTCTATGCCTATGCTGATTCCGGAATCTCTTCTTCAGAAGGAAAAGGATCACGTTGAAGGCTTCGCCCCGGAATGTGCCTGGGTAACGCACGGCGGGCAGGAGGAACTCCCCGAAAGATTATGCGTCCGTCCGACAAGCGAAACCTTATTCTGCGATCACTGGAGTCATGTCCTTCATTCCTGGAGAGATCTCCCGATGAAATACAATCAGTGGTGCAGTGTCATGCGCTGGGAGAAAACCACCCGTCCCTTCCTTCGCGGCAGAGAATTCCTGTGGCAGGAAGGCCACACGATTCACGCAACCGAAGCCGAAGCCAGAGAGGAAACCCTGCACCAGCTCGAAGTCTATGCGGACCTCTGCGAGAATTACCTGGCCATGCCGGTCATTCGCGGCAACAAGACGGATAAGGAAAAGTTCGCCGGTGCTGTCAACACCTATACTATCGAATGCATGATGCACGACAAGAAGGCTCTTCAGTCCGGAACCAGCCACTTCTTCGGTGACGGTTTCACGAAGGCTTTCAACATCACCTTCACGGATAAAGACAACGTTCAGAAGCACCCGTTCCAGACCTCCTGGGGTCTGTCCACCCGTATCATCGGCGGCATCATCATGACGCACGGTGACAATTCCGGTCTCGTTCTGCCTCCGAAAATCGCTCCGGTCCAGGTTATCGTGGTTCCTGTTGCCCAGCACAAGGAAGGCGTTCTCGATGCCGCCAACGCTCTCTATGAGCGCCTCAAGGCCGCCGGCATCCGCGTCAAGATCGATGACAGCGACAATTCCCTCGGTTGGAAGTGTGCCCAGTACGAAATGAAGGGCATTCCGCTCCGTGTCGAGCTCGGCCCGAAGGATATCGAAAACAACTGCTGCATGGCCGTCCGCCGCGACAACGGCGAAAAGGTCAGCGTTTCTCTCGAGGATCTGGAAGCACGCATTCCCGAAGTGCTGGATGACGTGCAGCGCGGTCTGTACGAAAAGGCTCTTGCCAACCTTGAAACGCACACCTATGCCGCCGCAACGCTCGACGAAGCGAAGGAACTGCAGGAAAAGAACGGCGGTTTCATTAAGACGATGTGGTGCGGAAGCCTCGAGTGCGAAATGAAGATGAAGGAAGTCGCCGGGATGTCGTCCCGCTGCATCCCCTTCAAGCAGGAAAAGCTTTCCGATGTCTGTGCCTGCTGCGGCAAACCCGCCGACACCATGATATACTGGGGCATCGCCTATTAAATTCCATAAAAGAAAGAGGAGCCTTGGCTCCTCTTATTTTTTTCCGAATATTTTTGATTTCACGTTGGATGTATTGCCCATGGCCTCCGAAAAGGCTCTGAGTTTTTCTTTCTGTTCGCTGTTCAGCTTTTTGGGTACCGAAATGCGCACCTGGACGTACTGGTCACCGCGGCTTCCCTTTCCGTTGAGATAGGGGATTCCCTTCTCCCGGAGTCGGAACGTCGCGCCCGGCTGTGTTCCTTCCGGAATCGTCAGCTTGACCTTGCCGTCAATCGTCGGCACTTCGATTTCTGCGCCCAGCGCCGCTTCGGCAAAACTGATTTCCTGGTCAAGATATACCGTGACGCCTTCGCGCTCGAATATCGCCGACGGCCGAACAATGATGGAGATGAACAGATCACCGGCAGGCCCGCCGTTTACGCCGGCATTGCCTTTCCCCCGCAGAGGAAGCGCCTGTCCGTCATCGATACCGGCCGGTACTTTGACCTTTATCTTATGCTGCTTGCGGATGTTCCCCATGCCGTGGCATGTTTTGCAGGGTGTGTGGATAATCTTGCCGCGTCCTTTGCACTTGGGGCACTGGCCGCTGCTCTGCATAACGCCGAAGGGCGTTCTCTGCTGTGTAACCACCTGGCCGGAGCCGTTGCATTCCGGGCAGGTCTCGGGTGAGGTACCCGCCGCGCTTCCCGAACCTTTGCAGTCCGGGCACTGCTCGATAATGCCAACCTGCACTTCCTTTTCGCAGCCGAAAGCCGCCTCTTCGAAGCTGATGTTCAGCGTGGCGCGCAGGTCGCTTCCCTTGCGCGGCGCATTCGGGTCCGCTCTTCTCTGGGAACCGAAGCCGCCGAAGCCGCCGCCGAATATGTCGCTGAAGCCGCCGAATATGTCGCCGAGATCGCCGAAGTCGAATCCGCCGAAACCGCCGCCGCCGAAGCCGGCATTGGGGTCAAAGGCCGCATGACCGAACTGGTCATACTTTTTTCTCTTTTCGTCGTCGAACAGGACCTCGTATGCCTCGTTCGCCTCTTTAAAGCGCTCTTCGCAGGCTTTATCACCCGGATGTAAGTCCGGGTGATTTTCTTTTGTAATTTTGCGATATGCTTTTTTTATATCATCCTTGGATGCGGACTTGTCCACACCCAGGACTTCGTAGTAATCGCGTTTCTGATCAGCCATAAAGGCCTCCCGCTTTGTTTATTGATTATTTGGTCTGGTCATCGTCTACGACTTCGGTGTAGTCCGCGTCGTAGTACTGCTGGCCTGCATCCGTTGCGCCCGCTGCGTTCGGGTCAAAGCCCTGGGCGCCGCCGGCTGCCTGATACATCTTTTCGGAAATCTTGTAGAAAGCCTGTGTCAGCTCTTCGGTTGCGCTCTTAATGTTGGCCGTGTCGGTGCCTTCCAGAGCGGTCTTCAGGGCTGCAAGCTTGGCCTCGACTTCTGCCTTATCGCCGGCGTCGAGCTTGTCGCCCAGCTCTTCAATGGTCTTTTCGGTCTGGTATACCATTTGATCCGCCTGGTTTCGAACGTCAACTTCTTCCTTGCGCTTGGCATCTTCCGCCGCATACATCTCGGCTTCCTTGACGGCCTTGTCGATGTCTTCCTTGCTCATGTTGGTGGAAGAGGTAATCGTGATGTGCTGTTCCTTGCCGGTGCCGAGATCCTTTGCGGATACATTGACGATGCCGTTGGCGTCGATGTCGAAAGAAACCTCAATCTGCGGGATACCTCTGCGCGCCGGAGCGATTCCGTCAAGATGGAATCTGCCGAGGCTCTTGTTGTAAGCGGCCATCTCGCGCTCGCCCTGCAGTACATTGACTTCAACGGAAGTCTGGTTGTCGGCTGCGGTGGAGAAAATCTGGCTCTTTCTGGTCGGGATGGAGGTGTTGCGGTCAATCAGCTTGGTGCATACGCCGCCGAGCGTCTCGATACCGAGAGACAGAGGCGTAACGTCAACCAGAACGATGCCTTCGACATCGCCGGAGAGAACGCCGCCCTGGATGGCAGCGCCGAGTGCCACGCATTCGTCGGGGTTAATGCCCTTGAAGCCTTCGATGCCGGTGAGCTTCTTGACTTCTTCCTGAACGGCCGGGATTCTGGTGGAACCGCCGACGAGGAGAACCTTGCTCAGGTCGCTCGGCTTCAGGCCTGCATCGGACAGAGCCTGCTTAACGGGGCCAACGGTCTTCTCGACGAGATGCCCTGTCAGTTCGTTGAACTTGGCGCGGCTGAGTGTTACGTCAAGATGCTTCGGGCCGGTTGCGTCTGCCGTGATGTACGGCAGGTTGATGTTGGAAGTGGTAACGCCGGAGAGTTCGATTTTTGCCTTCTCTGCGGCTTCGCGCAGGCGCTGCATCGCAACCTTGTCGGTGCTGAGGTCTATGCCCTCGCTCTTTTTGAACTCGTCCACGAGATACTTGGTGATGCATTCGTCAAAGTCATCGCCGCCCAGACGGTTGTTGCCGGCGGTTGCCAGAACTTCGATAACGCCGTCGCCGATTTCAAGCACGGATACGTCGAAGGTGCCGCCGCCGAGGTCGTAAACCATGATTTTCTGGTCGTTTTCCTTGTCGAGGCCGTAAGCCAGAGCGGCTGCGGTCGGCTCGTTGATAATGCGCTTTACTTCAAGGCCGGCAATTTTGCCCGCGTCTTTTGTTGCCTGGCGCTGTGCGTCGGTGAAGTAGGCAGGCACGGTAATAACCGCTTCGGTAACGGTAGTTCCGAGATAGGCTTCGGCATCGCTCTTCAGCTTCTGCAGTACCATCGCGGAAATCTCCTGCGGTGTGTAGTTCTTGGCATCGATTTTTACTTTGTAATCGGAGCCCATCTCTCTCTTAATGGAAGAAATGGTGCGGTCCGGATTGGTGACGGCCTGGCGTTTTGCCACCTGGCCTACCATGCGTTCGCCGTCCTTGGAAAATGCTACGACGGACGGTGTGGTTCTGTTACCCTCGGCATTTGCAATGACGACGGCTTCTCCGCCTTCCATAACGGCGAGGCAGGAGTTTGTGGTTCCCAAGTCAATTCCTATAATTTTACCCATTGTGTTTATATCTCCTTTTTATTTATTAACAAATTCAGTTGGCGACTTTGACCATCGAGGCCCGTATTGTTTTGTCGCCCAGTTTAAAGCCTTCCTGGAAAACTTCTACGATTTCGTTCTCTCCCTTTTCCTCGTCGTCGCAATGCATCACGGCGTTGTGAAGCTCGGGGTTGAACTTCTCTCCCAGGGCGGGAATCTGCGTCACGCCCAGTTTTTCGAGCGTGTGGCCGAACTGTGTCATAATCATCTCGACACCCTTGCGGTAGGCTTCATCCTCGGTAGGGGCCGCCAGGGCTCTCACGAGGTTGTCGTAGACCGGAAGGAAGTCCGCCACGGCGTTGGCCTTGACTTCTGCGTAGATGTCGCTCTTTTCCTTCTGGCTGCGTCTGCGGAAATTATCGTATTCGGCATAAAGCCTGAGATATTTATCGTTAAGCGCCGCTATTTCTTCATCCTTCGAGGGGCCTTTTTCCTTTTTCTTTTTGGCCTTCTTTTCCTTTGCCGGGGTTTCCTCCGGTGTCTCCTCTTCGGTTTCCGCTGCGGCTTCGGCTTCGGTATTTTCCGGAGAGAGTTCTTCTTTCTCTTCCGTCACTATCTTTTCTTCGTCAGCGATTGGAATCATCTCCCTTTATTATCAGTTTATCGTGCATGCCCTGTACCGGGGCATTTCCGCTTCCCAGGCGTTTCGAAAGGCCGTCCGCCAGGAAGCTCAGTTTTGCGGCAATCACGGAATAATCCATCCGCGTCGGCCCGACGACTCCTATCAGGCCCCTGGTTCCGTCTCCGGCATCGTAGGATGCCACGATTACGGAGGAATCCTTCAGCTCCTCGGCGACGTTCTCCGGGCCTATGTAGACCCGCACTTCGTTGGAACCCTGCATCGTGTCCGTATCCGGCATCACATATCCGCCGCCGGACAGGTAGCTCATCAGCTTGTGTGCCTTGTCCGGGTCTTTGAACTCCGGCTGGTTCAGCAGCCGGTTCTCCCCGGTGATAAAGGAGGAAGGCGTCGCCGCCGATGTCAGGATGTCTATCGCGAACGCCGCGATAACCGAGGTAAGCCCGATGGTATCGTCCGCCGCCCGCTCCGTCGTGTTGATAAGCTGCGGTGTTATCTCCGCTTCGCTTATGCCCGTAAAGGAGGCGTTGAACATGCTCGAAAGCCTCTTGGCGAGACCCTCGTCAACCGAAATCGGCAGACGCACAAGCTTGTTTTTAACCGTGTTGTCATCCAGCATCGCCACGATTATGATGGTGTTCGCATCCACATAGATAATGTCGAAGCGCTTAATCGTAACGGGTTTTCTCGCCGTCAGGGCCAGGGCCGGGTAGTTTGTTATCTGCGAGGTGAGGCGGGAAACGCTGCTGATGGTATCGTCCAGCTCGTTCAGCTTTTCGCTCAGACGGCGGTTCAGGTCCTCCGTCTCCTCCAGAGACATTTTCTGCCTCCCCATCAGCTCGTTGACATACATTCTGTATCCCTGTGCCGTGGGGACGCGGCCGGCGGAAGTATGCGGCTGCTCCAGAAAGCCGAGATTCACCAGCTCGGCCAGCTCGTTCCGGATGGTTGCCGAGGAGCACCCGAGCCCGGCCTCTTCGGCCAGGTACTTGCTGCCGACGGGCTCGGCCGTGTCGATGTACTTGTCGACGACGGCGGCGAGTATCTTCTTTTTTCTCTCGGTGAGTTCCATTTAGCAAACCTCTTTTGGGAGCGTTAGCACTCTTTTCTTTCGAGTGCTAATATACCATTTTTGCCGTTTTTTGTCAATGCGTTTTTGCTTGTTTACAATTAATTTAAATTATCTTAAAATGGTCCCATGAACTTAACCGAACTGATTTCTGCCCTGCACGCTTCTCCCGTTCCTGAGAACAGCAAGGCGTTTGCGGACTTCTTCCGCGCGATGGTCGAAAATAACGACCAGGTCTATACGGCCGTCAAGGCCGCCGGCTCCGGCTATGCCATTGACACCTGCGAGCATGCCGGCAGCTTTTATGTCATCATGTTTTCCGATTCCGGCAACGCACAGGCGGCGAACGGCTCCCGTCTGGCTACTATCGGGCTTTCCAACCTGATTGATTCCTGCTACGCGAATCCGCACATTCTCGGTATCGCCATCAACCCTTTCGATTCGCATCCCGTCTTCATCCAGCGCAAGGACCTGCAGGTTCTCTCCGCCAAGCCGGACCCGCGCCAGGCCGAAAGGTCCTGGGGCGAAGGCATTCCGGAATATACGGAGGCCGATTTGATGGTGGCCGAGGAGGCCGTCGATTTCGCCATGGAAATCGTTGCGCGTGACGGTCTCGGTCCCAACGGATTCGAGCTTATCGAGAGCAACAGCGGCCTCACGGCTTTTCCGAACTTTGTCGTTTCGCGAAACGGCCAGCTGTATTTCATAGCTGTGGATGTTTCTCTGGCCCCGAATGTCCCGAAGCTCCGGCCGGATGTCAAGGACAAAATCATCGCCATTTCCAACGAGCAGAACGCAAAATGCTATTACGCTCCCGTGTCCTTCTCCTCGCTCGACGCCGAGCGCGCCGCGGCTGGCCTCGCCCTTGTCGGCGATTCCTTCGTCGGCAACTTCCCCGGCTTTGTCGAACTGAATTGAATAAAATACGAAAAGCCCTGAACGTTCCCGTTCAGGGCTAATTTTTATACCTCAGCTCTTAACTCTTCACTCTTATCTCTTCACTGCGGAGCTTGCTCCGCTTACCCCATCTGTCGGGTGTAGCCGCAGGCGGTGCAGGTGAACTTTTTATAGCGGATCACGTAGGTGTACTGCCCGCATCGCGGGCACTTGGCCTTTCCTTTTTTCGGGGCGCCGCCGTTCACGTCTTCCAGCTCGGCGTCGTTCAGTTTCTTTCCGTCCAAAATCATCTTGGCACGCTCTTTTCCTTAAAACTCGAATATGCCCGGCAGCAGTTCCCGCAGCGTATAGCGCAGGTATTCGCCGCTCGCCTTCATGATAAACAGCTCCAGGTCCGGTGCAAATTCTATGAGGAACTGCCGGCAGGCGCCGCAGGGATAGGCATAGTCTTTGCTGTCGGCATAGATGGCCAGACGGGTGAAGTCCTTATGCCCTTCGCTCACGGCCTTGACGCAGGCGGTGCGCTCGGCGCATATCGTGCTGCCGTATGCGGCGTTCTCGACGTTGCAGCCTTTAAACACCGTACCGTCGCTGCACTCCAGGGCCGCCCCGACAGGGAAATGCGAATACGGCACGTAGGCATTCTTCGACGCCTCCACGGCGAGATTCATCAGTTCTTTTTCCGTCATTGTTCGCTCTCCTTTGTCTTGAAGGAAATAACCCAGTTCGGGAATCCGTAAAGCGGGTTGCCCGCGTTCGGGTCGAGTCCGCGTATGGCGCTCCGGTGCGTAATCAGCTGCTGTTTTTCAAAGCCGATTACCACAATCTGTGCGCTCGTCGTCAGCACATATTCCGCCAGAGCATAGTAGTTCTGCTTCCGGTTCGCGTCTCCGGAACCCAGATAGGTATACATCAGATTCTCGAAGCCGTTATCCGTGGAATGCGTAAAGTTGATGTTGCTGTATATGTTGTCCTCATCCTGCGGAGCCAGAATTTCGGATATGTCGAAGTCGTTCCGGATTTTTGTCTCGGCATAGTACATGTCGTACTCGAGCTCTTCGAAATCCTCGTCTTCCTTCTGCTCCTTCGTGAGATTGACATAGTCCGTCAGCGCGTTGTAGTACTCGTCCCAGGTCACTTCCTGCACGGTAACCTTTAGGCCGATGGAGGCCATGTCCTCCATAAAGCGGTTCGCAATTCCGGCCTTGGCCGAGGAGTCGGAGCAGAGGATGAACTGCAGGTTGATCTTCTGCCCGGCGTTCATGTACTCGCGCCAGCCGTCGTCGTCATAATCCTGAATGCCGTTGTTCTCCAGAATGCGGGCGCAGGTTTCCAGGTCATACCGCAGGTTGTCCGCCAGCGCCTGCGGATAGTCGGCGCAGGTCGGATACATCGGGATGGCCGAAGCCACCGCGTTGTTGTTGAGCAGGTCCTCCAGATACGCCCTGTCGAAGGCGTACTGCATCGCATAGCGGAATCCGGCATTGGCCGCTACGTCGCTCTCCTGGTTGAAAGCCACATAGTGCATGTTCGTTGTGGCATAGGTGTGTATTTCGTTGATGGCCGCATAACCCAGGTTGGTGTAGCTGGACGGGTCGTTGATGACGGCGTCCACATAGGAGTCTTCAAAGGCCGAAATGATTCCTTCCGCGTCGGTGTACTCCTTGAGATACACCGTGTCGACCGGCAGCGTCTCCCAGCCCTTGTAGCCCTCATAGGCGTGCAGCGCCAGAGGCACCTGGTGCGTCTTCTCCGCCTTGGTCTCCGTCGCCGGCTCGTCCACGACCGTCTCAAGCTCGAAGTAGTACGGCCCCGAACCCATCGGGAACTTCTCCTTATACGAGCCGGACTGGATGAGGGGTATGTTCAGCAGCTTGATGAACGAGGTGCTTCCGAGGCCCAGATACACTTCCACGGTATCGTCGCCCCTGGCATAGGCCCCCGAGAAGTAGCGGAACCGGCCGGCAAAGCGGTCGGATCCGGCCGCATTCACGTTGTTCAGCGTATAGGCGACGTCCTTGGCCGTAACCGGGGTTCCGTCGTGAAACTGCTTGGTCGTGTCTATCGTAAACGTCCAGGTGGCCGCGTCGTCGGTGTAGCTCCACTCGGTTATGACATTCGGGATAACCTCGAAGTTGTTGTCCAGCTCCACGAGATTCTCATAGGCGAGCGCGCAGACGAGCTGGTTGGAGTGGTTGGTGGCGACAAGCGGGTTGAAAGAATACTTGGTATTCATGTTCAGGGAGAACACCGCGTCGGCCGCCTCCGCCATCGTCAGGTCTTCGCCTTCGGTGGAATCCGGAATGGTGTCGTTTTCAATTCCGGTTCCCGGCAGCGTACACCCGCTCGAAAAGAGCAGAACCAGCGCAAGCAGACAGGCGATCAGTCGTCTTTTCATTATCTTCCGCAGCACTCCTTGTATTTAAGGCGCCGGGACCCGTCCTCTTTCATCTTTCCGCAGGGGCAGGGGTCGTTTCTTCCGGGCTTGGGCACTTTCTTCACGGGCTGCTTCTTGGCCGGCGCTTCGCCGGAGTTCGCCGCTATGTTTTTGGCAACGGCCTTTCTCTCGACGGCTTCCTCCTTGCGCACGCGCACGCTGAACAGCCTCTTGACCGTCTCTTCCCTGATACCGGCAATCATGGCCTCGAACATGTCGAAGCCCTCCTGCTTGTAGGCGTCTACGGGCTTCACGCTGCCGTAGCCGCGCAGGCCGATGCCCTGCTTGAGTTCGTCCATCGCGTCGATGTGTTCCATCCAGTACTCGTCCACCACGCGGAGCATGACCACGCGCTCAATCTCGCGCATGAGCGGCGCTCCGTTCGGCCCCGGCCCGAAGGCTTTTTCGCGCTCTTCGTAATAGGCCTTGGCCTTTTCCACCGCAGCTTCGTACTGCTCGGGCGTATAGTCCTCCGGCATCGTCGTCGAAACGTATTCGGGTATCATGTTCAGTATCTGCGCCTTGAGATCTTCTCCGTTGAGGACCTTCTGTCTCTCGCCGTAGATAATCTCGCGCTGTTTGTTCATGACGTCGTCGTATTCCAGAACGGTCTTTCTGACCTGGAAGTTGCGGCTTTCCACCGTCTTCTGGGCCTGTTCTATGGCGTTGGAGAGCATCTTGTGGTCCAGAGGCGTGTCCTCTTCCACATTGAGTGCCTCCATCATGCCCATGATGCGTTCCGAGCCGAACAGACGCATGATGTCGTCCGTAAGGGCCAGATAGAAGCGGCTTTCGCCCGGGTCTCCCTGGCGTCCGCTGCGGCCTCGCAGCTGGTTGTCGATTCGTCTCGATTCGTGTCTCTCCGTGCCCAGTATGAACAGGCCGCCGAGGGCCTTGACCTTTTCCGCTTCGGCCTCGTCCACCGGGTTGCCGCCGAGCATGATGTCGGTTCCGCGCCCGGCCATGTTCGTCGCGATGGTAACCGCGCCGAGCTTACCGGCCTGCGCTATGATTTCGGCTTCCTTCTCGTGGTACTTGGCGTTCAGCACCGTGTGCGGAATGCCCCTTTTCTTCAGCTGTGCCGAGAGGTATTCGCTCTTTTCTATGGACACCGTGCCCACCAGAATCGGCTGCCCCTTTTCGTGGCACTCGGCAATCTGGTTGATGATGGCGCGGATTTTTCCGGCGTCGTTCTTGTACACCACGTCCGGGTGATCCACTCTGACCACGGGCTTGTTCGTGGGTATCTCGACGATGTCCAGATGGTATATGGCCTCAAACTCCTCGGCTTCCGTGGCAGCCGTGCCCGTCATGCCGGAGAGCTTGTCATACATGCGGAAATAGTTCTGGAAGGTAATCGTGGCCAGGGTCTTGTTTTCCTTCTGCACGTCGACGTGCTCCTTGGCCTCGATGGCCTGGTGCAGGCCTTCGCTGTAGCGGCGCCCGAACATCAGGCGGCCGGTGAACTCGTCAACGATGATGATTTCCCCGTCCTTGACGATGTAATCGATGTCGCGCTTCATGATTCCGTGGGCCTTGAGTGCCTGGTTGATGTGGTGCGAGAGGGTCGCGTTTTCGATGTCGGCCAGATTCTCCAGCCCGAAGGCGCGCTCCGCCTTGGCGATGCCGCGCGCCGTCAGCGTGGCGGACTTCGCCTTTTCGTCGACGACGTAATCGGCGTCGATGTCCTCGCTCTCCTCCTCTTTTTCATCCACCGAGGCGTAGACGAGCTTCTTCAGCGTGCTTACGAAAACGTCCGCCTGGCGGTAGAGGTCCGTGCTCTCGTCGCCCTGGCCGGATATGATGAGCGGCGTTCTGGCTTCGTCGATGAGAATGGAGTCGACCTCGTCCACGATGGCGAAGCTGTGGCCTCTCTGGACCATCTGCTCCTTGTAAAGCGCCATGTTGTCTCGCAGATAGTCGAAGCCCATCTCGTTGTTCGTGCCGTAGGTAATGTCGCAGGCATAGGCTTCCCGGCGCTCGTCGTTGTTGAGGTCGTGCACAATCAGGCCGACTTTCAGCCCCAGAAATTCGTGCACCTTTCCCATCCACTCGCTGTCGCGCCTGGCCAGGTAGTCGTTCACGGTGACGATGTGCACACCGTTGCCCGCCAGCGCGTTCAGATAGGACGGCAGCACGGCCACCAGCGTCTTGCCTTCGCCGGTCTTCATCTCGGCTATGCGCCCCTGGTGCAGCACGATGCCACCGATAATCTGCACGTAGAACGGCTTCATGCCGATGACGCGCCAGGAGGCCTCGCGTGCCGTGGCGAAAGCTTCCGGCAGAATGTCGTCCAGCGCCTCGCCCTCGGCGAGCCTCTGCCGGAACTCGTCCGTCTTCGCGCGGAGCTCTTCGTCCGTCTTGGCGGCGTATTCCGCCTCCAGGGCGGCCACCTTGTCGGCGATGGGATATATCTTTTTCAGTTCGCGTTCGGTGTAGTTCCCGAACAGTTTATCTAAAATACTCATAGGGGTTATATTATCACAATATTATGAATAAAAAAAGTATCTGCCCTTCTTGTTGTTTACAATGTCTTGTGCTATATTGATGCTTAATGAAAATCGGTTTTGATTCGGAAAAATATAAAAAGCTGCAGTCCCAGAACATCCGGGACAGAATCAATCAGTTCGGCGGCAAGCTGTATCTCGAATTCGGCGGCAAGCTCTTTGATGACTATCACGCCTCGCGCGTCCTCCCCGGTTTTGAGCCGGATGCCAAGGTTCGCATGCTCCTCGAGATTAAGGACGACGTGGAAATCGTCATTGCCATCTCCGCCGATGATATCGAGCGCTCCAAACGGCGCGGAGACCTCGGCATAACGTATGACGAGGATACCCTCCGTCTGATTGACGCCTTCCGCGGGGAAGGCCTCTATGTCGGCAGCGTCGTCATCACGCACTACCGCGGCCAGCCGGCGGCCGACAAGTTCAAGTCCCGCCTCAACGCCCTCGGTATCAAGTGCTGGCAGCACTACATCATACCCGACTATCCTTCCAATGTCTCCCTGGTCATATCCGAAGAGGGCTTCGGCCGCAACGATTACATCGAGACCTCCCGCCCCCTCGTCGTCATCACGGCACCGGGCCCGGGCTCCGGCAAGATGGCCACCTGCCTTTCCCAGCTCTATCATGAGCACAAGCGCGGGGTCAATGCCGGCTATGCCAAGTTCGAGACCTTCCCGGTCTGGAACCTGCCCCTCAAACACCCCGTCAACCTG
>JAZUEY010000012.1:0-18134 GCA_045640405.1 Candidatus Limivicinus sp.
GGGGCGTGTAATTCGGTGCAGCGGGCTCAAAAGAGCGGGACTGCACAGAATCGGCAAAACGGATGCCGCTCATCAGGCCCTCGCAGATGGTGTCGGTCTGGTCGCCGTTGGTAACGATGAGCTTATTCTCGAAACTGCGCACGGCACAGTAGATAATCAGGCTCGGGTCCTTCACCTTGCTCTCGTCGAAGGGCTTTGTATAAACGGCACCGTCCTCCTCGAAAAACACGCGATTGCGGCTGTTTTCGCTCCGGCCCATGATAAAATAGGCGGCAACCGCCTTTCTGGCATCGGGCGTCTTGCCGATGACGATGCCTCTTCCCACATAGGGATTGCCCCTGAGAAGCTCTTCCGGGGTGCTGATTTTGTAAATATCCATCTTATTCTCCATAAAAAACCGAAAATAAAAATAGGCGCGCTGTTCTCCTGGAAAACAGTACGCCCAGACGGTCGGCAAAGTTGGGAAATGCAGGTCCACGTGGTCAATCCACTTCAGGCCTTCGGCCGTAACCGTCAGAGCCTGCACGTCCTTGAATTGTAAGCTAAGAATAGCATATTTTTTTTGGCAAAGCAATGTCTTAATCTGTAAATAATGTGCAATCCGTTCTTCTATTTCCCGCTTGATTGTGCTATAAAAATACTCATGAACAGTGAAATTTCGGAACTTCAGAAAAGGCGTGCCGACAACATAATATGGAACTGCGCGAACGACTACACATTCGCGCCGGATTTCAAGGCCTACGACAGCAACGGTGACGTTGACATCTACTGGAACGTCATCTACGGTTCGGCCAGACGGCACTACGAGTATGAAAAGCTTGAAAAGTTCTTTGCCATGCTCGACAAATACCGAAAGGCCGACCTCTATGAAGCCATTTTCTGGAACGCTCTGGAGCCCGTCCTTTTCCGGACGGAGCTCTGCGGCCGTCCCGTTCTGGAGGCGATACGCCCCTCGCACCCGGAATCAGGCCTCCGATTCACCGATGAAATGACGACGGATGAAATCATCAGCACCGCCAGGCAGTTCTTCTTTGAAGAGTTCGGCCTCTACGGTGACGGGAAAATGAAGCTGAAATACCGCCTGCCGGGCCTGCATACCAGGAGAATGTCGGTCGACAGTTTCCTGCAGCACGGCGGCACCGTTGTGCACGGCAGCTATGTCAACGGCCACGTTCCGATGGCGAACAGCGATTTCACGCTCGGAACCAAGCTAACGGAAGGCGAACTGCGCGACTTCCTCGAAACCAAGTTCGGCAAGGCGCTCTACCCCGCCGAGCAGGTCATCAAGATGGAAAAACAGCTCTGCACCGGAAATCACAAATTCACCCATCTTTTCTACACCACGGGGGAAGTCTGCGAACTGAGCGGCATATACAACACCTTTGAAATGCACCAGAGAAAGCGGCAGGCCGAGCTGATTGCCAAGAACCGGGAGTATTATAAAAAGCACCTGCTGCAGAACAGGCTCCTCATTTCAAAGCTCAGCACAAGCATTATGAACTCCGTTCTGATGCACATGCAGCCCGCGGATGTGAAAGCCAACTCCGGCAAAGTCAACCCGGCCCTCGTCTGGAGAGCCGCCAGGCTCGGCGACGAGAGGGTGTTCACCCGGACGGAAAACGCCAATGCCGGCGACATGAGTGTCGACATTCTGCTGGATGCTTCGCATTCGCAGGTCAGCCGGGCGGAAAAGATTTCCTCGCAGGCATACATCGTTGCCGAAGCGCTCGCCCGCTGCCGCATTCCCTGCCGTGTGATAAGCTACTGCTCGCTGAGCGGATTCACGGTTTTGCGTCTCTTTAACGACTACGCCTCGTCAAGCGACAATAATACCATTTTTGACTATTACAACGAGGGCTGCAACCGGGACGGTCTTGCCATCCGCGCCGTCGGGGATCTCATCTCGAAGAATCCCTACGAGCACAGGATGCTGATTGTCCTCTCGGACGTGAAGCCTTTGGATTTTGCCAAAATCCGCAAGGATGAAAACGACGTGGGTGTGAGCTACGACGAGATGCGCGCCCTGACCGACACGGCTCACGAGGTCCGCCGTCTGCGTTCCGACGGGACTTCCGTCGTCTGCATCTTCACCGGAGAGGATGACGACCTCCCCTCGGCCAGGATGGTGTACGGTTCGGACTTTGTCCGGATTCGGGACTTCTCCCTGTTTGCCGACACCGTCGGAAAGCTCATCATCGACCAGATGAAACGCTACTCCACATAACAAAAAATGCGCCTTCGGCGCTTTTTTTGTTATTTTACTGAATGAACCGGTCGTAGGCGGAGAGCTTTTTGACCATGGAATAGGCTGAAACGAATAGCACAATAATGAAGCCCACAAAAATCCACTGGCCGGAGGCATCGCTGCTGGAGGCGAAATAGTCATAGGTCCCGTGCAGAGCCACGGGAACGAGGAAGGAAATCCAGCGGAACGTCCGGCTGCGGCCGTATTCGCCCCGAATCTCCAGTCTCTTGGCAATGCCGTAGAAGGTGCCCATAAAAACGGCAAAACAGGTGTGCCCGGGAACCGCCGTGACGGCGCGCACCAGGGCCGTTGCCATGCCGTAGGAGACGACATAGGAGATGTTCTCCCAGAGGGCAAAGCCGAGGGAGACGAACACCGCATAGACGACACCGTCAAACTGGCAGTTGAACTCGGGGTTGCGCCAGGTCTTATATTTGAGCAAAAGGTACTTGAAGCCCTCTTCGCTCATGCCGACGACGATGAAATAGAGCAGCACGTTGTATTTCACCGAACCGGGCTGCGCCACCTGCGGCAGGAAGGCAATGCCGAGCGTCTCGGTGAGCTCCGCAAAAGTTGTGGAGAGAATGCCGAGCGCGACAAGGGAAATCAGAAGGCGTGTGGATTCCTTTTCCAGGTGATCCTTCCGGTAGACATAGATCAGCAGATAGACGGCCGGGATGACGGCCGCAACAATCAGCCAGGTATAGGGATTCAAAGCAAGAAGCGGTATCAGGTACATGTTAATTCTCCCTTACGAACATCTGAAAAGTATTTCCGCTACGCGGCCGCGGATGGCCGCATCCTCGGCACCGAGGACAATGACGACTTTCCCGGCATCATTGCAGGCCACGAGGCACTGCCCCGCCGCTTTCGTGTTGCCGGTCTTCAGCCCGGTGACTCCGCCGAGATTGAAAACAAGAGGATTGGAGTTGGCCGTTGTATAATCGAGGGTTTCCAGGTGCACAAACTGCTGCGAAGTGATTTCCGTTATTTCGGGGCACTCGCTGAGAACCGTGCAGGTCAGGCGGAAAAGGTCGGCCGAACTCATGCTGTTCTGCAGTTTGCCCTGGACCGTTCCGATTTTTATGTACGGCAGGCCGTTGCAGTTATAGAACCGGGCGCTTTTAAGACCGAGCTCCGAGGCACGGCTGTTCATCAGCTCCACAAAGGCCGCCTCCGACCCGGAGACATGCTCGGCAATCGCCAGAGCGGCCTCGTTGCTGGAAGCCACGAGCATTGCCTTCATCAGCTCTTCGAGCGGTACCGTCTGTCCTTCTTCGATTTCCAGCATGCCGTCCTCGGATTTTGCCAGTCTGGCGGCTCCGGCCGAAATCCGGACTTCGTCGTTCCTGCCGATTTCCCGGCTCTCGATAGCCTCAGCCGTCAGGAGATAGGTCATGAGCTTGGTGATGCTGGCAACGGGATAGACAACGTTCTCATCGGTTGCAAACAGAATCTTGCGGCTGTTGGCATCCCCCGCCAGCACGGAGTTGACGTTTTCAAAGAAACCGTCGCCCTGCAGACCTTTCAGGTCTGCGGCAAAGGTCTTGTCGGGATACAGCTGAATGACATCCGCCGCGGTATACTCCGCGCCCATGTCGAACAGAAGAAGAATGTCCGTTATATGCATGTAGAGGTCATCCGGCTGGCCGTAGCGGTAGGTGTAGTACTTCTTCTCGTTGCCGTCCACAAACAGGCGGTTGCGGGCAGGAGAGAGGAAGAGCTTCTCCCCTTCTTCGCCTTTTTCCGTCTTGTCTTCGACGGGAATGTACTCGCTGCCCGAGGTAATTGCGAAATACTCGCCGTCGGCCTGCGTCGTGTAATAGTCAAAGTCAAACTGCTTGGCGGTCCCCTTCAGCACCTCGGCCAGAGACCGCAGGGAGATGAACGTGTTGAAAGCGTAGCTGGCATTGTAGGCCTTCACCTCGCGGGTTTTATTGCCCACGCGGAGCTTCAGCGCCGTTTCGTCCATCTGGTTGTAGTCCGCAAATGCCACCGGCATAAGACCTCCCAGCAGGCAAAGACAGAGGAGGATACAGAGTATCTTCTTCATGTCAGTTTTCTTCCGGAAGGACGGCTCCTTCCTGTTCCGTATCCCGGCTCCAGCGCTGTGCCCAGATTTCCAGAATCTCGGCGCGCTTGTCCTTTCGGCATAGATAGATGCCGAGAACGGCCGCCAGACCCCCGGCGACGGTCGTAATCCAGTCGCCGGCCGTCAGGCCGGTCATAACACCGCCGCTTGCGAATATGTCCGCGCGGCAGAATTCCAGGAAGTCAATCAGCGAATGGGCAACAATCGTCGGCCAGAGGTTACCGGTGCGCAGATACACGGCGCCGAACAGAAGCCCGATTCCGCTGGCATAAATGCCCTGGATAATGCTCAGTTTTAAGGGGGCGCCGGCGATTGCATTGGAAATGTGAATAAGGCCGAACACGAGGGCGGGAACCCAGAGGACCGCCACAATCTGTTTTTCGTTCTTGATTCTGCGCATCCAGTTGGCTATGCCGAGACCGCGAAAAGCCACTTCCTCCCCGAAGCCAGGGGCAAGGCAGCGCAGAAAGGCGATGCCCACGTTGCCGAGGCCGAGAATGCAGATGCTGACGATGCTCCCGGCAAAATGCACGAGAGCCACCGATGCCAGAAACACAAGGCCCTTTACCAGGGTGTCCTTATGCAGGCAGCCTTTGAAATCCGGTCTGAACCAGAGCTTGAAAAGGAGCAGGCCCAGCAGGGCACCGAGGGCGGTACCAACGCCGGAAGCGGTGGTTTTCGTATACTCCACTCCGCCGATGGTGTAGGACGACATCGTGCTGTAAGCCGGGAGGATTTTGGCAATCCAGTTGTCTACAAAGCCAAAAACGCTTTCGGCCAGCAGGGCAAACAGTATGAGCAGAAAATAGCCCAGAACCGGCTTGTCCAGAACTCTGTGCCGGCGGATTTTCTTTCCGTTTGTCTTCTCCAAATCTTTTCCTTTCCGGACTGCTTATTTCTGCAGTCTCACAACCGATGAATCGATATCCGAAATCTTCTTGAGGCCACACATGAACATAGCCTCGCCGAGTTCCTTCTTGAGCTTTTCAATATAGAGCCGGACGCCTTCCGCCTTACCGCCGTACCAGCTGATGAGGAACGGGCGGCAGATGAGAACCGCATCCGCGCCGAGAGCCAGGGCCTTGAGTATGTCGGCTCCGCTGCGGATGCCGCCGTCTACGATGATGCTGACGTCCTTACCGACCGCGGAGGCTATCTCCGGCAGGACATCGGCCGTGGCGGGTGCACAGGGCAGAACTCTGCCGCCGTGGTTGGAGACAATGATAGCATCGGCTCCGGCTCTGACGGCCTTTTCGGCCGATTTGGCATTCAGAACGCCTTTGACGACAAAGGGCATATCCGGCAGGAAGGAGCGGATTTCCTTCAGGTCCTCCACGGACTTCGGCCCGGCCTTCAGGTCGCTGTCTATCAGGTGCGGCAGGCCGGCACTGTCAACCACAACGCCGTAGGCGAGGGGCTTTGCTTCGGCAATCTGGCCGCAATAGTCTTTGATGGATGCATTCGAAAACGGATTCATTATAGGGATGATGTCCGCGCCGTACTTCTTCTGCGAAACAAAGCCGGCAGGCAGAACATCTCTCGACATGCCGTCGGCCACCGTGCCGATGACACCGCAGGCACTGCAGGCCTCAAAGACGGCATCGTTGTATTCTTTTATGTCGTCTCCCTTGTTGAACTGGGAGCTCAGATTGCCCACAGGCCCCGCGAGCAGCGGCAGGGCAAACTTTTTGCCGAAGAGTTCGGACGATGTGTCGGCTGCGCCGTCGGACACGATAGTGTCCATCTCCAGTTTATACTTTTTCCACGCCACGAAATTATCGTTGGCTCCGTTGCCGGGTGCCTTGGAACCGGGGCCGGGAACCGTGTTGCCGCAGGCGAGGCCGTTGCATTCCGGGCAGACTTTGCAGTTCGGCCCGATGGTATTCCTGGCGTTTTCCAGGACTTCTTTATACGTCATTTTTATATCCCCCAATATAAAATTCGGATTTCATCCGATGTTAATAACCGGTTGCATGGAGCAGACTGCCGAAATCGGCGGGCAGCGTTTCCATATAGCGCAGAGTCAGCGCCGCGCAAGCCAGCAGCAGGCAGAGCGCCAGTATGTTCTCTTTGAAAGAGCGGATCGGAATCTTCCCCCAGTGGTACCGCCGCTTTTTAAACGGAAACAGCCACATGATTCCGCCGTAGTTCAGCGAGTCCAGCACGAGATGCGAAAGAAAGCCCGTTGTAACCCCGGCCGCTACCGGAGCGGCATAGGCGAAGCCGCATTGGCCGGAGGCGTAGAGAATCAGCGCAAGAATCAGCGCCGCAAAGGGCGTGTGAACGGCGCCCCTGTGCCCCCATATGGCATTGACGCCGGCGGAGATAAAGGCGTTCTTCAGCGACTTGTAGGCGAAGTGCGATTCCGCGCTGTCAACGTCCGGCAGAACGGAACCCGCCACCGCCGTAGCAACGCAGACGACCGAAAACACGGGGTTTTCCCGGAACAGATATAGAGCCGCCAGCTCACCGCAGAGAATCCCGCCGACCATGTGCGTCTTGGCCGTCATTTTTTACTGCGCAGAACATCCGCGACGGGCAGATAACGGACTTCCGTACCATGCTGCATCTGGTTTGCGCTTCCTCCTCACTGTGGAAAATCATCTTTATTTAAATATAACACCGTATGGGCAAGCCCACAAGAAACAAAATATGAACAATGCAAAGAGCGCTGCCAAAAGCAGCGCTCTTTCTTTTCCGTATCTTATTATGACTGCAAATCGTCAAACCGGATGGGAGTGAACTCTTCATAGAGCAGATAATGCAGCAGACGATAGCAGACCTGTTTTCTGTAATCAATGCCTGTCCTGTCCGGCGGCATATCCAACTCGGCAACATACCCGGCCAGAACCTCATCGCGTTCTTTTTCCACCTCTTCAAGGCTTTTTCCGATGAGCAGATTTTCAATATCGGTGCAGCGCATCGGGACCTCCGTTGCCGAACCGATGCCGATTGACAGTTCTTTTATGACATTGTTTTCGATGTTCCACACGCTGGCAACCGAGATGTTGGAAATGGCAATCGATGAGCGGGTGCTCACCTTGTCATAAAAGTAGTTATCCTGATAATCCCTTTTGGGAATCAGTATTTCGCAGATCAGCTCATCGCTCTGCAGATCCACCTGCTTCCATCCGTGGTAGAACCGGGAGGCGTCCAGGATTCTCTCCCTTTCGGCCGAGCGGATAAGAAGCTTTGCATCCAGTACGATATCCACCAGGGCGCTGTCCGCCTTTCCGGAACCGTTTGCGAGATTGCCCCCGAAAGTTCCGACGTTCCGCACTGCCGGCCCGGCCACCTTGCGGATGGCCTCTTTCATGATTCCGGGTATCAGCGCGTTCTTTTCCGCCTCGGAATAGGTAACGGCAGCGCCGATGCGAACATACTGCCCGTCGTAACGGATTTCCCTTAATTCCGGAAGTTTCCCGATAAACAGCAGATTTTTGTCCCCGAACCGGCCGGTGTTGATGTCGGTTCCGCCCGCATAGGGGAGATATTCCCCGGAACGCATGGCATCCAGTGCCTCTTCGAGGTTTTTCGGTACCAGATATTTCACCACAGTCCTTCCCCTTCCCGGGCAGCCTGAAGAACCGCCCTTACAATCGCGTTGTATCCGGTACAGCGGCAAAGATTGCCGGACAGGGCGTATCGTATTTCCTCCTCATCGGGATGGGGATTGGCAGAGAGGGCGCATTCCGCCGCCAGAATCATGCCGGGTGTGCAAAAACCGCACTGCACGGCGGCGCATTCGCCAAAAGCCCTGTCGAGAACACGGAATTTCTCCGTTGTTCTGTAGCCTTCCAGCGTGGTAACGCTGTCGCCGATAACAGCCCCGACGGACACGATGCAGGAGTTGATGAGCTTCCCGTTGATGATGACGGAGCACGCGCCGCAGGCGCCTTCCTTACATCCGCATTTTACCGACGTCAGATTGAAATGATTGCGCAGTATGTCCAGGAGTCTGTCTGAGGCTTCGCCTTCGTAGACTGCTTTTTCTCCGTTGAGTATAAATTCGAATCTGTCCACTTTTACCGTCTCCCGTTCAGAATCGTCAGCACATCTTCGGCCACAAAGGGAATGTGGCTGATTTTTACCGGCCGGATCTGTTCGAGTGCCTGCTCGACCGCCCTGGCATAAGCGGCCGCCACGCCGACAAGCGAGATTTCGCCCGCGCCTTTGGCGCCCAGCGGGCCTCCCGGGTATTCGCTCCGTTCAAATTCCACGGAGAGGGACGGAATGTCCGTTGCCGTGGGAACATGATAGTCCGCAAAGGAAGTGTTGAACATCTTCCCGTTATCGCCGATTACCATGCGTTCCATTGCGCTGTAGCCCAGCGCCTGCAGCAGACCGCCTTCCATCTGCCCCGTCAGAATGTTTTCGTCAATCGGTGTTCCCAGGCTGTAGATTCCGTGCGCATCCGTTATTTTGATGTTTCCCGTAAGAACGTCTACAAGCACCTCCACCACGACCACGCTCCATGAAAAGTCGTTATACTCCGTTCCGAAGGATTGCATAACGTCATAATCCGCGGCGTTTTCGGGCTTTTGATACTGTGCGGAGGCTTCCTGCTCTTCACCGTCTTTCCATATTCTCTTCAGTTCTTTCGCGGCGTCTTCCAGGGCTTTCCCGACGCATACAATGCTTCTGGATGCCGCCGTGATTCCGGTATTCCCCGTGGTGTCCGAATCGGGATAGAAGGCATTCACCTGCTCATACGGGATACCCAGCGTCTGTGCCGCAATTTTGCAGAATGCCGTGCGCACGCCCTGCCCGAGCTCAGCCTGGCTTGTAAACAAATCCACGGTGTTATCGGCATTTTTCCGGATGCGCACCACCGGTTTCACCACATCCCACTCGATGTTGCCGAGCAAAGGACAGCCGTGGTTTGCAAAGGCGATGCCGATTCCCTTTTTCAGTCTTCCCCATTTAACGGCGGAGTATTTTTCTCTCTTTTCGCTGTAGGCGGTGGATTTTTCAGCCATCTCTATCATGCGGAGCAGGGGCACATCAAACTTGTAGGGGCCTCCCGTGCTGCTGATTCCGCCTTTGGCGGCCAGATGTTTCTTCTTGAATTCCAGCTCATCCGTCCGCAGTTCATCGGCAATGTGAGACATGACCATTTCCATAGAAAACTCGCACTGCGGTCCGCCGAAACCGCGGAAGGCACCGTTCGGCGGTGTGTTTGTTTTCATGACATCCACTTTTACATGCAGATTCTCGATGCTGTATACGCCGGGGAAGGTTGTGAAAAACCGCAGGGCAACGTCACCGCTGGAGACGAGAAAGGCGCCGGCATCCAGCTTCGCGTCAATGTCCATTGCCGATACTTTTCCGTCTTTTACGGCAGCCCTCACGTGTGTGACGGACGGGTGCCGTTTATAATTGAACTGCAGGTCTTCGTTTCGGTCAAACGTGAGCCGGACCGCTTTCCCGGTCTTTTTCGCGGCCAGGGCGACCTGGGGTGCCATCGCTGACGGAAAATCTTCTTTCCCGCCGAAAGCGCCTCCCAGAGGATCCTGCCGGACATGTATTTCTTCTATCTCGCAGTCGAGAGCGTAGGCCACGCTTTCTCGCACGGTAAACGGGCACTGCATAGCCCCGTGTACCAGAAGGCGCCCGTCTGCTTCCGGTTCCGCCATAATGCTCTGCGTTTCCATATAAGCATGATACTGTCTGTCGGTTGAAAAGCTTTCTTCGTATATGAAATCCGCAGCCAGAAAGGCGCTTCCGGGTTCTCCCAGCGTTCTTTCATAACCCACGAAGCGTTCGTTCGCCTCTTCGAGATGAATGGCAGCGGGAAGCTCCCTGTATTCGATGCCGCACGCCTCCGCCAGCTGCCTCACGGTGCTTTCGTCCGGCCCGATAATCATCCCCACAGGCTGCCCGGCGTATTCCGCCGTCCTGTCGGCAAAGAGCGGCATGCTGTTTTTTATTCTTTCCGCTTCTTCCTCCGTCAGCATGGCCTCCGTGTCGTTCAGCGGATAATAGGCTACGTTCCTGGGTGCGTCCCGCCCGTCAACAAAATAATAGTTCTCGGGAAGCTCCGGCACGGTCACCTTCCGTATTTCCGCATGGGCTTTCTGCGCCCGCACAAGCCTGGCCGTGAGGATTTCTCCCCCGTCAGCGGCAAAGCGAAAATCATTGACATATTTTTCCTGCCCGGTAACTTTGGCCTCATGGTCTTTTCTGATTACCGGCCTGCTGATTTCGTTCATATCTTTTTCGGTTTCGTCAGGAGCATGCCGAGAAGCTCGGTTACGCTTCCCTTTCGCCTTCTGGCAGGCACGCCGCCGTAGTACGTGGCACTCGGCCTGAATTCCACAACTTTTTCGGGCGGCAGGCGGAAGAAATCCTCCTCCGCAAGAAAGAAGTCCGCCTTCTTTCCGGTCTCTAGCGTGCCGATGTCGTCATCTTCCAGGGCACGGGCGGCATTCTTTGTATAGGCGCACATCGCCTGATAATTCGTCAGCGACTCGGCCTCGTTGTAGAATTGCGTCATGCCGAGCATCTGAAGGTAGGGATCCATATCCTGCACGGGGCTGTCCGACGAACCGCAGACGCAGACACCGACATCCGCGAGGGAGCGCAGCTTCATTCTGTCCCGGATTTCCTGCGGCAGATAGCGCTCGTAGGTATGCAGATAACGCTTGTCTATCCAGGCATAACCCGGCTGCATCATAACGGCAAAGCGGCCCTTTTTCAGTTGCTCAAAAGCGGCATCCCCGAAAAACTCGCAGTGCTCGATGCGGTGAAAACGGCCGTTGTCCACTTTGTTCAGGGCCTTTATGAGCCTGTCTATGGCAAGCTCTCCGATGGCATGCGATGCCACCTGGTATCCGCTGTCGCTGAAGGCTTTGACGAGGGCATCCGTCTTCTCCTGCGTGAAATAGCACGGGGCCGTCTCCCCGGTATCCGCAAACGGCAGAACGAAAGCAGCGGAATGCGCGCCGACCGCGCCGTCCTGCTCCCAGTCTCCGCAGCCGCCGACACGGCGTTTCTTCATATATTTTTCAAAGGGTCTGACCCTTGCGATGTCCGTATACTGCAGATACAGCCGGACGCCTACGCCGAAATGCCTTGCCAGATGGAGCATCAGCTTTGTGGTGCTGTCCTTTTCGCTGTCACCGTTGCCCTCGAGAGCCGCCACCGTTCCTATTCCGTAATCGGCACAGTAGTTATGAAAGTTGGCGATGCCCTTTGCCAGAACCGGAAGCGTTACGCTCCCGCCCACATTGTCTATGATTCTGCCCTGGGTTCTCTCGTTTTCCTCGCCCTGCAGGACACCGCTGTGCCCGTCCGGGTCTATGCCGACGCGGCGCAGCATCTCGCTGGAAAGCGAGGTGGAATGCCCGTCTATGTTGTAAATGACGGTCGGCCTTCCGTCCGTCCAGGCGTCCAGTTCCGCCTTTGTCGGCATCCGGTGTTCGTCGATGGCCGTCATAATGTAATTGTTGATGGCTATGACGGCGTCTTTCTTCTGCTTTGCCGCATAGGCGCGGATGCGCTTTTCTATGCCCGCCATCGTATGCGGTTCGATCCCGTCCGACGTAATCTCGCAGGCGTTGAACCCCATTGCCATGACGGCTATCGTGAGAAGCAAATGAACATGCCCGTCAATGAGGCAGGGATAAACGTGCTTCCCCTTCAGGTCGTGCTTTTCGGCCTTGGGGAAATCGGGTGTTCCCTTTCCGGCAGAAGCAATTCTGCCGTCTCTGACGAGCATGTAATCCACCGTGTCCTCTTCGGACAGCATGGTGTGTATGATTCCGTTGTAAAAAAGAATTTCAGCCATTTATACCGGTACTATGTTGCCGATTCCCATCAGAACATAGGCAAGGATGATGAGGGCGCATACGAAGTTTCCGTTATACTTCAGGATGGAGCCCGGAACCTCATTTCTTGCATGAATGAAGGCCGGAACAATCATCAATGCGATGACAATCGAGATAAGGCCGCCCGCAAGGCGCATAAACTCCATGAACCCGCTGAGGCTGAAAAGAGCCAGCAGCAGAGAAGGCAGGGTTGCCATCAGCCAGGAGAGGCGGGGGCCGAGGTGCAGGGTATCTCTGACGATGTCCGCCAGAGCCAGCGACAGCGACCAGTAGGTCGTAACCATGGCGAGAAGGGTGAACAGACCGCCGGCGATTTCCGCCCAGAGGCCGATGCCCTTTGACCAGCCGACGATGCCGACTTCCGTAACCTCGGGCGAGGCCAGCAGGGCACAGAAGTTGATGACTACAATGATGATGAAGTTATTGAGAAAACCGAGGAAAACGGCCTTTTTAATCTTCTTTTCGTCGCCCTCCAGTCCTTCCACGGCCTGCGGCACGGAGAAGAAAGCCGAAAGAGCAAACATAGCCATGCCGTAATAGGCAAGGCAGCCCGTGAAATCCGCCTTGAACATAGGCACTTCGTTTTTGCCGACAACAAAGGAGCAGACGGCCAGTACGCCGACAATGGCAAAAATAACGGCCATCGCGATTTTCTCCGATACGCCGACGGCCTTCAAACCGAAGAGCACGATGCTCGCAGCGATAACGTAGAAAATAAGCTTAGCGACGATATGCGAAACGGGAAGAAGGTCCACCAGGATGTCTTCCGCACCCGTTATATAACCCGTCAAATTCGTGCACAAAATGGCCAGCATCAGCACGAAGAACAGAATCGTCAGCACGTTCTTCAGCTTACCGCGGAAGAGATACTTGCCGAGACAGGAAATAATCTGCCCGCCTTCATCCGTCTTGATGACAACATCGGCTATCATCAGATGCAGCACATAGCTGGCCGCGAAGGCTATAATCAGAACAATCAGTGCATTGAGGAAGCCTATCTTCTGGGAAAGATACGGCATCGAAAGAATTCCGCCGCCGATTCCGTAGCCGGTTATGATGCAGGCGGCTTCCCAGGTTGTAAGTGTTTTCTTGCTGTTCACGGGAACTCCTAAGGAAATGTTTATACAGGTTAAATTATAATGATTTCCGCCGTACTGTCAATAAAAAGCGGGTTTGCCGTCCGGTGGCTCTCATCTGTGACTGTCCGGGTCGAAACCGCGGATGTCATTCAGCAGTTCGGTGAACGGGCCATACGAAACAAGAGAATCGTAATCCACAACGTTGTTAAGCATTTTCTGCATGATAATCACATCGCCCTGCTCGGTCGCCGGCAGGATGCCGGTGAAGAAAAAGCCTTTTTCCTTTGCCGCTTCGTAGACGGCCGGAAGTTCGGGCTGCTCGGCGGAAACATACAAAACCACCATTTCCGCGCTGCGGCGCTTCAGTTCGTAGATATTGTTATTCAGGCAGTGCAGAAAGTCCTTTCCGGGCCGGCGGAGGTTAATGCTTCCGTTACGCTTGGCAGCGTTGAAAACCCAGGCGCTTTCGGTAGCCCCGGCCTCGGGAAGCGCCGTTGAGCCGGTTTCGATGGTGCGGGGCAGACGGAGCCAGCCGTATATTTTTTCCGCCGTGCCTTTCAGCTCTTCCGGCAGATATACCGTCCCGGGTGCGGCATCGAAAACGGAGCAGGCAATGGCGTCGGCCGTATAGCTGTTTTCGGCCTTGAACGAGCTCTGAAGCACATCCGGCGGCGTCAGGTTGAGGAGAAAACCGCAGGGCATGGAATTGTATTTCAGGCGGTTCATCTGGGAATAGGGGTGCGTCATGACACAGCAGCCGATAAATAGCTTTCCCCTTTCCTCGTTCTGAACATAGTCAAACGCCTGCTGCATCATCCGGCCGAAAATACCGGCGTGGCGATAACGGTTGTTGACAACCGCCATGCCGCCCTCCCAGACACCGGGGACGATGTCCCACTGAAACACGGCGTAATGACCGGCCAGGTTGCCGTTTTCGTCTACGGCAACAACGGAATGTATCTGGTTCTTTGCCACGGCGGCATAGAAGCGCTCCGGGTAATAGACGATATCCTTGCTGTAAGTCAGGCCGTATTCATTATAAATGGCCCGGGAAATAGCCAGCATCTCGCTCTCGCGGGGAACACGGATCGTAATCTGTGCATTTTCTATCGGAGCCCCCAGCTCCGGCTCGGGCATTGCGGAGAAATCCGGGATACTGCTGTAATACTTCACAAGTCTCTGGCAGCGTCCGGCGGTACCGAGGTTTTCCACCGTGGCCACATCCACGGCTCTGTGCATAAGCGTAAGACCCAGCCGGTCCTCACCGCTGAGCGTTTGTTCATAATCTCCGGGCATGCCGCGGTCGAACACGCAGACGGTGAACTCTCCGTCTTTGCCGTCTGCCGTGACGGTAACGGAATTCAGATGACTCGTTACGCTGAAGGAGAGCACATTGCTGACGGCCTCTTCCGTTGCCAGAACAATGTGGTCGATATCCTTTTTGTCTTTGAAAAAGAGCTCTGCATAGGAGCCTATTGCGGCCAGAGCGGACGGCAAAAGCCGTGCATCCGGGCAAATGTTGATTTCAATGGCGCTCACTGCCTGCCTCCCTGTCGGTTATCCGTGTACGCGTTCACCGCTTTGTGCTTCCGTTCAAGTTTGGCCAGCAGCGGCATAATCAGCCCCAGGGCGGCAAGGAAAAACGGTGTGACGATATTTAAAAGCATCGTAAACTTGTCATCCGAATACATCCCGGTCAGGCAGCTTATGAAAGTAAGCGCAAAGCACCAGATGCCGAAGAACTTTCCGACGGCCGGATTCTTTGTAAACCGGTATTCCGCCGGAAACCGGTCGCCGGCTTTCCGCAAGGCTATGTAGGCGACAAATACCCACAGATATCGGAAAGGCATGCATACGGAATTCAGCTTCGTCAGCTGTGCGAGGACATTGGCAGCCCCCGGAACCAGAGACTGAATCAGGATGATGCTGCCCGACAGCAGCGCGACAAGCCGGATGCCGTTTATATAAGCTCCGTGTTTATTCTGCTTCATCAGTCTTTCGGGCAGGTACTGTCTGGACTCTTCATTGCCCAGAAGCATCCGCAAAGGCGCATCGATGCTGACGACAAGCACGGCAAAATTCCCTATCATGTTGCAGAGCGCGTACAGAATCAGCAGCGTGTTTCCCACGTGATAGTACTGTCCCAGTTTCTGGAACGCCCAGTAAGCGGCATTGGCAACATAGGAGTTGAAGCTTTCCTTGCCGGCATTGATTACGGCAGGGTCGAACATCATTCCCATTGCCAAGGTTCCGAGTATCGCACTGACGATTATCATGACTGTCATGGCGATAATGCCCTTCGGGAAGCCCTTCGCCGGGTTCTCCACCGCATTGACATACGGTGATATTTTCTCCACGCCTCCCACAGCAAATATCAAAATGGAAAGCGATGTTATATACGACAGGTTGAAATCCGGAATGAAGTTTTTGATGCTGAAGTCAACGTGCAGAAACTCCGCATTCGGATTGAGGACAGGGGCGGCTATCATCAGCACAATGTAGAGAATCGACATGATAAACATGCTTGTTCCCGCAATGCCCGCCAGCTTTTTCAGCGGATTCAGGCCCTTGCTTGCGACCCAGCAGAAAAAGAGAAGAATGACCAGCGTTACAGGCTGAACGTAGACCGAAGGCAAGGCATCATAGGTCTCGGCATTCTGGAACACGGCCCAGCTGAGAGCTTTCAATCCCCCGCTCACCTTGCTTGCTATGTAGGTGATATGACATACCCAATATGTCCACCCGGCAAAATAGGCCACTTTGGGGCCTATGGTGCTGTCAATCCAGGAGCTCACGCCGGCTTCCGACGTTTTGAATGCGGAGCCGAGTTCCCCGACCATCAGGGCATACGGAATAAAATACAGCACGAATATAAGAATCCAGCTGAAAATCGACTGCACTCCGTTAAAATATACGAATCCGTTTGCAACATTGCCGAATCCCCACACGCCGGAAAACGCGACAAAGGCGAGTGTAATCCAAGTCATTTTTTTCGAATCGGCTTTCATAGAGTGCCTCCGCAACAATAGTCTGAAAACATTAATAATTATTTACTGAATAAGCCAAAGTGTTTTGCCGTCTTTGGCTCTCAATTTCAGTTGTTTGCAAATTGCAATCAACTGAGGATTCCTTCTTTTTATCGTTGCCCAATACACCCTTGGGTTGGTTGATTTCGTAAGTGCTTCGGCAATATCCATAGCGCAAAACCACCATTAAGGCGACTTATTTGGCAGCAGGAGAAGGATTTGAATCAAGTTGATACGCATACAAGGTATGTCAGCACTGCGAATTATTTCAGCAAATACTTTTTGCTCTTGCCTCTGCCTTCAATGCGAAGCAAGCCGAGTTCCTTCATTTCACGCGTCAGGTTATAAACGCGCGTATGCTTTACCTCCAGGATTTCTTCAAGCTCGGTATCCGTAGCGTGACCGTTATCTGCGATATAGTCCATCACCTTTTTCATCTGATAGGTGATGGCACCTTCGTCCGGAACAAGTGGAGCAGCTTCATTCATATTCGGCAACACAATTTTAAAAGCATTTGGTGTTACCTCAATGGTCGGCTGTGCATCACAGTTTTCATACAACTTATAAATCCTGCGGATGCCGGTGCCGAAGCTTTCGATGAGTCGTAAGCGGTGGAACACTTCGGCAAGATTCTTATTCCTCGGCTGAGAAATACCGATACGGATGTCATCCGTGGAAAGGCCGGGGAGCAGTCCCCCGATAGAGATAAACTCCATCTTTTTATCATTGACGTTGATGATAATGCTACCGCTGAAGCTGTAGTCACGGTGAACAAGCGCATTCAGAAGTGCTTCACGAATCGCCTCTTCGGGATAATCCTGCCTGTCTGTTCTTTCAACGCCTTTGATTACCGAGCTTGTTTTGTTGCAAATCGCCAAGTAATTGATGGTATCTTCAAGCTGTTTGAAGATTGAACCGCCAAGCTCCTTGCTGTCCCGGAACACGGTGCATGTCACATCACTGAATACAGCAATCTTGGTTGTATACGGGCACTGATCCGAAAGAACTAATGCAAGATTCGTATAGATATCATCGCTCTTTTGTGTTATGCCGAGTACACGGTATTTCTCCGTTCCGAATTCTACGCCATAACGCTTGAAGGCTTTCTCTGCGGCCTCAAAGGTTAAATTCTGCTCAAGAGAACGCGCTTCTTCAAAAACATCTCCGTCACTTTCTTTTATCATCTGACGAATCTGCTCGTAGGAAGCGGGCACGCTGGAAGAGCCCTGCCGGACGTATACGCCGTTCGGCTTCAACCCCTTGTTTTTGAGGTAATAAGGTTTGTTAGTTCCTTCGCTTACAGTAATGCGAACAACTTTATTATCCTGAATCGAATATTTAACACACATCGTAACATCCGGCATAACGGCATCACGAATTCCGTTTGTGATGCGAATATATTCATCATCGACATTGGACAATCCAATTGCATTGCCTTCATTGTCAATGCCGACATATACAAGTCCACCATCTGTATTGGCAAACGCTATGACTTCTTTATAAATCTCTTCTGTGAACTGAGATTTGAATTCAATATTTTCGGTCTCGAAATTCATAGAGATATCTCCCGCGTACAATCATTTTTCCTATATTATACTCATAATTTTCACTTTATCAAGTGATAAAAAGTGAAAATTTGTGAATTTTCACTTCGTAGTGATTATTAAGCCGGTAAAATCCCGACCGACAGAGTGATTTGCAAACCATGAAGATAAGAAAAAGACTCATGCCAAAAGGTGAAGTGATAAAATACTGGTAGACACAAAAGTGCCTACCAGTATTTTTATGTTATTATAAGAAATGGAGGTGGAAATATGCCAAGAAAATACACCATGCGTAGTAAAGAAGAAAAACTGGCAATTG
>JAZUEY010000013.1:0-4117 GCA_045640405.1 Candidatus Limivicinus sp.
CTGAATCTCGGCACAAACGCAATCAAATATACCAAGAGCGGCGGATGGGTTAAACTGACCGGCACTCAGCTTGACCGCGAGGAAGGCGATACCCGCTATTACCAGTTTACTGTAGAAGACAACGGAATGGGAATGAGCAGGGAATTCCAGGAACACATGTTCGAGGAATTCTCCCGTGAGGTAAACACCACGACCAGCGGCATTCAGGGAACGGGCCTCGGCCTGTCCGTGACGAAAGCCTTCGTGGATATTATGAACGGTACCATCGAGTGCGAAAGCGAGCTCGGCAAAGGCACCAAATTTACGGTTGTATTTCCGCATACCGTCCGCGAGCCCGATGCGAGCGAATCGGATAAGGCTTCGGAAGAAGAGAATCTTACGGCAAAGCTGAAGGGAAAGCGGGTCCTCCTTGTCGAAGACAACGAACTGAACCGGGAAATCGCGACGGACATTCTCCAGGAAGAAGCCGGTCTCGTCGTGGAGACCGCGGAGGACGGAACCGTAGCCGTGGACATTATGCGGAAAATGGGACCGGAATTCGTGGACTTCATTCTGATGGACATTCAGATGCCCTATATGAACGGATACGATGCGACAAAGGCAATCCGCGAGATGTATCCCGACAGGCATATCCCGATTATTGCCCTATCTGCCAACGCCTTTGCCGAGGACAAGCAGAAGTCGCTTGAGGTCGGAATGGACGACCATGTCGAAAAGCCGATTGACGTCGGTCATCTCCTGACGGCCATGGGCCGTTTCATATGACAGCAGAAACCTGCAGCGGAAATATATTTTTTGGAGGGACGCTATGAGCAAACCTGTGCCCGGAACCGGCGGAGAAATCTATGTTCCTTTTGAGAAGAGAACCGGAGAGAGCTCCGTGGTATACTTCACGAGAGACCTTTCACCCGAGGGGCTGAAAAAAATCTACGAGCGCGTATGTGCTCCCCTGAGCGGGAAAATTGCCATTAAGGTCCATACAGGCGAGGCGGAAGGCCCGAATATCATTCCGCTGGCCTGGATACGTCCTCTCTTTGAGGAAAAACTGCCCGATGCAACCGTCATCGAGACCAACACCTACTATGACGGGACGCGCTACACGACGGAAGCCCACCGCAAGACACTCGAGATAAACGGCTGGAATTTCTGCACGGTGGATATTATCGATGAAAACGGCGTGGCCGTGCTGCCCGTGAACGGCGGAAAGTGGTTTGAAGAAATGCACGTGGGCGAGGGTATCCTTAAGTATGATTCCATGCTTACACTGTCCCATTTCAAGGGCCACGTGAGAGGCGGATTCGGCGGTGCCAACAAGAACATCGGCATCGGCTGTGCCGACGGACGCATTGGAAAGGCCGAGATACATACGGCTGCAGGAAGCGACGACCAGTGGAGCATCGGTGAGGAGGAATTCATGGAGCGCGTGACGGAGTCCACAAAGTCCGTGCTCGATTTCTTCGAAAACCGTGTTACCTACATCAATGTCATGCGCAACATGTCGGTCAACTGTGACTGCGACGGTATCGAAGCCGAACCGGTGGTTACGCCGGATATAGGCATTCTTGCGTCCACGGATATTCTGGCGGTCGACAGCGCCTGCGTCGACATGATTTACGCTCTTCCCGAGGGTGGCGGTACGGCACTCATCCAGCGCATCGAGAGCCGCCACGGTCTGCGCCAGCTTTCCTACATGAAGGAACTCGGCTTCGGCAACGACCGCTACACGCTGATTGACATAGATAACGGCGACCGGGAAACAACGGCGGCGGAGGTGACAAAGGATATCCGCCCCGAATGGAATCCGGACTGCTTCAACATCTTCTTCGGCAGAAACAAAAGACGCCCCGAATAACGAAAAAACACACGTTCATGCGAACGTGTGTTTTTTGCTAAAAAGAGACGGCTATTCTTTTGAAAAATATTCTTCAACGGCTGCTTTCAAAGCGGAAATCACGGCACTGTCCAGCGTCTTTTCCGTCAGGGCGGCCGTTTCTATTACTTTCGGACTGTCAAAATCTATCGGAGCGCCGTTCGTAAAATCCCGGGTCTTCTCCGGACAGACAAACCCGTTCCGGCCGAAAATCGTCCGGAAGACTGTCATGGCCAGCAGATAGTCACCCTCCGGCGAGGCATGCTCCTCGTCGGTCCAGAAGAGATCTGCTTCCGGATGCTCCCGAAGCACGGTTTCCCATATCGGACCTGCTGGCGCAAGTGTACAGCCCGTGCTTTCGGATATCTCAAAATAGGCTCTGTTCACCGGTTCCTGCAGCTCCGGAAAGCGTTTTTCTACCCAGGTGGCTACGAGTATCGGCTTCACGCCGGCATCTGCGCAGAGTTTCAGAATCGGCAAAAGCCCCGCCAGCGTCTTTTCCTTACCGGGAAAGGGGTGAGCCTGCTGCTGGATGATGCAGAAGTCATAGCTGCCGTAAAGGATATTGAACCGCAAAGCGAAGTATTCACTTCCGTGCCAGGCAAGGTCTCTGTATGAATAGGCCAGCATGGTGACATCCGGCTTTTCTCCCGTGTTCGTTTCCCAGAACGCGGAGAACACTGCCGGCATGTCGTTGAAATATGTATGGCTGTTGCCGATGAAAAGAACTTTCATGCCATCCTCCGTTTATGAAATATACGGTTTTGCGACCGGGCTCAGATTACCTGGAAGAGATAGAACTTGAGATAATCCGTCTCCGGTACATTCCAGAGAATCGGGTGGTCCGGTCCCTGCTGACGCATTTCAATCTGTTTCAGTTCCACGCCCGCGTCGGCAGCGGCAGCGCGAAGCATCTTTTCAAACTGGGCATACGGCATGAAATGGCTGCAGGATGCCGTGGCCAGATAGCCGCCTCGCGGCAGAAGCCTGAGTGCCCGGTAATTGATTTCCTTATATCCGCGCTCGGCGCTTTTTATGGTCTTTCTGGATTTCGTGAAGGCCGGAGGATCCAGAATGATAAAGTCATAGGGGTGACCGCCCTGCTCAATCAGCTCGGGGAGGAGATCAAAGACATCCGCCTGCACAAAGTCGATCCGGTCGGACAGGCTGTTCAGTTCGGCATTCGCTTCGGCTGTATCCAGAGCCGTCCGGGAAATGTCGACGGCCGTAACCTTCTCGGCTCCGCCGAGAGCGGCATTCAGGGCAAAAGAACCGGTATGCGTGAAGCAGTCCAGAACCCGCTTGCCCTTTGCCAGACGCGCGACGGCCCGGCGGTTATACTTCTGATCCAGGAAGAACCCTGTTTTCTGCCCGTTTTCGAAATCCACGCGGTACCGGATACCGTTTTCCGTTATTTCCGTTTCCGTCGAAGAGGGAATCTCCAATCCGTCGAGAGGAAACCAGCCCTTGTTCTGTTCCAGACCTTCGAGATTGCGGATGGCGACATCGTTTCTTTCATAGATGCCCCTGATCCGGAACCCTTTTTTGCTCAGTTCTTCAAACAGAAGCCGGTACAGGCACCCTTTGATTTCCTCAATGCCGACGGACAGTACCTGCGCCACAAGTACGTTGTGAAAAAGATCCGCCGTGAATCCGGGAAAACCGTCCGCCTCACCGAAAATAAGACGGAAGGCATCGGTATCTTCCGCCATAACAGTCAGACGGTAATCGATGGCATAATTGACTCTGCGCCTCCAAAAATCCTCATTGAAACTGTCATTGGCATTTCGGGATAGCAGACGGACGCGGATTTTGCTGTTTCTGCTGAAAAAACCGGAACCCAGATATTTCCCGGATTCCGAGAGAACGTCGGCAATGCATCCGTTCGGAAGCTGGGACTGGTCACAGCTTTGAGACGGAGACAGATCCGAATCATAAACCCAGGGATGACCGGAATTCAGCCAGGATTCCCCTTTGCGTGTTACGATAATCGGCGGATAATTGCGGATACTTTTCATGTTCCAAACCGTTTTCTTTCTTAAAACTAGCTGAATGCTTCAGCTGTCTGTCTGAGGACCGGCTTTTTGCTGCGCCGCCGTTTCCATCAGACACTTATACAGTATGCCCGCAGCGCGGGCGTCGTCGCATGCCCTGTGAGCGTTTTCGTTTATAATGCCGTAGTACCGGCACATGGTGCCGAGACTGTGGTTTTCCACATCCGTGCCCTTTTTGAGCAGACGCCTTGCC
>JAZUEY010000014.1:0-22403 GCA_045640405.1 Candidatus Limivicinus sp.
TGAGCAGAGAGCTCTTGCCGGCGTTCGGCAGGCCGACGATGGCGGTGGGTATGCCCTCTTTCAGCATCATCCCGCTCCCGGCCGTTTTCAGCAGCTTTTCCAGCACGGAGCAGTATTCCTGCAGGCTCTTTTCATAGTCCGCCATTTCAAAGGGCTCGATGTCCTCGTCCGGGTAATCCAGCACGGCGTGATAATGCGAGCAAATGTCGACAATGCCGTCATAGATGCCGTCCGTACAGCGGGATATGGCCCCGCCCAGCTGAGCCGAGGCGTTTTTGGCCGCCTCTTCCGTCTCCGCCTCCACGAGGTCCACAATGGCCTCCGCGCCCGACAGCGTGAGCTTTCCGTTGATAAAGGCCCGCTTGGAAAACTCCCCGGGCCCCGCCTGACGCACGCCGAGCGAGAAAAGCTCACCGAGTATCGTCCGGATGTTCACGGGCGAACCGTGGCACTGGATTTCGGCATAGTCCTCCCCCGTCACGGTGTCCGGAGCGTGCGCCACCATGCAGAGGCACAAGTCCAAAAGCCCGCCTTCGGTCGTTCTCAGTTCTCCGTAGGCGAGCTTTCTGTCTTCATCCGGCATCGGCGAAAAAAGCTTCGATACGCTTTCAATCGCCTCCGGTCCGGAAATCCGGATAATTCCTATTGCCGAGAGGCCGGAGCCCGTGGCTACGGCCGCTATCGTATCAGGCATCGTCTTCCTCTTTCTCTGCCTCCGTTATGAAATAGCCGAGAGACATAAGGCTGTCCGAAAAAGCGATGTTTTCAATAATCATGTCGCTTGCCGGCTCTGCGAGTTCCACGTTGGTAAAGTTCCAGATGGCATTGACGCCGTTGTTCATCAGCACCTTGCCGACGGCCGAAGCCGCACCGGGCGGGACGGCCAGAACGGCCATGTCCACCTTGTTTTTTCTGAGAAAGTCCAGCAGATCGTCCATCGAGCTGACTTTGACGCCGCCGAATTCCCTGCCGATAACGCTCTTGTCTATATCGAATGCATGAATCAGGTTGAAGCCCCACTCGGGGAAGCAGAAGTTCTCCATCAGGGCAAGGCCGATGTGCCCCACGCCGACGAGAATGGCCTTGTAGCCTCTGTCCAGACCCATAATTTTTTCAAGCTGTTTGCGCAGTTCCTTGACCTCGTATCCGTAACCCTGCTGGCCGAATTCACCGAAGTTGGAAAAATCCTGCCGAATCTGGGAAGCGGTAAAACCGAGCTGTTCGCTCAGTTCCGAAGAGGATACACGTGTAACGCCGGCGGCGAGAAGTTCATCCGCCTTGTGCAGATATTTGGGAAGACGCCTTATAACATTGTTGGATATTTTCTGTTTTTTCATAGCCTTTTTAATATAACAAATCGCATGGTTTATTGCAAGTCGCGCCGGACTCCCTCCGCAATCTTCCGGACGTCGTCCAGCGTCTCCGTCCTGGCAATCATCTGTCTGTAGTAGCTGGCATGCGGCACGCCGCTGAGATAATGTCCCATCAGATGCCGTGCCTCCAGGCAGGCGCGGCGTTCTCCCCGGCTCTCGGCCAGCATCTCCACATGGCGCACGGCCGTGTTCATCCGCTCGCCGAGCGGCGGCAGCGGCGCCTCCGAGAAAATCCAGGGGTTGCCGAAGGAACCGCGCCCGATCATGCCCAGGTCCGCTCCGGTATAGGCGAGGATGTGCTCCGCATCCTCCCTCGAGAAGACATCCCCGTTTGCCAGAACCGGGATGCTTACGGCCTGCTTCACATCGCGGATGATGTCCCAGTCGGCCCGGCCGGCATACATCTGGGCTCTTGTCCGGCCGTGTACGGCCACGGCCGAAGCCCCGGCCTGTTCCAGGATTTTGGCAAACGCCACGGCATTGACGCTGCCGCCGTCAAAGCCCTTGCGGAACTTCACGGTGACGGGTTTGTCAATGGCCGCACACACGGCCTCGACGATTCTCCCGGCCAGCTCCGGGTCCTTCATCAGGGCGGAACCGTCCCCGCTCCGAACGATTTTCCCGACAGGGCAGCCCATATTGATGTCCAGAATGTCCGCGCCGGACTGCTCGAGGGCGAGCCCCGCCGCCTCCGCCATCACCTCCGGCTCATGGCCGAAAATCTGCACGGCCGAGGGGTGCTCCTCTTCCGGCATGTAGAGCAGTTCCTTCGTCTTCTCGTCTCCGAACACCAGTGCCTTGGACGACACCATCTCCGTGCACGTCAGGGCGGCGCCGAGCTCGCGGCATATTCTTCTAAATGCGAAATCGCTGACTCCCGCCATCGGGGCGAGCGTCAGCTTTCCGTCTATTTTTATATTTCCAATCCAACAGGACAATGGTCAGACCCCATAATTTCCGGCAGTATGTATGCCTTTTTTATCTGTTCTCTCAAACGGTTCGAAACCACGAAATAGTCGATGCGCCAGCCTACGTTTCTCTCTCTGGCCGCCGCGCGGAAGCTCCACCAGGAGTAAGCGTCTCTCGTCTCCGGATACAGGTAGCGGAAGCTGTCCGTGAAGCCCGCATCCAGAAGCTCGGTGAACTTGCCCCGCTCCTCGTCGGAGAAGCCGGCATTGCCCGCGTTCGCCTTCGGGTTCTTCAGGTCTATCTCTTCATGGGCCACATTCATGTCCCCGCAGACGATGACTGGCTTCTTTTCGTCCAGTGTGCAGAGATAGGCCCGGAAGGCATCCTCCCACTGCATGCGGTACTCGATGCGCTTCAGCCCGTCCTGGGCATTCGGCGTGTAAACGCAGACGAGATAGAAGTCCTCATACTCCAGCGTGATGGCCCGCCCCTCGTGGGAGTGTTCCTCTATGCCGATGTTGTAGTTCACCGACAACGGTTCGCGTCTGGCAAAGATGGCCGTGCCGGAGTAGCCCTTCTTATCCGCATAGCACCAGAACTGCTCGTATCCCGGGAAATCCAGCTCTATCTGCCCTGCCTGCAGCTTGGTCTCCTGCACGCAGAAAAAGTCCGCATCCAGGGCATAGAATATGTCTTCAAAGCCCTTGCTTACCGCGGCGCGCAGGCCGTTTACGTTCCAGCTTATGAATCTCATTGAAAGCACCTCGCATCCGAAAGGGCCGCGTTCCGCAGTCTCGGCACCTCGCCGTCTTTCACGGTTTTGGTAGAGGCCGTCTTGACGGCCGTCAGCATGTTAATCTTTATTCCCTGTGCGGAAAACTTGGCCTCGTAGTCCGTCCGGATTTCGTTTTGCGCATCGTTCTCCACAAGCGTCAGTTCCCAGCCCTCGTTCCGTATACCGTCGAGCGACCAGTCGAAAAGGGGCCGGTTGTCGGTCCGGAAGCGCAGTTCTCCCCCATCTTTCAGAATCGTTGCGTACATCCGCAGATAGTTCGGCGCCGTCAGGCGGAACTTGGCGTCGCGGCTTTTGGGCCACGGGTCGCAGAAGTTGACGTATATCACGTCTGCCTCACCCTCCGCAAAATACAGCGGCAGGTTCATCACATCCCCGTCCACAAAGCGGATGTTCTCCGCTCCGGCGTCTCTCGCCTTCTCGGCCGCCATGACGAGGGCACTTTCCTCCCTCTCCACGGCCACCATCAGGTCCTTCGGTTCGCTCTGCGCCGTCTTCAGCGTAAAGCTTCCCTTGCCGCAGCCGAGCTCTATTTTCAATTGTCTGTATCCGCCCTTCCAGCTGCCGCGCAGCTCCTCGGGGCTTCTTATAATCTGTTTTTCGCATTCCGCCAATCTCTTGTCGAGATTGGGCTTTCTTCTCATTCTCATCCGAGTCCGCTCCGTAAAAAAACATCAGGGCCGGTGCGAAAGCAGTTCGCTGCGCAGTCTTTCGGCATCCGCCCGCACCTTGGCCAGCGGGATAAAGCCGAACACCGCCACGATGGCCGCGGCCAGGAATATCGTATAGGTCGGTGCAAAATTGTCCCCGTTCATTCCCATCGCGTCCAGGCCTATGATCATCGAAATAATCGGCCCGATTATCATCGGAATCAGGACCGTGAAGCACATCCGCACGCCCTGGAATCTTCCCTCGTATCCCTCGGGAATGTAGTCCTGAAAAGCGGCCTGCAGCGCCCCCGTCAGCGACAGGATGGCACCCAGCATCAGAATGCCGCCGGCATACAGCACAATGTTTCTCATCGCTCCGCCGGTAAACTGCAGCGCCCAGAAAGAAAGCGTACCCAGTATGACCAGCGCCAGAAGCGGGAAGTAAAACTTCTTCCGCCCGAAGCGGTCAAAAAGCACACCGCAGATTCCCGTCAGTGCGGCACTGCCGACGATGATGACGGCCATCGGCACGGCAAAGGCATCGCCGAAGCCGAGCGTCTTTACCAGAAAGTTGATCAGATACGAAAAGAAGGTCTGCTGGGATATGCCGACCACGCAGGTTGCCGCCAGGCAGATGTACATCATCCGGTTGCTGCGGATGACCTCCCTGCGGAAGCCGTAAAAGCTGTCCTGCAGCGCCGCCGTGTTCTCCCGCTCCCGGAGAGCCGGAGAGTCCTTCAGGGTAAGCAGCGCCAGAAGGCCGGACAGAGTCGGTATGCAGCCCAGAACCAGGAAGAACCGTGCGTTGCTCTCGCTTTGGGACGAATACAGCGGCCCCAGCACGATGAACACGATGACCACCGCGAAAACCGGCAGCATCGACAGAATTGCGTCCACCTTGCCGCGGTTTGTGGTATCGGTGTTGTCGGCAATCCAGGCGTTGAAAGCCGCATCGTTCGCCGTCGACCCGGCAAAGGTCATGATGCAGTCGAAGGCCACCAGGGCCAGCCCCACGATAAACAGCCGGTTTGCATCGGCGCGCATCGGCAGAAGCGCAAATATCATAATCGTAAAGCCCCAGGCGATATAGCCCCAGGCAATGAAGGGCTTGCGCTTTCCGGCTCTGTCGCAGCGGGCGCCGGCCCAGACGGTCGTCGCCGTGGCCGTGACGGCCGAGAGAATCACCATCAGCGTGGTGACGATGTAGCTCAAATCCCCTCTGCCGGAATTGCCGAAGATGTCCTGGCAGAAGGTGGCAAAGTTCATGTTCTCGACCACCCAGGCAATCTGCCCTATCAGGCCGAAGAAGATGATGTTGAACCAGAGCGCTCCGGGTATCTTAGAGCTTTTCATCCGGGAATTCTTCGTATTCTATGTTGAATTCGCTCTTGAGGTCGATAACCTTTTCGCAGGTGTCGCAGAAGTACTCCTCGTCGTCGAGATACTCCTCGGCCGTGAGAATCATGTCTCCGCAGACCGGGCAGGAACCGTCAAAGCCGAAGCGTGTGGTATACTTGTGCCCGCTCATCAGCTTCTTGGCGCATTCGTATACATACCAGCCTTCAAAGTCCTCGCTCTCGTCGGCATAATGGGCGTAGCCGTAGAAGCAGGCGCTCGGGATGCACCCGACGATGGCCTTGCAGAGGGCGTGGTACAGCTCGCCGAGGAACTCGAAGCTCATCTCGTATGCCTCAAAGCTTACGAAGCTCGCCGCCGTGTAGAAGCTGCCCGGAATGACCTCCGGGTTCTTGTCGCCATACTCGGCCAGCACGATGTTGATGGCTTTTTCAAGCTTCGCCGGGGAAACCTTTTCTTCAAAAGTAATAACAATGCCTATGTCGCGCATGTTTTTTTCTCCTCGTTAAAAGTTTTACTGTGCCTATAAATATAAAGGAAACACCTTGTCTTTGCAACAGCAAGGTGCTAAAATACAGTTACAAACAAAGTGGGTGCTGGCTCTGCCGGCTGAGATAAACCACCGTACCTGATCAGGATAATGCCTGCGGAGGAATTTTATTATGAAAAACACCAAGTTAAGGGCTCTGTCGGAGGGCGCAATCATGATTGCGCTGGCGGTAGTCCTGAATTTTTTTAAGCTGGACCTCGGTCCGGAAGGCGGCAGCGTGAATCTCGTCTTCATTCCGCTGATGCTCTATGCCATGCGCTGGGGCTGCCCCTTCGGCATCATCGCCGGCGTCGTCTTCGGCACGCTGAAGGCGCTCATCGGCGGCGGCATTGCTTACGGCTGGCAGAGCCTTCTGCTGGACTATTCCGTGGCCTTCGGTCTTGTCGGCCTGGCCGGGCTCTTCAAGAACAAGCCCGTCGCATCGGCCGTCACCGGTGCGCTCGGCGCCCTTGCCTCCTTTGTGCTGAGCGGCGTCCTCGTCTGGGGGGACTATCTCCCGGAGAGCTTCTGGAACATGCCCATGACGAACATCTGGGTCTATTCCCTGCTGTACAACGGCAGTTTCGTGCTCGTCAATGCCGTTGTGGCCGCCGTGGTCCTGGTCATCCTCAAGAAGACCACCAAACTCACCGAAAGGCAAAACCGCGTCTGAGACGCGGTTTTTTTATCGGAAGAACTCCAGCATGCAGTTATAGACGGCATCCAGCCAGACGATGTCCTCGTGTTCCGCCTCGCGGATGACGACGTATTCACTGTTGTCATCCGTTATTTTTTCGCAGTTGTTCAGCATGTCGCGGTATCCCGCCTGGCTCTCCCCGCGCAGGAAGTCGTTCTCTCCGGCCGAGATGTAGAGATAGCTTATGCCGTAATCGTTCAGCCCGTGTTCAAGCCAGCACTGCTGCAGCTTCGCCGCGCTGGTTTCGCAGCCGGAAACCGCACCGAACCAGGCGAACAGATCCAAATCGTAGGCCATGACGGCGCTGTAGCACAGGCAGGAGCCGTGGCTGGCGCCGATGAAGCCGTAATGCTCCCGGTCCCCCACCGGATAGGTGGCATAGTTCGCCGCCAGCGCCGGCAGAATGTCGTAGCGCAATTCGTCCCGGAACTGCATCGTGTCGCGCGTCAGGTTGTCGCCCTCCGCTCTCCAGTCCCGGTTGAGGTAATACGTCGGCGAGACGACGATGACCGGCTCGCAGAAGCGGTTGGCTATCATGTTGTCCAGCATCACGTTGGTGTGGGCCGGATAGGCATCGCAGTAATCGAAGTCGTTGTACCAGCGGTCCTCGTCGAACCAGTAGCTCTCGCTTCCGCCGTATCCGTGCAGCAGCACGAGCACGTTATACGGCCCCTTCCCGTCATAGCCATACGGGAGATAGACGCGCATCTGCTTTTCGCATCCGGCCGTGGTGTAGCCCAGTGTCTCCACCCGGCCCGGAAGCTCGCATTCCGCAAAGATGGCCGGTCCCAGCCCGCCGTCTATCTTCCGCACCTCGCCGATGGGATGCGCCGTCGGTTCCGGGGAGGCCGTCGGCAGCGGCTCCGGGGAGGCTGTCGGTTCCGGCGTCTCCGCCGGCTCCGAGACGATTACGTTCAGGGCAAGCGCCATCAGCACCGCGGCAACGGCAATCAGAACAAAGCATATAATAATCAGCGGTTTTAATTTCATGGTCAAAAGTATAGCACATGCACCGATTTTGTGTTATAAAAAGGTACATGGAAACGAAATATGACTATTTAATCGTGGGTGCCGGGCTTTTCGGCGCCGTCTTTGCCCGGCAGGCAGCCGATGCCGGCAAAAAGGTCCTCGTTATCGACCGCCGCCGGCACATCGCCGGCAATGCCTATACCGAGAACATCGAGGGTATAAATGTGCACCGTTACGGGGCGCACATCTTCCACACGAATGAGGACGAGATATGGAACTTCATCACCCGCTTTGCCTCCTTCAACGCTTACGTGCACACCGTCACGGCCAATTATCACGGCGAGCTCTATTCCATGCCCTTCAACATGCACACCTTCTCTCAGATGTGGGGCGTCGAAACCGCCGAAGAAGCCGCGGCCATCATCGAAACCCAGAAGAATCCTGCCTCCGGCGAGGACAACCTGGAAAACCACGTCATCTCCATGGTCGGGCGGGACATTTATGAAAAGCTCGTCAAAGGCTATACCGAAAAGCAGTGGGGCCGCCCCTGCAGCGAGCTGCCGTCCTTCATCATCCGGCGCCTTCCCGTGCGCTTTGAATATAACGATAACTACTTCAATGCCAGATACCAGGGCATTCCCGTCGGCGGCTACACAAAGCTTGTGGAAAACATGCTCTCCGGCATCGAGGTGCACCTGAACGAAGAATACGTCCCCGGCCGCTACGATGCCGCCAAAATCGTCTACACCGGTGCCATCGACGCGTATTTCAATAATTGCTTCGGTCCTCTGCAGTACCGCAGCGTCCGCTTTGAGACCGAGCTTCTGGAGCAGGCGGATTATCAGGGCTGTTCCGTCATGAACTACACCGATGCCGAAACGCCCTTCACCCGGATTATCGAGCACAAGCATTTTGAGCCCGGCAACGCCTCGCCCAAAACCGTCATCTCCCGGGAGTACTCCTCCGAGTGGAAGCCGGGCGACGAGCCCTATTACCCGGTGAACGATGCTCTCAACAATGCCTTATATGAAAAATACAAGGCTCTGGCGGATGGCGAGAAGAACGTCCTCTTCGGCGGCCGCCTCGGCCAGTATAAATACTTTGACATGGACAGGGTCATTCTCGAGGCCCTGCAGGCCGCAAAAAAAGAGTTCTCTGTCTGAATGGAGAACTCTTTTCATTTTCCCGGGCGCTTGTAGTAGCCGCCCAGCGTTGATTTGGTTTCCTGTACGATGACGAAGGCATCCGGGTCGGCGTCCTTCAGAATGGTCTTGAAGCGTTCCAGGTCCTTCTTGTCGAATTCGGCCAGAATCAGGTTCTTCTCTCCGCCGTAGTCGGACTCCTGCACTCCCAGCACCGTTATGCCGAATCCCGCCTCCCGCAGGACCATCGGCAGCACCGGGTTCCGGTCGCTCGTGACCACGTGAATCGTCACCTTTCCGCCTATCAGCCGTTTGGCCAGGCTTCCGCCCACGAAGGTGCCCGTCGCATAGCCCAGCGCATAGGCCGTCGCCAGCGGTATCACCGCATCCGTGGAGGACATCGCATCCTTCACCACGATGTACCAGATGAAAACTTCAAAAAAGCCGAAGCACGCGGCAAGCGGGGCCTTTTCCCGGACCACCAGCACGGTCTTTATCGAGCCGAGCGTAACGTCCAGGATCCGGCACAGAAAAATCTTCAGACAGCTCAGCAAAAGCGAGCTCACAGGGCATTCCTCCTTTCTTTCCTTATTACATGTCTATTCTATCGTGCCGGCCGCTCTTTTTCTTCAATAAACTGTAAATAAAAATGAAGCAGGGATTTCCTGCTTCATTTCTGCATTTCTGCTTAATTATCGAGAATTTCGACGGATACCTTTTTACCCTTTCTCTGAGCTACGGCCCGCATAAGAATCCGAATCTGCTTGACGATTCTTCCCTGCCGGCCTATGACCTTGCCAATATCGCCGTCAGCTACGCGGACTTCAAAAACCGTCTCGCCGTCGGCCGTTCGCTCGGTCACAGAAACCCCGTCCGGATTATCGACGAGATTCTGCACAATATAGGTCAATAATTCTTTCATGCCGGTGGAAAAACCGCCTTACTTTTCGAGCTTCTTGAGGAGGCCGCGAACGGTATCTGTGGGCTGTGCGCCCTGAGAAATCCAGTACTTTGCGCGCTCGAGGTCAACCTTCAGGGTGTCGCTTGCCAGGGAAGGATCGTAAGTGCCGATTTCTTCGATGAAGCGTCCGTCACGGGGAGATCTGGAGTCTGCAACCACTACACGGTAGTAGGGATTCTTTTTTGCGCCCATTCTGCGCAGTCTGATTTTAACCATTTTTCTATATCCTTTCTAAAAATAAAAACAATTTATTTAAAAACCGAATCCTCCGGGAAATCCTCCTCCGAGGCCTCCCATCGAACCGAATTTTTTCTGCATTTTCTTCATCTTCTTTCCGGAGAACTGCTTCATCATCTGCTGCATCGCGTCAAACTGCTTCAGAACCCGGTTGACGTCCACCACCGATGTGCCGGAGCCCGCGGCAATGCGCTTCTTGCGGTTGGAGTTGATGATGCCGGGGTTTTCGCGCTCCTTCATCGTCATCGACTGGATGATGGCCTTCTGGTGCGAAAGCGCCTTCTCGTCAATCTGGGCGCCTTTCAGCGCCTTGGCGTCCAGCCCGGGTATCATGCCCGCGATGTCGCTCAGATCTCCCATGCTCTTCAGCTGGTCCATCTGGTCCAGATAATCGTTGAGCGAGAACTTGTTCGCGCGGAGCTTTTCCGCCGTCTCCAGGGCCTTCTGCTCGTTGAAGCTTGCCTCGGCCTTTTCAATCAGCGTGAGCATGTCGCCCATGCCGAGGATGCGGGAGGCCATTCTGTCCGGGTGGAAGGGCTCTATCATGTCGAGCTTTTCGCCCGTGCCGATAAACTTGATGGGCTTGCCCGTAACCGCGGTTATCGAGAGGGCGGCACCGCCTCTGGCGTCACCGTCCAGCTTCGTGAGGAGAACGCCCGTGATGCCGAGCGCTTCGTCAAAAGCCGATGCGGCGTTCACCGCGTCCTGGCCCGTCATGGCGTCGACCACCAGCAGAATCTCCGCCGGGTCCGTTTCCGCCTTGATGGTCTTGAGCTCGTTCATGAGCTCTTCGTCTATGTGCAGCCGGCCCGCCGTATCGAGGAAGACGATGTCGTTCCCGTGCTTTCTGGCGTGCTCGATGCCGGCTTTGGCAATCGCAACCGGGTCTCCCTGCCCCATCTGGAACACGGGGATGTTCAGCTGCCTGCCGACGGTTTCCAGCTGGTCGATGGCCGCCGGTCGGTAGACGTCGCAGGCCACCAGCAGCGGTCTCTTGCCCTGCTTGGCCAGGTAACCGGCCAGCTTGGCTCCGTTCGTCGTCTTGCCCGCGCCCTGCAGGCCCGTCAGCATGACCACGCTCGGCAGCTTGGAAGCGATGTTTATCTTCCGGTTCTCGCTGCCCATCAGCGCGCAGAGCTCTTCGTTGACAATCTTGATAATCTGCTGTGCCGGAGAGAGGGCCTCCAGAACATCGGCTCCCGAGGCGCGCTCGGTCACTCTTGCCACAAAGTCCTTCACGACCTTGTAGTTGACGTCCGCCTCCAGCAGGGCCATCCGGACCTCGCGCATGCCTTCCTTTACGTCGGCAGCCGTCAGCCTTCCCTTGCCGCGCAGCTTTTTAAAAACGCTGTTTAGTTTGTCTGATAGGTTTTCAAACGCCATTCGAGTTCCTGAACCTTTTTAATCAGCCCCGTCTTCTCCTCGAACTCCACCAGCTTCTCTTCGGCATGGCGGATGTTGTCCCAGGCCGCCTGGCGGCTTATGCCCTTCAGCTCGGCTATTTCGGAAAGCGACAGGTCTTCGTTGTAATAGAGGTCGTAACAGTCCTTCTGTTTATCCGTCAGCAGGGCGCCGTAATAGTCAAAGAGAACACCGTATTCCGCTCTGTCCACGCGCAGCCCTCCTGTCAAGATAATCAACCTGACAGAATATAACACAAAGGAATTTTACTGTCAAGTAAAATTCCTTTATACCTTCAGTTTAATTTGTGTTCGACGAGCGTGTCTCCCTCGTACCGGAGCAGCAGACGGAAAAACGGTGCGCCGGAGGCAATCAGGTCAAAGAAGATCCGGTCTCCCTCCCACATCGGCAGCTCGTAAAGCTCCTCGATCGGCACCCATTCGAGAACGCCCTCGCGGCATTCCGGCAGGGCAGGCCTGTCTTCTTCGATGGTGGCGGTGTAGAGGTGCATGTTCTCCTCTTCCCATCGGTCGGATACAAAATCCACCACGCCGCGGTAGTTCCAGTCCTTCAGCGTCAGGCCGGATTCCTCCTTCACCTCGCGCAGCAGGCACTGCTCCGCCGTCTCGCCCTTTTCGAACTTCCCGCCGAGCCCGACCCACTTGCCCTCGTTCAGGTCGTTCTTCTTTTTCACACGGTGCAGCATCAGATAGCATCCGCCGCTCTCTATGTAGCAAAGGGTCGTGTCAAGCATGCTTCTCTCCTACCAGGTTGTTCACCCAGCTCTTCCCCTTCAGCAGGAAATAGCCGGCGATGACCTTGATGATGTCTATGTAATACGAAATGCCGTACACCGTGACGACGGGCAGCGCGGTGTATTTCACGAGAATTCTCGTCAGCGGCACCGTGATAATCCAGATATAGATGCTGTCATACAAAATGGTAATCCAGACCCGCCCTCCGGAGCGCAGCGTGTAGTAGCACCCGTGGTTGAAGGCGTTCACCGGCATCATGACGGCGTTGATGACGATAAAGCTCGCCGCCATGGATTTTACAATCTCCGTCGTGTTGTAGATGCGCGGCATCAGCGGCGCTATGAGAATCATCAGCAGCCCTACGGCCGTGGAAAACGCCACCGAGAAGGCTATGAGCTTCCGGTCCTCGTCCACCGCCTCTTCCAGTTCTCCGGCGCCGAGTCGGTGCCCTATCATAATCGAGATGGTGGCTCCCGTGGAGAAGAACGCGCAGAAGAACAGATTGCACACCGTGTTGCTGATGTTCTCTGCCGAGACGACCTCCACGCCCTTCAGGCTCATAATCTGAATCAGCGTCGTCATCCCGCCCGACCACAGCAGTTCGTTCACCAGCAGCGGCAGCCCGCTCACGGCCACCTGCTTTGCCAGGCTCCTCGGCACACGCATCGTCCGCCAGACGCCCTTGAAGCCGCTTCCGGCCACGACAATCACCGTCTCCACGATTCTGGCCAGAACCGTGGCATAGGCCGCGCCGGCCACGCCGAGAGCCGGAGCTCCCAGCTTGCCGTAGATGAGAATGTAGTTGAAAGTCAGATTCACCGCCACGGCTATCATGCTCGCCTTCATCGGCAGGCGGGTGTTGCCCGTCTCGCGCAGAGAGCTGGCATACATGTTCACCACCGCAAACAGCGGCAGCTGGAAGGTCATGATGCGCAGATACTGCCTGCCGTAGTCCAGCGTGGCCGCGAGGTCGATGCTGTCCTCCCCTTCATGGATGAAGAGGGACAGCAGTTCGCTGCCGAAGAGCGTAAACAACTCCACGGCTATCAGCACCGCACCGATGGCAATCCAGGCCTTGGCGCGGATGGTGTTGTAAACACCTTCCCGGTCGCCCTTGCCGTGGTACTGGGCCGTGAAAATCCCGGCTCCGGACATGCCGCCGAAGATGCACACGTTGAAAACAAAAAGGAGCTGGTTGACAATGGCAACACCGCTCATCGGTTCCGTCCCCACCCGGCCCACCATGATGTTGTCGAGCAGAGAGACGAAGTTGGTTATCACATTTTGCGCCAGGACAGGCAGCATAATCGTCAGAACGCGTTTGTAGAATGCCCTGTCCCCAATGTATTTCTTCATGGCTACCATTCTATTATATCGCTCCCGGCTTTGCAATCGGCTTTCTGGCCAAAGTTTTCTCTTTACAGGGTCGGCCGATTCGGTTATAATACACCCAACTTGATATTGTTGCCTGTGAGAGGGAGTAGTATCTCGCAATGTTTTGCTTTCAGAGAGTCGCGGCAGGTGGGAGCGCGGCAGCCAAGCAGCGGGTGAATGGACCCTTGAGGCAACCTGAATGAGTGGCCGGCTGTGATGGCAGCAGGGCAATTCGGGTGGCACCGCAGAGATTTTCGTCTTTGTCCCGTATTATTTCTATGGGAAGAGGCGTTTTTTTTATTGCCTCCCCCGCCAAAAGGAGGTCTTTTTTATGGCAAAAGCAAGAGATTCTTTCAAAACCCGCTGGGGCTTCATTCTCGCCGGTGTCGGCTCGGCTGTCGGCTGCGGCAACATCTGGCGTTTCCCGATTATGGTGTCGCGCTACGGCGGCCTCACCTACATTCTCCCCTATCTGCTCTTCGTGGCCCTGGTAGCCAATTCCGGCATCATGGAGGAGTTCGCGCTCGGCAGAGCGGCCGCCTCCGGGCCCATCGGCGCCTTCGGCATGTGCACTTCCCTGCGCGGGAAAGGGCCGAAGCTCGGCCGCGCCATCGGCAACATCCCCGTCCTCGGTTCGCTGGGTCTGGCCATCGGCTACACCTGCGTTTTCGGCTGGATTGTCAAATACGCCGTCATGGCCCTCGACGGCCGCCTCTTCTCCCTCGGGAGCGACATGGACGCCCTCGGCTACACCTTCGGTGTCGAAACCGCCTCGGCCATGTCCAACAACCTGTGGATTGTCATCGCGGCCTGCCTTGCGCTTTTCATCATGGTCTTCGGCATTGCCAACGGCATCGAAAGAGCCAACAAGATTCTCATGCCGGCCCTTTTCGTGCTGCTCATCGCCCTGGCCGTCTATGTGGCCACGCTTCCCGGTGCCGCCGAAGGATACCGCTACATCTTCTCCGTCGACCCGAAGGGTCTTGCCGATCCCGAGGTCTGGATTTATTCCTTCGGCATGGCCTTCTTCTCTCTCTCGGTTGCGGGCAACGGCTCCGTCATCTACGGCTCGTATCTCGGCCTGGATGAGGACATTCCCAACTCCGCCCTCAAGGTGGCCGTCTTCGATACGATAGCCTCCCTGCTCGCCACCGTCGTCATTCTCCCGGCCATGGCCGCGGGCGGCGTCACCTGCGATTCCTCCGGCCCGGGCCTCATCTTCATCTATCTCACCAATGTCATGAACGCCATGCCCGGCGGCCGGATCATCGGCATCGTCTTCTTTGTTCTGTTCGTCTTTGCGGCGCTCTCCTCCATCATCAACATGTACGAGGTCTTCGTCTCCTTCCTTGAGGAGCAGATGCATCTGAGCCGGGTGCTCGCCGCCTTCATCACGCTCGCCGCCGGTGCCGTCGTCGCCATCTTCATTCAGGGCATCGCCTCCGAGTGGATGGACGTCGTCAATAACTACATCTGCCCGCTCGGCGCCCTTCTGGCGGCCGTCATGTTCTTCTGGGTGGCCGGAGAGGACTTCGCCCTGCAGGAGGTCAACCGCGGTGCCGCACGGCCCCGGGGCCGCGGATTCATCATCCTCGGCAAATATGTGTTCTGCGCCGCATCGATTGTGGCACTCGTCGCGGGCGTCGCCCTCGGCGGAATCGGATAATAAAAAAGACCTGCTCCGGCAGGTCTTTTTTACTATGTAAATGGGGTCAGACCCCATTTACATACTTTCTATATCTTATGAATTCTATATAGAACAGCTTTCACAGGTCGGGTTGGTCTTCAACTCTTCAGCGACCGGTGAAAACGATGTTTTGGGAACACCGCAGAGGGGGCAGCTCCAGTCCTTCGGGAGTTCTTCGAATTTGACTCCTTCCTTTTCTTCGTCATAAATATAGCCACAGATGTCGCATGTGTATTTCATTTTTTGTCTCCTTTCCTATTCTTTTTCTTTCTTCAGCTTTTCCAGAGTCCGTGAATATTGCACCAGGCATACACGGAGATTACATCTTCATCAAGGCGGATGTTGAATACGGTCTCCGCCGCATCCCCGGGATGCAGGCGGCGCATATACACTCCTCTGTTTGTCAGCAGGAAAATCATGCTGATATGGTGCTCGGGCGTCATGGGATGGGGCAGCCCGCCCACAACGATTTGCACGTTCACGCCCTCCCGGCGGGTGACGGGGACGTGCTTTTCGGCGGAAGCGTCTTCGGTGTTGGCAACGATGCGGGTCATCTCCGTCCCGCAGCATTCGGGGACCACACCGGAGTCCTCTATCATGCAGATGAGATTACCGCAAATTTTGCAGCGGTACATTATCAGTTCTTTCATTGTTTTTCTCCTTTCTTATTTTGGCAGCGGCATCGGCGTGATGCTCATTTTATATACGGCAAAGTTGAGATAAGCGGCAAAGCTTGACCAGAGTATATAGGGAATCATCATAACTCCCGCGGCTGGGCTTGCCCGGAAGAAGAGCACCGTGGTGACGATAATCATCGCCCACATGCCTAGAAGCTCGACAAGCGCCCACAGGTACAGGGATCCGTTAAAGAAGAGAAGGGACCAGAAGAAATTCAGCGCGAGCTGTATTCCGTAGAATACAAGGGCCTTGATGATCAGAGACCGGTCAGCGCCGGAGGTCAATACAAGATACGAGGCAAGGCCCATCATTATGTAGAGAATGGTCCACACCACCGGGAACATCCAGCCCGGAGGCGATAGGGGCGGCTTGTTCAGAAGCATATATTCCTTCATCATATTCCTGGTGAGCATGGCGGCAACCCCGCCGACGCACAGGGGAATCGCTAAGGCGAGAACCAGCAGCCCGGGTCTCATTATACTTTTCATTTTTTCTCCTTTTCTGATATGTGCAGTTTTTGACATGGTTCTGTTATCCTGTTATAATGGCAGGCAGAAGAAACCGGCCCATGGGGCTCACCTCCCGTGCTTTTTTCTTTGCAGGCACAAAATACTGAAATCCGCTTTCCGATTGCAAGCCAATTCTTTCCAATTTGACTGGAAGAATTTCCGATGTTGCCAAAACTGGAAGCTATTGTATTTTGATTGTCAGAATTGCCAATCACACTGGAAAGGAGAAAACCCATGTCAGAGAAAGTCGTTCTGGACGAGGGCGGCTCCGTCAGCGTTCACACCCGCATAAAGGATATGTGCAAGGCGGCGAGGAACCGTCTGGGCTATACCAATCAGGACATATGCAATAAGATTTCCGAGCGTTTCGGGATAGAGGATTTCTCCGTCAACACGGTCAACAACTTTTTTTCAGAGCGTTCCAAAGCAACCACCATCTATACCACGGGCTATATCTGCGCCGTGCTGGGCATCTCCATCGACGCGGTGTTCGGCATAGAAAGCAACATCTCCTCCCCCGAGAGGCGGAGTTTGTGAAGCAACTGGCGGAGCTGAAGGTGGAAGCCCGTTTCAACGAGCAGAAGATTGAGTATCTGGAAAAAACTCTTGCAGAAAAAGAAGATCGTCTGGAGCAGGCCCATACGGCGCTGGAGCATTACAGGAAGGAGTCCGAGGCGAATCTGAAAAAAGTGCAGCCGGGAGTCTTTTTTGCAACGCTGATTCTGCTGGCTCTGGCGCTGGCTTTTATCTGCGTGTATCTCCTGATTTTCGATGTGGGCAATCCCCATTACGGTCTGTTCCGGCAGGGGCTCGTCGCCGCTGTAAGCCTTCCCGGATTCAAATTACTATCCTTGTTATGATAAAACCCGTCTTACGACAGCATAGAAAAAGCGCACACCTTGGAGTAAATTCTCCTTGGTATGCGCTTTTATAAGAGCAGGGTACGGGAGTCGAACCCGCCTAGTCAGCTTGGGAAGCTGAAGTAATACCGATATACCAACCCTGCAGTACTTGACAGTATAACACAGGAAAAGGTAAAATTCAAACCATGAATTATCAGGAATTTACAATTGACGCGGCGGAGCAGTCGATAGACGAAATCTGTGCCGCGCTGGAAGACCTTGGCATAAGCGGCTGGCAGGTTGAAAACGAAGACGATTTCAAAGCCTTCCTTGAGAACAACCGCCAGTACTGGGACTATGTCGACGAAGAACTGGAGAACGCCTACAGGGGGCTCAGCCGCGTGAAGTTCTGGGTTGAGGAGAGCGATGCGGCCCTGCTGGCCGCCGTCCGGCAGCGGTTCCCCGGCTGCGGGGCCCGGCATGTGCAGGACAGTGACTGGGAGAACAACTGGCGGCAGTACTACAAGCCGATGGAAATCGGCCGTTTTCTCGTCATCCCCGAGTGGGAGCGCGAAAACGTCTCCGGAACGCTTGCAGAAAAGCAGCTCTTTCCCCTGGTTCTCGACCCGGGGCTTATCTTCGGCACCGGTTCCCACCCGACCACGAAGATGTGCCTGGAGGCACTGAGCGAGACGGACTGCGCCGGGAAGAAGGTGCTGGATCTCGGATGCGGCAGCGGTATTCTCGGCATCGGGTCCCTGATTTTGGGAGCCGAAAGCTGCACGGCCGTGGACATTGACGAAAAGGCTCCGGACGTTGTCCGTTCCAATGCAGCTCTGAACGGGCAGGAAATCGACGCCCGCTGCGGGGACGTTATCAACGGCCGTTTCAGCGGCTTTGACGTCGTCACCGCCAACATCGTGGCCGACGTCATCATCGCCCTGGCACCGAAGGTGCGCGCCTTCATGGCGGAGGATGCCGTGTTCATCTGCTCCGGCATCATAGACGGCCGCGAGCCGGAAGTGGAAGCGGCTCTGGCCGAAAGCGGCCTCGAAATCCTGGCGCACAAGCACTCCGACGAGTGGAACTGCTACATCTGCCGTTAAAGGCACAAAAAAACTCTGACCGACGGTCAGAGTTTTTTTATTTCAGCCTATGTAATACTCGCCGAGAAGCCATTCTCTGACTTCTCGCTCCTCCAGTTTGAGCCCCTTGGCCAGAAAGGCTGCCGATTCATTGAAGTTAAGATACTTCAGATGGGAAAAATTCGTCCGGTTGTCGTGTACAAAAGTGCCGTCCTCATCGGCTCTTCCTTCAATGTACCCGCACTCGTAGCACATGTTGAGAGGAATCTTGCGGTGGGCGTCCAGGGTCATCTCGGCCCCGCATCTCGGGCACTTCATTCTCCGTCACCCCCGTCATCGCAGATCAGGCCGTAGCCGCCGTTGCGGCGTTTGTAGACAACGGAAACCGCGCCGCCTTCGTCCATGTTCTTGAAGACGAAGAACTCGTGGTCCAGCAGGTTCATCTGCAGAATGGCCTCTTCGGGGGACATGGGCATGATAGAAAAGTGCTTGCTGCGGACGATTTTGAATTCGTTCTCGTCTTCCGCCTCTTCTTCATAGGCGGCAAAGTCCGTCGCTATGGCCGCTTCCTTCTCCAGGGCGCCCTCTCTCAGGCGCTTTTCGAGACGGGTCTTGTTCCGGCGAATCTGGCGCTCGATGGCTGCCACGCCGGAATCGATGGAGGCGTACATGTCGTTGGTAATCTCGCTGGCTCTGTAGTACAGGCCGTTATTGTGGATGGTAATCTCCGCCAGGTCTCTGCCGCGCTCGATGCTGAAAGTGACAAACGCCTCCGCCTCATCGCGGAAGAATCTGTCCAGCTTGCCGATTTTCTTCTCGGCATAATCACGGAGAGAATCGGAAGAGTTCATTTTCTTTTCTGTAAATGTGAACTTCATAACGTCAGCTCCTTTGTTTTGATGATTACATTATAGCATATTGTGTCTTTTATGGGATGTAGAAATTATTGGAAAATAATTGTGCAATTCGGCAAATAGGCATTGAGCTCGCGGATCTGGTCCTCCGTCAGAGGATTCGCCCCGATGTAGAGCTCCCGCAGGCTGTCCATGGAATAAAGCGCCGTGATGTTCGTAATGTTGTTGTCCGTGAGATTGAGGATTTCCAGATATTTCAGACCCGAAAGCGGCGTGATGTCCGAGATGTTGTTGCCGCTCAGGTTCAGGGTTCTCAGCGTTCTCCAGCTCTCCGTGAGCGAGAAATAATACAGCGAGTCGATAGTATTGCCGGAAAGATTGATGCTCTCGAGCTTGTTGAAGTTGAGAAGCCCGCTCAGATCGTTGATGCCGGCATTCGGCATGTCGAGCACGCGTGCATCCGAAGAAATCGGCATGCCGGCAAAATCGAGCGAATACACAAGGTCCGAGGCGCTGATTTCGCAGCTCGGAATCAGGCTCTGCAGCTGCTGGAAGGCCTCGCCGGAGATGTCGGTATTCTCGGTGATGTCCAGCGTAAGCAGGTTGGACATGAGCTGGAAATACTTGATGTCCGTGCTCTGCAGCCCCGTGTTCTTCAGGCTCAGGTTCGTCAGGTTCTTCAGCTTGGCAAGCCCCGAGAAATTGCTGATGGGGTTGTTGTTCAGGTTCAGCTCGGTCAGCGCCGTGTTGGCACCGAGCGAAACGGTGGTGGCAATGTTATTGTCGGCGGCATTCAGGTGCTTGAGGGAGTTGACGCCCATCAGCGGACGGATGTCGCTGATGTTGTTTTCGGATATGTCCACGGTGTTGAGATACTGGATGTCCATCAGCGGGCTGATGTCAATGATTTCATTGCCGCGGAGATTGATGCTCGTAAGCTTGGAGCACTTGGAAAGCGCGGAGATGTCCGTGATTCCCCTGTAGCTGAGGTCCAGCGGGTCGCTGATGTCTACGGGGAAGGTAACGCCGCCGAGTGCAATCAGCTCGGAATCCGCCGTGGCATTGGCGCCGTTTATTGCGCAGTTCGGCAGGGCCGCCGAGAGCGTCTGCAGTTCCGATTCCTTGAGTTCGATGCCCTTTATGCTGAGAAACGTCAGATTCGGCAGCGAATAGAGCGGCGAAAAGTCCTGAATCGGATTGTTGTCGAGATACAGCGTCCGGAGGGACACGAGCCCTGCCAGCGGTGCCAGATTGCTGACCTGGTTGTTGTTCAGGTTCAGCGTCGTCAGGCCGCCCAGAGCCGCCAGCGGAGAAATGTCCGTTATGCTGTTGCCGGCCAGGGACAGATTGTCTATCGCATAGAGCTTGGCAACATCATAAAGGGCCGAACTGTCGAGACCGCGTCCGTCGAGAATGAGCGAGGTATCGAGGGAGGAATACTCCTTCCCCGCTATGGTAACACTGACGCCTCCCGATGCCGCCTTGAACCGGGCCTCGTCGGTGGAGATGCGCGCGGCGATGGCCGGGTCGTTCGTATTTAGCATGCGGAGCGTCTCCAGCGCCTTCTCGAAGTTGCCCAGCGTTTCGTAGCACTGCACCATCTTCAGCAGGCATTCGTCCGTCTGGTCGATGGCGGCGGCCTTTCGAAGCGCGGAGAGCGCACTGTCAAAGTCCGAAGCGGACATGCTCTCCTCGGCACTGCGCATATATCTCTCGTATGAGCGGCCGTCGGCGATGTTTTTGAACATGAAGGCAAAGACCGCTATTGCAAGAATCAGAATCGCAATGATAAATAGATATACAGTTTTGCTGGATTTCTTTTCCGTCATTTATTCCGTTGCTTCGCTCTCCGGCGCGGGTATAACCGCTTCCTCTGCCGGCTCCTCGCCCGGCTGCGGAATCTCCGGCACAACCGGGGCCGGAATCACTTCCGCCGGATTGGGGTCCGAATGCGCCAGGCCGTTACCGGGGAGCGGCGGCGTAACCGCCTTGGCCTTCTCCTTGTCCAGGGTGTTCTTCTTCCGGAGGCCGAGGGTAACAAAGGCAAAACCCAGAATCATGAAGAACCAGGCGACCTCGCCGAGAGCCCGGACGGCTCCGACCGGAGTCCCGCCCGAAACCAGCGGCCAGTACTGGAAAACGCATTTGAAAGCCAGTTCCAAGACGATAATGGCAAAGGCAAAGAACTTCGTTCCTATCGCGCCGAAAATCGTGCAGCTGTAGAGAATCACAATCAGGAAGCAGATGAAAACCTCTCCGAGACCGATGAGGGATACTCCGTTCTCCTTAAAAGCCAGCAGCATCAGGGCTATCATGCCGAGCATCAGCGGCAGGAAGCTTGTCCAGAAGCCCTTGCGGCCGAAAACGGCAATGAACAGGGCAAACAGCAGGCAGGCAACGGCCGGAAGCGCCACTTCCGTCACCAGGGGAACGCTGTTGGCCGCCATGTCTTTAAAGTAGTTGATTCCGCCTATTCCGAAAAACGGCACCGCAATGAGCAGCAGTATGAAGGCGGCCCGACCGCAAAAAGACTTTTTATCGAGAAAGTATTTCGTTTTCACGTTGCGAACTCCTTTCTAAACAAGAGGGGATTTTTTTATCTGTGCGAAACGCCTTGGGTATTTTGAAGGCGTCGGGGAATTCTTGCGGATGATCAGGGCGCTGTGGGTCACGTCGGTACCGGGTATCGTGTAGCTTTCGCAGTGTTCGCATTTGCCGCCGAGCATACGGATGGCCGGTTTGGCCTCTTCGAGCTCGGCTTCGAAATCCGGGCCCTTCATCGCGATGAAGAGGCCGCCCGGCTTCACATACGGGAGACAGAACTCGGCAAGCGTGTTCAGCCTGGCGACAGCGCGGGACACGGCAACGTCAAAGCTCTCCCGGAAGCCATCCGGTATCTCCTCGGCCCGCGCGTGCACAAACCGGACGTCATCCAGGCCGAGCTTTTCGCAGGTGTCCTTGAGGAAGTTCAGCCTCTTGTCGAGACTGTCGAGCAGCGTAAGCTGCAGGCTCTCCTCCGCGATTTTCAGCGGAAGGCCCGGGAAGCCCGCCCCCGTGCCGACGTCGATAACGGATTTACCCTTAAAGTCGGCAAAATTCAGAAGCGCGAGCGAATCGAGAAAATGCAGCGTGTCTATCTCGTGCGGCTCGGTTATCGCCGTCAGGTTCATCACCTTGTTCCACTCTATGAGATTGTCCCGGTACAGTTCGAACCGTTCTTTGTTTATGTCAACCATATTACGTATATAATATTATGTTAATAGTTCGTATAATTCTTCGGCGTTTTTGGCAAGAACCGTGGCTCCGCTGTCCAAAAGCTCCGGCTCCGTACGGAAACCCCAGGTCACGGCGATGCAATCGATTCCGGCATTCTCGGCTGTGATTATGTCAACCTCTGTGTCTCCGATGTAGACACAGTCCTCCCGTTCGGCACCGAATTCGCCGATGGCGGCATTCAGGGCCGCTGGATCCGGCTTTCTTTTTATCTTCGCGCTCTCGCCCACGGCAAAGTCCAGCAGACAGCCGAAAAACTGAGCGGCAAGCTCTCTCGTGGCGGCATCCGGCTTGTTGGAAATGATGGCCATGCGTATGTTTTTGTCCTT
>JAZUEY010000015.1:0-19475 GCA_045640405.1 Candidatus Limivicinus sp.
CACTCGGATATCCAAGTTCCAGCCATACCAGATTGTAGTCAAATCCCTTTTCTATATACAATCTTACTGCTTCTATCCGATTTGCCAGTGATACCATGTGCGTGACCTCCTGTTTTGGTCCAGGTTTTTGTCCGCACTCCCAGGCGTGTTTTTTAGCTCCTACATCTCCTACAATCATCTTACAGCCACCCAAGTACTTATCCTTTTTCGCTTGAACTGTGGTAGTCGTATCTGTAATCTTTTAAATCGTACCCATTAATTGTGCCATATTTATCTTTCGAATCTTCTTGCAGCGGGGCATCGGTTGCCGCATCTTCCAGTATCGCTTTGAGAGGCTCGGGATTGCTGTTCTCATCAAGCGAGTTCAATACAAGAGCATTTCTAAAAAACTTTGCATGTTCACTGATGAATTCATTATTCAATGCAAGCCCTTTGTCTTTCATAAAGTAATATAAAAACACGCTGACGGCTCTCGTGTTACCTTCTCTGAAAGGGTGTATTCTCCAAAGCTCACTGATAATGTCTGCCGTCTCGCTTATTTTGTCTTCAAAAGAAATCGCATCCCAGTTTATGCTTTCTATCTTTCTGTCCAGCTTCTCAATGTCAACATTGATATAATCCTTATCAATGTACATAACAGATTCACCGCCGAGCACCGGTTCTCTTTTTACTACATTTATTGTGCGTTTTTCACCTGCCCAGGCGTATATCTCTTTGAATAACTCTTTATGAATGAAAAAGATATCTTTTGCCGAACCGGTACTTCTGAATGTTCTGCTCAAGTTAATAACAGCCGCCTGAACAAGTGTACTCTCGAAGTCATCCAGTTTATTCTGGTCTTTTATCCCGGCAAGATTTATTAGGATATTGGTTCCTTCATAAACATAGGGGTCTTTCATGCAAAGCTCCTTTTCAGTGCAAAAACAGCGGTTTCATAGTCAATGTCACCCTCAGCCAGCAGGTGCAGAATCTTTTGATTCCGCTGTGACACGGAACCGTTTCCTCCGGTCGAATCAATTGCTTTTGCAAGTTTTTCCGCATCATTCATCTCCGGCTTCGGAATCCTGACATCAAACGGAAACCCTTCATTCAGAATAACCTGATTGAAAAACATATTCACGGCATAAGATGTGTTAACACCAAGCCTGTCAAATATTTCTTCCACCTGCTGTTTTGTCTCCGGATCTATTCTAACGTGTACCAAATCAGTCTTCTTCATATTTCACTCCTCCGCTGACAGTGTATCACTTTTATTATACACATTCAACTGAAATATAAAAACAGGGCGCATCCGGTGATGCGCCCCAACAAATATTTTCTTATTCTTCGTCCAGTTTGAGGACGGCCAGGAATGCCTCCGTCGGTATCTGCACGGTACCGAGCTGGCGCATCTTCTTTTTGCCTTCCTTCTGCTTTTCGAGCAGCTTCTTTTTACGCGTGATGTCGCCGCCGTAGCACTTGGCGAGAACATCCTTCCGCAGGGCCTTGACCGTCTCTCGGGCAATGACCTTGCCGCCGTTGGCCGCCTGTACCGGAATCTCAAACAGCTGTCTGGGGATGTTTTCCTTGAGCTTTTCGCAGAGCTTTCTCGCTCTGCCGTAGGCCTTGTCCTTATGCGCTATGAAAGAGAGCGCATCGACCTGGTCCCCGTTGAGGAGCATGTCCACCTTGACGAGGTCGCTCAGCTTGTAGTCCGCCAGTTCATAGTCCAACGAGGCATAGCCTTTGGTGCGGGCCTTCAGGGTATCGAAGAAGTCGTAGATAATCTCGTTGAGCGGCATCTGGTACCGCAGCTCCACCAGGCGCTTGTCCAGATACTGCATGTCTTTATATTCGCCGCGTCTGTCCTGACACAGCGGCATGATGTTGCCCACGAACTCGCTCGGCGTGATGATGCTGACGTTCATATAGGGCTCATAGGCCTCCGCTATCAGCGACGGGTCGGGGTAGTTGTGCGGGTTGTCGACATAGACGGTGCTGCCGTCGGTCTTTACGACCTTGTAGATGACGGATGGCAGCGTGGTTACCAGGTCCAGGTCGAACTCGCGCTCGAGCCGCTCCTGAATAACCTCCATGTGGAGCATGCCGAGGAAGCCGCAGCGGAACCCGAAGCCCAGCGCCACCGAGCTCTCCGGCTCGTAGCTCAGGGAGGCATCGTTCAGCTTCAGCTTGTCGAGAGCATCCCGGAGATCCGGATACTTGGAACCGTCTTCCGTATAGATGCCGCAGTATACCATCGGTCGGGCCGGCCGGTAGCCCGGCAGGGCCTCCCCCGTCGGTTCGGCGGCCAAAGTAACCGTATCGCCGACGTTCGTATCGGCAACGTTTTTAATCGATGCCGTGAAGTAGCCGACATCGCCCGCCGTGAGTTCATCGCAGGGGTCGAAGCCGATGGGACGCAGATGCCCGACTTCCACGGTTTTGTAAACCGCACCGGTGGACATCAGGAGAACGTCGTCATCCTTCCGGATTCTGCCGTCCACCACGCGGATAAAGACGATGACACCGCGATAATTGTCATACTGGCTGTCGAACACCAGGGCCTTCAGAGGGGCATTGACGTCTCCCTGCGGGCAGGGCACGCCGTTTACGATTTCATCCAGCACGGCATCGATATTGATGCCGGCCTTGGCGGATATTTCCGGTGCGTCCTGCGCCGGAATGCCGATGATTTCCTCTATCTCGTTCTTGACGCGCTGCGGGTCGGCCGCCGGCAGGTCTATCTTGTTCAGCACCGGCAGAATCTCCAGATTGTTGTCCAGAGCCAGGTAGGTGTTGGAAAGCGTCTGCGCTTCCACGCCCTGCGAAGCATCCACCACCAGCAAAGCTCCTTCGCAGGCTGCCAGCGAACGGGAGACTTCATAGTTGAAGTCGACATGCCCCGGGGTGTCTATCAGATTCAGGGTATAGTTCTTTCCGTCCGGCGCCTTGTAATTCAGGCCTACGGCCCTAGCCTTGATGGTAATTCCGCGCTCCTTTTCGAGCGCCATGTCGTCCAGAATCTGGTCCTGCATGATTCTCTGGTCGACGGCATTGCACTTCTCGATGAGCCGGTCGCTCAGGGTGGATTTACCGTGGTCAATGTGCGCTATTATCGAAAAATTTCTTATTAATGTCTGGTCTATCATAGTGTGCTTATTATATTTCTTGAAAAAGGGGTTGGCAAGTGCTAGATTATATAAGGATAAGCAAAAATTTTATTCGGAGGGATAAATATGTTTGAAAATTTAGTAGAAATCCTTAAAGCCAATCCGCGCAAAATAGTCTACACGGAAGGCACTGATGCAAGAATTCTCGAGTCTGCAGCCAGACTGAAGAAAGACGGTTTCCTCACTCCCATTCTCGTAGGCAACGTGGAAGCCGTCAAGAAGGCAGCTGCCGACGGCGGTTTTGACATTGAAGGTCTTGAAATCATCGATCCCGCAACCTACGAAGGCATGGATGAAATGGTCGCAAAGATGGTCGAGCTCCGCAAGGGCAAAATGAGCCCCGAAGACTGCAAGGCCAATCTTCTCAAGAGCAACTACTTCGGCACCATGCTCGTAAAGCAGGGCAAGGCCGACGCTCTTCTCGGCGGCGCCACCTACTCCACGGCCGATACCGTCCGTCCGGCTCTCCAGCTCGTTAAGACCAAGCCCGGTGCAAACCTTGTCTCCTCCTGCTTCATTCTCGTAAGAGACGATGAGATGCTCTGCATGGGCGACTGCGCCATCAACATAGACTACCAGGACAAGCTCGACAAAGAGGGCAATGTTGTTCTCACAGCGGCCGCTCAGCTCGCCGAAACCGGCATTGAGACCGCAAAGACAGCGAAAAAATTCGGCATGGAGCCGAAAGTTGCCTTCCTGTCCTACTCCACCAAGGGCTCCGGCAAGGGCGCTCTCCCCGAGCTGGCCCGCAATGCCTGCGCCATTGCGAAGGAAGCAGCTCCCGAGTTTGAAATCGACGGCGAGATGCAGTTTGACGCAGCGGTTTCCCCCGTTGTCGGCCAGCTGAAGTTCCCCGGCTCCAAGGTTGCAGGCTATGCCAACACCTTCATTTTCCCCGAAATCAACTCCGGCAACATCGGATACAAAATTGCAGCCCGTCTCGGCGGATTCGCAGCATACGGTCCTATCCTTCAGGGTCTCAATGCTCCTATCAACGACCTGTCCCGCGGCTGTGACGCCGAAGAAGTCTACCAGATGTCTATCATCACCGCAGCAATGGTATAAGATTGCAAAACACAAAAAGAACTCCTTTCAAACGAAAGGAGTTCTTTTTTGTTCTCTTGTTTTAAAGCTTCAGCAGCGACTCGCCAATGCGGTACACGTTGCCGGCGCCGACCGTGAGGATGATGTCCCCCGGGCGGGCAATCGAGTGCAGCATGTTCTCTATGGAGTCGAAATCCTCGAAGAAGGTGGCGCCTTCCACCCTGTCCGCCAGGCTCGCCGAGGAAATGCCGATGGTGTTCTGCTCTCTCGCGGCATAAATTTCCGCCAGCAGAACCAGGTCCGGACGTTTCAGCTGTTCCACGAAGTCTTCAAACAGGGCGGCCGTTCTGGAGTAGGTGTGCGGCTGGAATACAAGAATCGTGCGGCGGTAGCCGAGCGGCTCCACGGCATCCAGCAGAGCCTTGAGCTCGCCGGGGTGGTGTGCATAATCGTCATACACATCCGCACCGTTGTATTTGCCTTTGAATTCGAAACGGCGGCCCGCTCCGTTGAAGCCGGCAAGACCGTATTTGACCGCGTTGGGACGGATGCCGAGGCATATGGAGGCGGCCGTGGCAGCCAGCGCATTTTTCACGTTGTGCTCGCCGGGAACATGCAGCGTAACGTCCGTATACAGCTTGTTCTTGTAGTACACGTCAAACACGGTATTCACGCCGGAATACCGGATGTTTTTGGCATAGACATCGGCACTGTCCGACATGCCGAAGGTGATGACCTTGCGCTTCAGGCCCTCTATGGCGGACATGGTATTGGGGTCATCCGCATTGGCTACGATGTAACCGCCGCTCTCCGGCACCTTGGATGCAAAAATGCGGAAGGAGCGCTTGAGCTCGTCAAGATCCTTGAAAAAGTCCAGATGGTCGGCCTCTATGTTCAAAATGACGGCAATCGTCGGGAAAAAGCTGAGGAACGAGTTGTAGTACTCGCAGGACTCCATAATAATCGTGTTGCCGTGGCCGATCCGGTGCCCCGCATTCAGCAGCGGCAGCGTTCCGCCGATCATGACCGTCGGGTCCTTTTCGGCCGCCATCAGGATATGCGTGCACATGCTGGTCGTCGTCGTCTTGCCGTGGGTACCGGCAATACAGAGAGCGTTGTTGTAGTCTTTGGAGATGGCACCCCAGGCTTGCGTACGCTCGAAAACGGGAATGCCCTTTTCGTGTGCGGCGGCAATCTCCGGATTGTCGTCGTGGCAGGCAGCGGTGCGGATGACGAATTCGACATCGTCGGTAATGTTGGAGGCATCGTGCCCTATGGAAACAGGAATGCCGAGGGAAATGAGATTGTCTACATTTTTGCTTTCGATGGTGTCGGAACCGGAAATATTGAGGCCGATGTCAAAAAGGACTTCGGCCAGAGAGGACATCGACACCCCGCCTATTCCTACGAGGTGGCCTCTCCTGCCGGGGCTCATGTAATTTTCAAAATCCGCCATTGCTCAACATCCTTAATAATGATAAAATTAACATTGTAATTATACTCTCGACAGAGGTCTGTTTCAAGTTGGAAATCAGCATCCCGAAATACGTAAAAACCGTACTGATCAAGCTCTCGTCCCGCGGGTACATGGCCTGTCTCGTGGGCGGCTGCGTGCGCGACATGGCGCTCGGCGTCACCCCGAATGACTGGGATGTAGCCACCTCCGCTCTGCCGGAGCAGGTGCTGGAAGTGTTTCCGGGTTCTCTTACGATGGGCCTCAAACACGGCACGGTAACGGTCAAAATCGGTTCCCGGCTCGTCGAAGTGACCACCTTCCGCAGCGACGGGGACTATGCCGACCACCGGCATCCGGATTCCGTCCGCTTTGTGGGAGACCTGACCACGGACCTCTCGCGCAGGGATTTCACCATCAACGCCATGGCCATTATGCATGACGGCACGGTGATAGATCCGTTCCGCGGGACCGAAGACATAAAGAAAGGCATTGTCCGCGCCGTCGGCAAGCCGGCAAAGCGTTTTGAAGAAGATGCGCTGCGGATGTTTCGTGCCTTCCGCTTCTCCTCCCGGCTCGGCTTCGGCATTGAGCCGGACACGCTCGATGCCATCCGTGAAAATGCCCCGCTCGCTGCCGCTCTATCGGCCGAGCGCGTGCGCGATGAAATAGAGAAGATTCTCCTGACCGACCGGCCGGAGCAGCTGTACACCGTCATAGACTACGGCCTGCTCGACGCCTTCCTTGCGGGCCGGCTTTCCAGAGAAGACGCGCTGCGCCGCATTGCCGGCATGCCGAAAAAGGCACTCCCCCGCTGGGCCGCCTTCTGCTATGTTCTCGCCGCCGGTGACTGTACGGAATCCGTGTCCGCTCTGCTCAAGTCTCTCCGGCTCGACGGGCACACCGTTGTCTGCTGCAGCGAATGCTGCGAGCTTCTGAAGAGCGCTCCCCCCGAAGACGTCAAGGGCTGGAAACACATGCTTTCGAAATACGGTGTGGACACCGTCAGCTGTGCTTCCCAGTGCATGGACATCTTTTACGGCGGCGGGCACGAGGCCATGATGAAAAAGGTCCTCAAAAGCGGAGAATGCTTCTCCGTCCGGCATCTGGCCGTCAACGGGAACGACCTGGCCGCGCTTGGTCTGCGCGGCAGGCAGATTGGCGAAATGCTTGATTTTCTGCTTGACTATGTCATTGATTTCCCGGAAAACAACGAACGCGGAAAGCTGCTCTCTCTTGCTTCGGGCAGCGAGGAATAATGCTTACTTTTAAAACCATCACCCTGGATGACAAGGACTGGATCGATCCGATTGTCTTTGCCGAAAACTCCAGAAGTGCCGACTTCAACTTCGGCAACATATACATCTGGAATAAATATTACAAACAGCTTGTGGCCCGCTCCGGAGACCGGATGATTACCAAACTGCGCTACGGCGGCTCCCCCGCCTTTGCCTTTCCCGTCGGAAGCGGCGACCTCCGCCGGACTGTTCTGGAACTGAAGGAATTCGCCGACAGCCGGGGTTATCCTTTGCGCATCTACGGTGTGGAGGAGAAGAATGTCCGTCTTCTGGAAGAGCTTTTTCCCGGGCAGTTCGAATACACGCTCTGCGAAGATGCCTCCGACTATGTCTATGAGGCCGAGAAGCTCTCCACCTATGCCGGCAAGGCGATGCACGGAAAGAAAAATCACTGCAACCGCTTCGAGGCCGAGCATGAAGGCTGGCAGTTCGTTCCCATTACCAGGGAGCTGATTCCCGCCTGCATGGACATGCTTTCCTGCTGGCAGGAGGAAAACGCCGGCCGGTTGGAGGGCAGCATTGCGTACGAGCACGATGCCATCGTTCGTGCCTTTGCCGCCTACGAAAAGCTGAAGCTGGACGGAGGCGCTCTGCTCCACGGCGGCAGAATCCTCGGTTTTTCCGTGGGTGAGCTCTGCAGCGAGGACTGCTTCAACGTCCATTTCGAGAAAGCCGATGTTAACATAAACGGAGCCTACCCGATTGTCTGCCGGGAGATGACGAAGCTCGCCGTTGCGCGGCATCCTTCCGTTCGCTATATCAACCGGGAGGATGATATGGGAATTCCGGCTCTCAGGACTTCCAAACTCTCCTACAAGCCCGCATTCATGATTCATAAATACATTGCGAAATGGATTTAATATTTATGTAACAATTTCGCACTTATTTACATAACATATTGTCTGTATTATTAAACATGCAAGTAGAGGTTTTATCTTTTTCATTTTGTCCTCATAAATATAGCGGAAAGGAGTAGCAACGCTACTCCTTTTTGTGTTATAATTTCAAGCCATGAAAATAAGAATTTTTATTGCCTTAATAACAGCCAGAATATTGCGTTTTGCCTGCCGCGTTCTCAGGCGCGGCGGCACCGGAGCCCCCGGTCGCATAGCTCTGAAAATCTGCCCCGAACTGCTGAAGGTTCTTTCCTCGGGAGTCGACTGCGTGGTTGTCACCGGTACAAACGGCAAGACAACGAGCGTCCGCATCCTTGAGGAAGGCTTTAAAAGAGCGGGGCTTTCCTATTTTGCCAACCTCACCGGGGCCAACCTCATCGAGGGCATCACAACGGACTTCATTATGAATTCCACTCTCTCCGGTCACTGCCAAAAGCGCTATGCCATTCTCGAAACCGATGAATTTGCAAGCCGGGAAGTCTGCCGCCAAATTCAGCCGAAGGTCATCTTCGTCACCAATCTCTTTGTGGACCAGGTAGAGCGCTTCGGCGGCGTGCAGGGTACCCGGGACGGCATAAGAACCGCCATTAAAAACGCACCGGATGCCGTTCTCGTCCTCAATGCGGATGACAGCGTGTCCGCCTCTCTCGCAGAGGGCGTTCCCAACAGGGTCGTCCGCTACGGCATCTCCCGCGAAGCGGCCGAGAAGGTCGGCTACTCCGGTTCGTCCGATGTAAAGGAGTGCATCGAATGCGGTGCGCCTCTGGAATATGACTATATGACCTTTTCCCACCTCGGGGCCTTCCGTTGTCCCTCCTGCGGATATGCCAGAACCGCTCCCGATTACAGCGTGAGCGAAATTCTCGAGCAGGACATGAGCCGCAGCCGTATCCGCGTGGATGCCTGCGGGGAAAGCCTCGTTCTCGGCATCAATCTGCCGGCTCTTTACAACGTCTACAATGCTCTCGGTGCCTTTGCCGCCATGACCGAAATGGGCATAGAGCGCCGCTTTGCCTCCGAGGCGCTCGACCGTTTCAACTGCGGTTTCGGCCGGATGGAGCTTCTGCCCCAGCTCTGCGAAAAGGGCGCGCGCATGGTGCTCATCAAAAACGGCGCCGGATGCGACCAGGTGCTGGAGTTTTTAAAGCGCTATGAGGAGGACTTTGTCCTTTCCATTTATCTGAACAACAATGTATCCGACGGCGTCGATGTCACCTGGCTCGAAACGGCCAATTTTGAGGCTCTGAACGACTGCCGGGTACATCACATCTATGTTTCCGGCATGCGGTACCGGGAGGTCTTTGAGCGTCTCCTGAAAGCCGGCGTACCCGAAGAAAAAATCACGAAGGAGAGCGACTGCAAAGAACTCGTCTCCACGCTTCGCAAGAGCGAAATGCCCGTCTTCATCCTGCCGACCTACACCGGCATGATGGCGGTAAGGAGCGAGATTGTCCGGCAGTGCGGCGGCAAGGAGTATTGGGAATGATTCGTTTCTATAACGGTAAAATCTTATCTTTTGACGACGTCTCCTGTCGGATAGGCGAAGGCGAATGCTGGGTCGACGGGGATGTGATATCCTACGTCGGGCCCAAGCCGGATGAAATGCCCGGCTTCGAGCGTGAAATCGACCTCGGCGGCAATCTGCTGATGCCCGGCTTCAAGAATTCGCATGCGCATACGGCCATGACCTTCCTGCGTTCTCTGGCGGATGACAAGCCCCTGCACCGGTGGCTGAACGAGTCCGTCTTCCCGAACGAGGCAAAGCTGACCGACGAGGCCGTCTACAACTTTGCCAGAATCGGCATCATGGAATACCTGACGAGCGGCATCACAAGCTGCTTCGACATGTATTTTCACAACGAGGCCTATACCGCCGCCGTGATTGACAGCGGCTACCGGTCCGTCATCTGTGCCTCTCTCAACGATTTTGACAAGGACCCGGAAAACATCGAGCGCGAATATCTGAAATACAACGGCATGAACGACCGTCTGAGCTACATTCTCGGTCTGCATGCCGAATACACCACCTGTGTTGAACGGATGGAATACCTCTCCTCTCTCGCCGGCAAATACGGTTCCCCCTGTTTCATGCATCTGAGCGAGACCAAGGCGGAGGTGGAAGGCTGCATCGAGCGCCACGGAATGACGCCGCCGCAGTATCTCGATTCCATCGGCTTTTTCGACTATGGCGGCGGCGGATATCACTGCGTCTGGTTCAACGACGAGGACATTGCCCTCTTTGCCGAAAAAGGGCTCTATGCCGTCACCTGCCCCGCTTCCAATATGAAGCTGGCCAGCGGCGTGGCTCCGGTCGAGAAGATGCGCAAGGCGGGCATCCGGATTGCCATCGGCACGGACGGTGCCGCCTCCAACAATGCGCTCGACATGTTCCGCGAGATGTATCTCGTTTCGGTTCTGCAGAAAAATCTTCTCGGCGACGCCTCGGCCTGCCCGGCCGACGAGGTTCTGCGCATGGCCTGCGTCAACGGAGCCGATATGATCGGTCTTTCCTGCTGCAACAATCTGGCCGTCGGCAAGAAGGCGGATCTCGTTGTTCTGGACCTTTCGCGCCCGAACATGCAGCCCGAACACAACACCGTCAAAAACATCGTCTATTCCGGCAGCAAGGAAAACGTTCTGCTCACCATGGTGAACGGTAAAGTCCTTTATGAAAAAGGCGAGTTCTTCATCGGCGAAGACCCGCAGTCCATCTACGCCAAGGCAAAGGAGTTCGTCAGCACACTTTGAGCAACATAGATTTACATATGCATACCACCGCGTCGGACGGTTCCGTTCTCCCCGAAGAAATGCCTATCATGGCAAAGGCCTATGGGCTATCCGCCATTGCGATTACCGACCACGATACCGTTGAGGGCTTTGCCGCGGCAAAGGCTGCCGGAGACAGGGCCGGTATCGAAGTCATTCCCGGCATCGAGTTCGGTACCAAGTATAAGAGTTCCGTGCACATCCTCGGCTATTTCATCGATACCGAAAACGCCGCGCTGATTGACGAACTGCAGTTCATCGTCTTCGACCGCGACAACCGAAACCTGGCCGTTATCCATAAGATGCAGAACGACGGCATCGATGTCGACTACATCGAGATGAAAAAACGCTTCGGCAAGGTCATCGGAAGACCGCACATCGCCCAGATTCTCATAGAGGCCGGCCTTGCGGAAAGTACGCAGGACGCCTTTGCCCACTTGGTAGGCAAGGGGATGCGCTACTATATGCCCCGAGAGACCATGCCCATCGAGCGCTGCATCGAGCTTATCAAAAACGCCGGCGGGCTGGCCGTGCTCGCCCATCCTTATGAGTATAAAGACGATGTGGACGACCTCATAACACACTGCATCGATCTCGGCATTGACGGCATAGAGTGCCGCCACTCCAGCCATAACCGCAAGCAGATGGCCTACCTGGAGCAGTTCGCCGACGAGCACGGTCTTCTCAAGACCGGCGGCAGCGACTTCCACGGCTACGATGTGAAGCCGGACATCAGCCCCGGTACGGGCAAGGGCCAGGTCAGTGTCCCCTATGAATGGCTTGATAAACTGAAAGAGAGAATTTCCTGATCGGAATTCTCTCTTTTTTAGGTCCTGCCGCCCTCTGCGCAACCGAACTTAACAGAAAATCGAAAAATTCGTTAAGTGTGGTTGGTGGAAGGGCAGGCAACCGGGCTTTACAATAATCACAGAAATCATATTAAGGAGTTTTTCTATGAGTATTGTTGAAGTGCGGGGCCTCGGCAAACGGTATCCAGCCTTTGCGCTGAAGGATGTCTCCTTCGATGTCGGCGAGGGGCGGATTACCGGCTTTATCGGGCGGAACGGCGCCGGCAAGACCACGACCATCAAGGCCATGCTGAATCTGATTCACCCGGACGCGGGTTCCGTTTCCTATTTCGGTCTGCCTCTTTCGGTGAACGAGAGGGAGATCAAACAGCGCATCGGCTATTCCACGGGCACCGTCAGCTGGTACCCGAGAAAGAAAATCGGGGACATCGTCGCCGTTGTCAAAAGCTTCTATGCCGGTTGGGACGAGGATGCCTACCGGAAGTATCGGACTCTTTTCAGCCTTGACGAAGCGAAATGCCCCCTGGAGCTTTCGGAAGGCATGAAGGTGAAGTTCAATCTGCTCGTCGCCCTTTCGCACCGGGCGGAAATCCTGATTCTGGACGAGCCCACGAGCGGTCTGGACCCGTTTTCGCGCAACGAACTGCTGGAGCTTTTCTCGGAGCTCAAAAAGGACGGGGTGGCCGTGTTTTTCTCCACACACATCATCTCCGATCTTGAAAAATGTGCCGACGACATCGTGTATATTGCCGGGGGAAGGATTGCCGCCGCCATGCCGAAAGAGGACTTTACGGCGGCGTATTCTCGTCCGGGCGAAAGTCTCGAAGATAGCATTCTTCGCCTGGAGGGAGGTGCCTCGCATGCGTGACATACTGCGCAAGGAGATGACGCTCAGCGCCTCGGTGCTGGCCTATCTCTTCATGCTTTTCGGTCTGATGTTTTTCCTTCCCGGGTACCCGGTGCTCTGCGGGGCGTTCTTCTCGTCGCTCGGCCTGTTCAAAAGCTTTGAGTATGCCAGAGAGGCCAACGACACCGTTTTCTCCGCGCTGCTTCCGATTGCCAAACGCGATGTGGTAAAAGGCCGCTACGGCTTTGTCTGCCTGCTGGAGCTCGGCACGCTTGCGCTGATGGCCGTCGCCGTCATCGTCCGGATGACGGTTCTCGCCGACGCGCCCATATATCGCAGCAATGCGCTGATGAACGCCAATCTCTTCGCCCTCGGGGCCGCCTTCTTTCTCTTTGCTCTTTTCAACGCCGTCTTTGTCGGCGGATTCTTCAAAACGGCCTCCAAGCTTGGGAAGCCTTTCGTGCTCTATATGATCGGAGCCTTTCTGTTTATTGTCTTCTTTGAGGCCCTGCACCACATCCCCGGTCTCAATTGGCTGAACGCCTTCGGCACGGAAAAGCTCACGGGCCAGCTGCTTCTCCTCTTTTCGGGGATTGCAATCTGGCTGGCAATGACGGTATTATCATACCGAAGAGCCTGCAGAAATTTTGAAAAGCTTGATTTATAAGGAGAACTCGGGATGCTGAAAGAAAACCTGGTCATGCTCCGTAACATGCACGGATATTCGCAGGAAGAAATAGCGGAAAAGATTGGCATATCGCGCCAGGCCTATGCCAAATGGGAAAGCGGTGCCACCGTTCCCGACATTGAAAAATGCAGTCTGCTTGCCGGAGTCTACGGAACCACCATAGACAGTCTCGTGAGCACGGCAAAGGTGGAAGGCATCGGCGTGCTTCCGCCGGCTCCCGTGGGGAAAAATGTCTGGGGTTCCGTCACCATCAACGACCGGGGCCAGATTGTCATCCCGAAAGGGGCCAGAGACCTGTTCGGCCTGACCGGCGGGCAGCGGCTGATTGTCGGGAGTGACGAGCACGGCATTGCGCTGATTCCGGCTGCCACTTTTGAAGAAATCGTCAGAAAAGGCATGGCGCTCATGTCCCGCGATGCCGAATAACAAAAAAAGCGTCCCGCCTGCCAAAGGCAGTGCGGGGCGCATTTTTATTTGTGGATATCGAGTTCGGCGAATTTCTGCTGCATGGTCGGGTTGTTCCTGACCAGCTTCTTGACGGTTATTTCCTCGGCCTTCTCCGAGGCTATCCGCAGATTCTTTTCAGAGCCGATAAGGTTCTCTTTTATTTTGTTCAACATATCGATAGTCTTATCGATTTCATCCACGGCGTCTTTGAACTTTTTGTTCGCCAGACGGTAGTTGTAGGCTATTTTATCTTTGAACTCGTTCAGGTCGTTTTCAAAGTTCTCCACGTCCACATTCTGCGCGCGGATCAGCGCCAGCTCCTTTTTGTATTCCAGAGAGTTTCTGGCCGCATTGCGGATGATGGAAATAATGTTCAGGAACATCTGCGGCCGGACCACGTACATCTTGCCGTACTTCGGCGCTTCGTAGATGCCGGTGTTGAATACTTCGCTGTCGGCCTCAAGCGTGGAGACAAGCACCGCATATTCGCAGTTCTTGGCTACCCGGTCCCTGTGGAGCTTCTCATAGTGGTCGGCATTCTTCTTTCGGTTGACGGAGCTATCCATTTCGTTCTTCATTTCGAACATAATGGAAACATATTCGGTGCCGCTTTCGTCGTAATCCCGGAAGATGAAGTCACCCTTAGAACCGGAAGAGGCATCATTATCTTTGAAGAAATCGGCACGCGGATAGGCCGAGGCCCTTATTTTTTCAAACTCGTCGCTGCACCAGCGTTCAAGGTCCTCTCCCACCATTTTGTTGTTCTGGCTGTGCTTGAACTCCTTAATGCGCTTGATTTCCTCTTCGAGCTGCTTCTTTTCGAATTCGAAGCTCTGCCGGCTCTGGGACGCATCCAGGCGCAGGCGGCTGATTTCCCTGTCCTTTTCCAGGACTGCCGATGACACGGCAATCTGCCTGTCCTTTTCCGCGGTATCCAGCCTGTGCTTCAGTTCCTCCAGCTTCCTGTCCGCTTCCTCGGCCAAGCGGCGGGCTCTCGCCTGCTCTTCCATGCGCGCAATCTGAACGGCTTTCTCGTTTGCGGCTTTCTGCACTTCCAGCCGGGACGACAGTTCGCTTTCGAACTCGGCCGAACGGACCTGCTCGACGATGGAAGCGTATTCCATTTCGCTGAGCGTTATGGTATGCCCGCAGTTCGGGCATTTAATCTCGTTCATATTCCTTCTCCTTTGTCAAACACGCTGCCAGAGCATCCGGCTGTCTTCAAACGAAACCTGCAGCCGGCCGCTGTCCTTGAGCCAGGCCAGATAGGAGCGGACCGTGCTCCCGACGAGCACATACTGCTCGGCGTTCATAACCAGCTGATAACGGTTGAAAAGCTTCTGGAGAATTTCTTCGAAGCAGAGAGGTTCTGCGCATAGAGAAACGATGATTTCGGCAATCTCGTGCACCTTGTCGATGTTTACCTGCGCAAGAGGCGCAATGTCCTCCGTTGCGGCGGCATGGGCCGGAATGAAAACCGGCGCCTGCATAGCCTTGACCTTTTCCAGGGTCCCGAGATAGGCGGCAACATCATAGATGAAGCCGATCTGATACTTGTCCAGCGTCTCCCGGCTTGAAAGGCAGTCGGCCAGGTAAACGGCCCCGTCCGGTGCGCGGAAGCCCACCATGTCGAAGAAATGGCCCGGAAGCTCCAGTATTTCAAAGCCCTCCGGCAGAGATTCCGGCGTGAGAACTTCCGCATCGCTCTCCTGTGCCATCAGGAACTTGTGCCGCAGGTCCCCGAAGGGGAATCCGCCGTACAGAAAAGACGGCTCGAGAAGCGGGTGTCTCGTGAAGTCGCACTCAATCCCCGGTGCATAGATTTTGCAGCCGGTCTGTGCCTGGAGATATTTGTTCCCGCCGATGTGGTCCGCATTGGAGTGGGTGTTGTAGATGGCCCGGAGCTTCCACCCGTTTGCATCCAGAATCTGGCGGACCTTGCGCCCGGCATCTTTGTCGCTTCCGCTGTCGATAAGGCATACATCCGTGTCACCGAGTTTGACAAGGCCTATTTTTGCGGGGCTCTGGATGTAATAGCTCCGCTCCCCCGCCTGCATCAGTTCGTACATGTGGTTTCTCCTTTTATTCCCGTCGGATTACCGTAATTACGGACATTATAGCAAACAATCCGGATTTATGCGAGAATTTCCTCTTCCGCAAGCCAAAGGAAGGACCGAAAAAGCTTTTAATTTTGTGCATTTTTACGATTGACTTTAGTTCGCTAATGCGCTACCATAACATCGTGCTGATTTGAGGTGATATTTATGACGAAATTGCATACCGACCAGATTGAAAGGCTCTTCAAAGCCGTTTGCAGCCTGGAGAGCGTTGACGAATGCTTTGACTTTTTTGAGGACCTTTGCACGGTCAAGGAGATTCAGGCCATGTCCCAGCGGTTTGAAACCGCCGTCATGCTCAGCCGCGGCAAAACCTACGCCGAGGTCGCCGATGAGGTGGACGTGAGCTCCGCCACCATCAGCCGGGTAAACCGCTGTCTGAATTACGGAACGGGCGGCTACGAAAAGGTCATTGCCAGACTGGAGGAAAAGCTTTGAATTTTGACAACGCAATCATGCGAAACGACGAGAAAGCCATTTTTGCTCTCCGTTCGCTCTACAGGGGTTACGGATACTCCCAGTTCAAGATGAACAAGTTTGAGGAGTATGACCTCTACGTCCGGAACAAGGACTTTCTCATTTCCGACAGCATCATCACATTTACCGACACCAACGGGAAACTGATGGCCATGAAGCCGGACGTTACCCTTTCCATTATAAAGAACACCCGGGACTGCGACGGTGTGCAGAAGCTCTATTACAACGAAAACGTCTACCGCGTTTCGAACCGCACGCATGCCTTCAAGGAAATCATGCAGGTCGGGCTGGAGTGCATCGGCGAAGTCGATGCCGGCTGTGTCGCCGAGGTGCTCTCCCTGGCCGAAAAGAGCCTGCGGTGCATTTCCGAAAATTCCGTGCTGGACATCTCCCACATGGGCATTGTCTCGGAGATTCTGGACAGATGTTCCCTTTCGTTCGACAGCCGGAGGCGGGTGCTGCAGTGCATCGGCGAGAAGAACATACACGAGCTGGATGCCGTCTGCCGCGCCGAAGACCTTCCCGGCGATATGACGGAGCTCCTCAAGCAGCTCACGCTGACCCGCGGAAAACCCGCCGAGGTCCTCCCCGAAATCCGCTCCGCGCTCGGCGGCATAGTCTCCGAAGACAGCCTGCAAGAGCTGGAAAACGCCGTCCGTATGCTGGACGGCGATGCGGTGAACATCGATTTCTCCGTTGTAAACGACATGAACTACTACAACGGCATCGTCTTCAAGGGCTTCATAGACGGCATCCCCTGGGGTGTTCTCTCGGGCGGGCAGTACGACAAGCTCATGAAGAAGATGGGCCGGACGTCCTCCGCTATCGGCTTTGCCGTCTATCTCGACATGCTCGAGCGCATGGATGAAGACGTGAAAACCGAGGGCCCGCAGATGCTGAACATCGCCCTCCCCAAGGGGCGGCTCGGCGAAAAGGTCTACGCCATGTTTGAAAAGGCCGGTTTCCCCTGTCCCTCCATCAACGAGACAAACCGCAAGCTGGTCTTTGAAAACAGCGAGGCGGGTGTGCGCTACTTCTGGGTCAAGCCCTCCGACGTGGCCATCTACGTGGAGCGCGGCGCCGCTGATATCGGCGTTGTGGGCAAGGACATTCTCCTCGAATACGAACCGGACGTCTACGAACTGCTGGACCTCGGGCTCGGCAAATGCTCCGTAGCCGTTGCGGCCCCCAAAGGCTTTCGGGACGATACGGAGAAGACGCTGCGCGTTGCCACCAAGTTCGGCAACATCGCCCAGAACTATTATTCCGCCCTCGGGCGCGACATAGACATCATCCATCTGAACGGTTCGATAGAAATCGCCCCGATTCTGGGCCTCAGCGACGTTATCGTGGACATCGTGGAAACGGGTACGACGCTGAAAGAGAACAATCTCGAAGTCATCGGCACGGTGGTCCCGGTTTCGGCCAGGCTCATTGCCAACAAGGCAAGCGCCAAGTTCAGCGGACAGCTCATAGCCGACATTGTTAAGCGACTCAAGGAGGAAACAGATGATTAAGATACTCAGATACGGTCAGGACAGCGACGAGCAGGTATTCACCCGCTTCACACCGCAGTACGGCGTGGAAGACGTCGTTGCGGAAATACTCGGCAACGTACGCGAAAACGGTGACCGTGCCCTTTTTGAATATAACGAGAAGTTCGACGGTGCCTCCGTCGACGCCCTGAAGGTCACGGATGCGGAAATCGAAGAGGCGCTTGCCTCCGTAACGCCGGAGTTTATAGAAATTCTTAAAAAAGCCGCTGCGAACATCCGCAAATACCACGAGAAACAGGTTCGCACGAATTTCGTTATCAGCGAAGATAACGGCATTGTCATCGGGCAGAAGATAACGCCCATCGAAAAGGTGGGCCTCTATGTGCCCGGCGGCACGGCTCCCTATCCCTCCACGGTGCTGATGGATGCCATCCCGGCGAAAATCGCCGGTTGCCGCGAACTCGTCATGACGACGCCTCCCCAGAAGGACGGCAAGGTCAATTCCGCTATTCTGGCCGCTGCCTACATCGCCGGCGTGACACAGATTTTCAAGGTCGGCGGAGCCCAGGCCATCGCCGCTCTTGCCTTCGGCACCGAGAGCATCCCGAAGGTCGAAAAAATCGTCGGGCCCGGCAACGCCTACGTAACCGAAGCGAAAAAGCAGGTAAACGGCATCGTCTCGATCGACGTCATTGCTGGCCCCAGCGAGGTCCTGATTGTGGCGGACGGCGGAACGGATGCCCGCTTTGCGGCTGCCGACATGCTGGCGCAGGCCGAGCATGACAAGCTCTCGACGGCGGTCCTCATTACCGATTCCGAAGAGCTGGTCCTCGCCGTGCAGGCGGAGCTGGACAGACAGCTGGCCCTGCTTCCGCGAAAGGAGATTGCCGGCGCTTCTCTGGAGAGAAACGGCAAGATTATCCTGACCGACAGCATCGACACCGCCGTCATGATAGCCAACGAAATCGCTCCGGAGCATCTCGAGCTTGCGCTGGAGAATCCTTTCGACTATCTCGGCAAGGTGAAGAACGCCGGCAGCATATTCCTCGGCCGGTACTGCCCCGAGCCGCTCGGCGACTATTACGGCGGCACGAACCACACGCTGCCGACCGGCGGCACGGCCAAATTTGCCAGCCCGCTCTCGGTTGACGATTTCATAAAGAAAAGCCAGTACACCTATTACACGCGCGACGCTTTCCGCCGCGTCAAGGACGACATTGCCTGCTTTGCCAAACAGGAGGAGCTGCTGGGCCACGCCAGAAGCTGCCTGATACGATTCGAGGACGAAGATGAGCCGGTACTTCAGTAATAAATACGCCGGGCTCGTCCCCTATACACCGGGCGAACAGCCGCAGAACCGGAAGTACATAAAGCTCAACACCAACGAATCCCCCTTCCCTCCTTCGGAAAAGGCGGTTGCGGCGGCCTGCGAAGAGGCCCAAAGACTGCAGCTCTACTCCGACCCCGAGTGCCGGACGCTCTGCCGCAAAATGGCGGAAAAATTCGGCATTGCGGAAGAGGAAGTCATCTTCACGAACGGTTCCGATGACATTCTGAATTTTGCCTTTATGGCCTTCTGTGACAGTGGAGCGGTCTATCCCGACATCACCTACGGTTTCTACCCGGTGTTTGCGCAGTTCAACGGCATAGACGCCGAGGAGATTCCGCTCCGGGAGGACTTCACCGTGAACGTGGACGACTACTGCGGCGTCGGCAGGACGGTCTTTATCGCCAATCCCAATGCGCCGACCGGCATCGCCCTGTCGCGCGCGGAGATTGAAAGGATTCTGCTCTCCAACCCCGACAACGTGGTGGTGGTCGACGAAGCCTATGTGGACTTCGGTGCGGAAAGCTGCGTTCCTCTCATTAAGAAATACGACAACCTGCTGGTCGTGCAGACCTTTTCCAAATCCCGTTCGATGGCGGGCGCCCGGCTCGGCTTCGGCATCGGATGCAAAGCGCTGATACAGGAACTCAACACCGTGCGC
>JAZUEY010000016.1:0-56827 GCA_045640405.1 Candidatus Limivicinus sp.
ACCAAGAGCGGTGACACGGGAAGCATTGAAGGCGGAATAAGCAAGACGGCAGCCTTTACAAATACAAGAAATGCAAATGGGACGCTGACCGTCACCAAGATTCTGGACGGCAATGCCGCAGATACAACAAAAGATTTTAGCTTCACCATTAAGCTGAGCAATGAAAACATCAACGAAACTATCAGCGACGTCGCATTTACAAATGGTGAAGCAACCATCACGCTCAAGGGCGGTCAGAGCAAGACCTTCGAATCCACAAAACTTATAGGTGTCGAATACACCGTGACCGAAGCAGATTACTCCGACGACGGTTACGTGACCGCATCCCGTGATGCCAAGGACAAAATAACCGATAAAAAACCCTATGTTGCGGAATTCAAGAATACGCGCAATCTCTACGGCGATTTATCGGTAGAAAAGATTGTTGCCGGCAATGCCGGAGACACGAAGAAGTCCTTTGAATTCGCCGTTGAACTCAGCGACAAGACAATTACCGGCGTTTATGGGGATATGACGTTCTCCGAGGGCACAGCTGTCTTTGAACTGAAAGACGGCGACTGCAAAACTGCCGAGGGACTGCCGCATGGTGTGACATACAAGGTTCTTGAGGCAGACTACAGCACGGACGGGTACGTAACCACGACGAACGGAAAAGAAACCGGAAAGATAGTCGGAAAAACAAAAACAGAGGTTGAATTTACCAACACGCGAGACACCTACGGCGACCTCAAGGTTTCGAAGACCGTTCTTGGTAACGACGGGGATACCGATAAACCCTTCAACTTCAAGATTACCCTTTCGGATACGACGGTTGACGGCGTTTACGGGGATATGACCTTCAAAAAAGGCGTTGCGGAATTTACGCTGAAGCATGGCGAGAGTAAGGAGGCAAAAGGGCTTCCGAACGGTGCCACTTACACCGTTACCGAGGATGATTATTCCAAGGAAGGCTATGTCACGGCAAAGGTCAACGATAAAGGGGAAATCATTGGCGACTCGGAAAAGTTTGCCATTTTCTCCAATACCAGAAACGTCGGCAATCTCAGCATTTCAAAGACCGTTTCCGGCGATCTGGCCGATAAGAACCGGGCCTTTACCTTCACCGTTACCTTTGATGCGCCGGGTGAGTACTATTACGAACTTAACGGGAAATCCGGCACTATCAAGAGCGGCGGTTCTTTCCAGCTGAAGCACGGGGAAACCATAACCATCTGCGACCTTCCTGCCGGAACGACTTACAGTGTTTCGGAATGGAACTACGTAGGCTACACCGTGACCAAGCGGGGCGACACCGGGACGATACCCGTGGACGGAACCGCGATTGCGGACTTCAACAACTACCGCGGACACACGCCGAAGACCGGCGATGACCACGACCCGAGAGCCTGGGCACTGATGATGCTGGGGGCGATGGCGGGAACGGTTGGATTGGCCGGAACGGTGAGAAAGAAGCGGAAGAAAGCTTAGAGCTTGGAGCTTGGAGAAGATAAGCGGCGAGCAGAGAGGGGTTAGCAGCGAGGGAAGGATAAAATCGCAGAGGCGATTTTTACAGATTTGAATAAAAATCAGTGGTTTGCACGTATGCAAACCTACCTACACTCACTGCTCACTGCTTGGCTGCTCACGGCTAAAGCACAACAAATATTAACCAAACAAAGGCTCTGCGGGTGCAGAGCCTTTGTTGCACGAAAAAATTTTTTTGAAAAATTTTTTCTCCGTGCAATAAAATGCCCTTCTCGTGCATTAACTATATGAAAGGGAGGATATGCAAATGATTGTTATGACGTCGGCAATCAGCGGCATATCTGAGATGGACAAGGTGGAACAGGCCATCTTCGATATTGCGCAAAACGGCGGACAGGCCGCGCTGGAAAAACTCTATATCGGAATTAAGGATGCGGTTTTCGGCTATGCGCTATCCATACTGAAGAACACGGAGGACGCCGAGGACGTGCTGCACGACTGCTGCATCGCCGTGTATCAGGCGGCCGAGAGCTACCGAAGCGACGGAAAACCGATGGCGTGGATTATCACGATTGCGAGAAACCTCTGCATGGGGAAGCTGCGAAGCCGGAAGCGCTTTGCGGAGATTCCCGAGGAAGACTGGGAACCCTATCTGGAGGCAAACGAGCGGATATCCATGGAAGACCGGGTGGTGCTGGAGCACTGCCTGCGGGACCTTCATGACGACGAAAGAGAGATTCTGCTGCTGCACATCTTCTCGGGGATGAAACACCGGGAGATTGCGGAGCTGACGGGAAGACCCTTATCCACGATCCTTTCCAAATACCACAGAGCCCTCAGAAAGATGAGGGAAATGCTTAAAGAGGAGGACAGAGACCATGCGAAACAAGACGATTGAAGACAAGATTTCATCCGCCTACCGGGACATTGCACCGGACATTCTGAATTCTGTTCTCGCAGACTGCGATGCACAGAAAGGACAGATTATACCCATGCCAAAAGATAAGAAAAAGACAAACGTTATAAATACCATCAGCGCCGTGGCGGCCGCTCTGCTGCTGGTCGTCGGCGGACTCGGATTCTGGCGCAGCAGCCGCGCCGTGGCCTCCACGGTGATGCTGGACGTGAACCCGGGAATCGGCATCAGCGTGAATAAAAACGAAAAAGTGCTGGCCGTGAAGGCCTACAATCAGGACGCGGAAAAGGTCATCGGCAACATGAACTTCGAAGGAAGCCATCTGGACGTGGCCGTGAACGCCCTCATCGGCTCGATGCTCCGGAACGGCTATATCAGCGACGAGGCAAACTCGATTCTGATTTCCGTGGACAGCAGCGACAAGGCCGCCGGAGCGGCCATGCAGGAGCGGCTGATGAACGAAGTGAGCGGCATTATGCAGAGCGGCAACGTGGACGGGGCCGTGCTCGGGCAGACCGTCAGAAACGACGAGGCGCTCAAGAGCAAGGCAGAGCAGTACGGCATCACGGTGGGCAAGGCGGAACTGATCGACCAGATTACCGCACAGAACAGCCTTTACAGCTTTGAAGAGCTGGTACCGCTGACCATCAACGAGCTGAATCTGATTTCCGAATCCGGACGGACGAAGCTGGAGAACATCGAGAGCATCGGCCGGGCCAGCTCCTCGGCCTACATCGGCGAGGAGAGCGCCAAGGCGAAGGCCCTGGAACGTGCCGGCGTGAAAGCCGAGGACGCAAGCCGGATGCGCATTGAGATGGACTGGGAAAAAGGCCGGATGGTATACGAAGTGGACTTCGACGCCGTGGGCTATGAATACGAAATTGAAGTGGACGCCATGACGGGCGATGTGGTGAAGTATGATGTAGAGCCGGGGAAAGGTGCCAGGTACCAGGTGCCGGGGAGCGGAAGTTCGGAGTTCGAAGTTCGCAGTTCGGAGAAGAAAGCAGAGAGCAGTGAGCAGCAGGCTGGGAGCTTGGAGCTTGGAGCGGAGCAGGCGAAGGAGGCGGCGTATCGGCATGCGGGCGTGAGCGCGGCGGACGTTCTCTACTGCGAATGGGAGCTGGACCACAAGAAGGGCCGGCAGATATTCGAGATTGAATTCTATGCCGGCGGGATGGAATACGACTACGACATCGACGCCGAAACCATGGACGTGCTGCGATACAGCAGGGAATGGGATGACTGAGCGAAGGCTCGCGGAAACGCGAGCCTTCTTTATTTGAGGGGCGAGCAGAGAGGGGTTAGCAGCGAGGGAAGGAAGGCTCGCAAGAGTGCGAGCCAATGGATTTTAATTACTCACTGCTCACTGCTTGGCTGCTCACCGCTTGGAACACTACTTGCAGGTTTCGTGCTTTTTATATATAATTAAGCTACTGAAATATCGACTATTGGCGAAAAGGAGGCTGAATCGTGGAAAAGTTAGGCGCTATGGCCCTGTCTTCGGACATATTTGCAAAAGCGAACATAGGACTCTGGGCCTTTGAACTGGACGAGGGAAGCGAGCCGAGAATGTATGCCGACGAGACGATGCTGAAGCTCATCGGTCTCGACCATCCGATTCCGCCGGAGGAGACCTACCACGCCTGGTACGACCACATCGACCCGGAACATTACGACGAAGTGGCCGCCTCGGTGGAGAAAATGACGGCCGGCGTGCACGCGGAGGTGCAGTACCCCTGGCATCACCCGAACGGGGATACCTGGATTGTGCGCTGCGGCGGCGTGCGGAATTTTGAATACACCAAGGGCATACGCATAGAGGGCACGCACCAGAACGTGACGGATGTGGCGCATTTCCAGAAGGCGAAGCTCGGAACCATCGCTTTGGACAGAGACGTTCTGACCAAGGCCAACATCGGTCTCTGGGCCTTTGAGCTGGACGAGGGAAGCGAGCCGCGCATGTATGCCGACGACGCGATGCTGAAGCTCATCGGGCTGGACCATCAAATCTCGCCCGAGGAGACCTACCACGCCTGGTACGACCACATCGACCCGGCGCATTACGGCGAAGTGACGGAGGCCGTGGAGAAGATGACGGCCGGCGTGCACGCGGAAGTGCAGTACCCCTGGCACAGCCCCTGCGGCGAGACCTGGATTGTGCGCTGCGGCGGCGTGCGCAACTATGCCTATACCAAGGGCATACGCATCGAAGGCACGCATCAGAACGTGACGGAACTGATGCACTACGAAAAGAAAAACATGACGGATCTGATGGCGTCCCTGGCGGAAAACTTTTTGCAGGTCTACTTCCTCGACCCGTATACGGGGAGCTTCAACTCCTACGCGGGGAATGCCTTCGGCGACGAGGAGAGAGATCTGAGCCGGGTGAACTTCTATGAGGACGTGGCCGCGCGGAGCGGCGGCATCGTGCACCCGGACGATAAGCCCCTGATAGACAAAAAATACGCCCGGGAAAATCTGATTGCCGTGCTGGAGAGCGGGAAGACGGACAGCTTTATCGTCCGCTGGCCGATGGAAGGCAGCGACGACTGCGTCTACATGGAAAACCGCCTGGTGCCGTTTACGGACACGGACGGGACGAAGAAGCTGGTTATCGGCGTACTGGACGCGACGGAAGAAAAGAAGGCCGAAAGAGAACTGGAAGAGAAAAACGTGTATCTGGGATACTTCCTGAAGAGCTTCCAGAGCGCCTATGTGGTGAATCTCGCGAGCGACAGCTTCGAAGTGCTGTACATGAACGAGGAACTGAAGAACCTCTTCATGAACGAAGGCGGACGGGAGGACATGTACGCCTTCATCGAGGAGCACATCCACCCGGACGACCGGGAACTGATGCGGAAGATGTGCGACCCGGCGTATCTGCAGAAATGCCTGGAGCTCGAAAGCGAGCTGGTGTTCACGACACGCGAGATTTTCGACGGAAAGGAAAGAACGCTGCGCGTCATCATCCTGCGCGGAACGGACAGCTCCCGCGCGGCCATCGGCTTTATGGACATATCGGGCGAACTGGAGAAGGAGAAGGAACTCAGCCGCAAGGCAGAGGCCGCCAACCGGGCGAAGACCGCCTTCCTCTTCAACATGAGCCACGACATACGCACGCCGATGAACGCCATCATCGGCTTCACGGAGATGGCGCAGAAGCATCTGGACGAGCCGGAGAGGGTGGACGACTGCCTGAAAAAGGTGCACTCTTCGAGCGAGCATCTGCTGAGCCTCATCAACGACGTGCTGGACATGGCGAGAATCGAATCCGGCAAGATGACGCTGGAGGAAAAGGTCATCAACATCCGCGAAGCCAGCAAGCCGGCGATGGCCATCGCCTACGAACAGGCCGCGGGCAAGGGCGTGACGCTGACGCTGCACACGGGCCCGGCGGGCGACGAGTACATCTACGGCGACGCGCTGAAAATCAGCCAGATTGCGCTGAACATACTGTCGAACGCGGTAAAATACACACCGGAGGGCGGCCGGGTGGACGTGCGCGTGGACGCGGTACCCTGCGAGGATAAGGACCGGGTCGTCTGCGACCTGATTGTGGAAGACAACGGCATCGGCATGACGGAAGAGTTCCTGGAGAAGGTGTTCGAACCCTTCGAGAGGTCCGCCAACTCCACGAAGACCGGCATCCAGGGCACGGGCCTCGGGATGGCGATTACCAAGGAGCTCGTCGAAAAGATGGGCGGAAAGATTTGGATAGAGAGCAAGGCCGGCGAGGGCACCAAGGTGACGGTGCGGTTCAACTTCCGGCGCGCGGAGGCCCCGAAGGGAGCGGAAGGCGCGGAAGCGGGCGCGGCCGCCAAGGCGGAGCTGCGAGGCCGGAAGGTTCTGCTGGTGGAGGACAACGAGCTGAACCGGGAGATTGCCGAAGACATCCTGAGCGAGGAAGGCATGATTGTCGACTCGGCGGAGGACGGCGACATCGCCGTGGAGATGATGCGAAAGGCGGCACCGGGGCAGTACGACCTGATACTGATGGACATCCAGATGCCGCGTATGGACGGCTACGAGGCCACGAAGGCCATACGGAGCCTGGGCAGCGACTATGCCGCGAACATCCCCATTATTGCGATGACGGCGAACGCCTTCGACGAAGACAGGAAGAACGCCTTTAAGGCCGGGATGAACGGGCACTTGGCGAAGCCGATTGATGTGCCAAAGCTCCTGGAGGAGCTTTGCAAGGTAATGGCGAATAATTAATGGGTCATGATTGAGGTGGGCTCGCGGAAACGCGAGCCTGCTTTTTGGATAAGAAGCTTGGAGCTTGGAGCGGATGAAGAGCCGCAGTTCGCAGTTCGCAGTTCGTAGTTCGAAGTGAGAACAGTGTTGATAATAAGCAAACAATATGTTAAGATATTTCATCTATTTAACTTGGTAAACAGGGAATCTTTTTTATGAAAAAATTTCTTTGCGCATTCATCGTTATCGTGATGGCCTTCGGGCTGGTTTCCGGGGCGTTTTGCAGCGCGGAAGCGGCGGAGACGGAGAACAAGGTTATCCGCGTCGGCTACTTCGAGCTGGACCGCTTCCTGATGGGAGACGGCCGGCAGCCGAATTCCGGCTACGCCTACGATCTGCTGTGCGAAATAGCGGCCGTGAACGGCTGGGAATACAAGTTTGTGCCGGGATCCTTCTCAAATCTGCTGGACATGCTGAAGACCGGGCGCATCGATTTGCTGCCCTGCACCGCCTATACGGACGAACGCGCAAAGACTCTGCACTACGCCGAGGAGACCGGCGTGGAGGAAAGATATTATCTCACGACGCTGGCCGTAAACTGCCCGAACGGGGAGATGGCCACAGAGACGCTGGACGGCAAGCGCGTGGCGGTGGTGAAGAACGCCAACGAGAACAAGCTGCTGGAGGCCTGGGAGAAAGAGAACGGCATCCGGCTGCAGAGAGTGGAATGCGACAACTTCGAGGACACCTGGGCGCTGCTGCAGAGCGGCGGGGCGGACTTCGTGCTGAACATCGACACGGCGGTGCCGACGGGCGGCTATCTGGCGCTGTTCCACGTGGGCTCTTCGTACTCCTACACCGTGGCCGCCCCGGACAGGGCGGACCTCGCGGAGGACGTGGACGAAGCCATCCGGACCTTAAAACAGATTAATCCCTTCTATTTGAGCCACCTGGAGGAGAGCTATCTCTCCACGGCGCTGTCAACCACCCAGCTGAGCGCCGGAGAGAAATACTGGCTGGCCGGGCACGGGAGCATCCGCGTGGGCGGCCTGAAGGACAACGCGCCCTATTCGTACGCGGACGCGGAAGGGAAGGCGACGGGCGTGTATCCCGAGATACTGGACGCCATTTTGGAGCCCTTCGGCTACGCGGGGCAGACGGAGTGGGTCCTCTACGACTCGATGGAGGCGATGCACAAGGCGCTGGACGCGGGCGAAGTGGATTTGCTGAGTTCGGAATACCACCGGTACGCCGTTGCCCAGGAGAACGGCGTCATCCTTTCGGAAACCGTCAACCGGGAGCCGATGGCCCTGCTGCTGCCGGAGGGCGGGCGCGTTAAGCCGAACATGTGTCTGGCCGTGTCGCTGACGAGCCAGGACGTCTATTACGCAAAGGAATATTACCCGGAGTGCGAAATCCTGCCGTGCAAATCCGTACCGGAATGCCTGGAAAAAGTGGCCGCCGGGAAGGCGGACGCGGCATTGGGCCACGTGTCGGAACTCGACCGGTACGCCGGGGAGGCCGAGGCGAAATTCCAGCTGCAGGTGTGCCGCAATGCCTGCGACGCGTGTTTTTCCGCCAAGGCGGCGAACAAGGAACTGATTATGATTCTCGACCGCGGGCTGCGGATGATACCGGCGAGCATGGTGGAGGCACTGGAGGCGGAGAACACGCCGAGCGTGCAGAAGACGATGACGTTTAAGGACTTCGTCAAGGCGTACCGGGGCTGGTTCTATGCCGCGGGGGCCGTGCTGATGCTGTTGGCGGGGCTTGCGATAGCCTCGCGAAACGGCGAGAAGAAGATGGCACGCCAGGTGGAGGAAATCACCAGGCAGAAGGAAATCATCGAAGAGAACGAGAAGGAGCTGGTGATTGCCAAGGAGGCCGCCAACGCCGCAAACAACGCCAAGACGACCTTTTTGAACAACATGAGCCACGACATCCGCACGCCGATGAACGCCATCATCGGCTACACGGGGCTCGCGGCCAGCCACATAGACAACAAGGAGCAGGTGCAGGACTATCTGGCAAAAATCAGCCAGAGCTCGGAGCATCTGCTGGGCCTCATCAACGACGTGCTCGACATGAGCCGCATCGAGAGCGGCAAGATGAACATAGACGAGAAGGAAGAGGACCTGGCGGAGATTCTGCACACGCTGCGGAACATCACGCAGTCCGACATCGGCAGCAAGCAGTTCGACTTTTTCATGGATACGGACGTGAGCGACCAGTACATCGTATGCGACAAGCTGCGGCTGAACCAGGTGCTGCTGAACATCCTCTCCAACTCGATTAAATACACCCAGCCGGGCGGCATGATTTCCGTCAAGGTGCGGCAGAAGGGCGTGACGGAAAGCGGTTACGGCCGGTACGAGTTCCGCATCCGGGACAACGGGATGGGCATGAGCGAAGAGTTCCTGAAGACGATATTCGACCCGTTCACGCGCATGAAGTCCTCGACGGTGTCCGGCATCCAGGGCACGGGCCTCGGGATGGCGATTACCAAGAACATCGTGGACATGATGGGCGGTACCATCGAAGTGCACAGCCGCGAGGGCGAGGGCACCGAGACGGTGCTGAACTTTGACTTCCGGCTCGCGGACAGAGGGCAGGAGACGGTAAAGATTGCCGCACTCGAAGGGCTGAAGAGCCTGGTTGTGGACGACGACGCCAACGCCTGCATGAGCGTGGCCAAGATGCTGCGCGAGGCGGGCATGCGAAGCGAGTGGTGCTCCTCCGGCAAGGAGGCGCTGCTGCGCACGCGGGAATCGATGCAGATAGGAGACCTGTTCAAGGTTTACATAATCGACTGGCTGATGCCGGACATGAACGGCATCGAGACCACGAGGCGAATCCGCCAGCTGGTGGGCGACGAGGCGCCGATTATCGTGCTGACGGCCTACGACTGGTCCGACATCGAGGAGGAGGCCCGGCAGGCGGGCGTGACGGCCTTTGTTTCAAAGCCGCTGTTTCCGAGCGAATTGCGGAAGGTGCTGAACCGCTGCTGCGGAGGCGAGGAAGAGGAACAGGTTGAAGAGAAGAAGTTCGACTTCACGGGGAAGAAGATTCTGCTCGTGGAGGACAACGAGTTCAACCGGGAAATCGCCTGCGAAATTCTGGAAGAGGCCGGCTTCGCCGTGGATACGGCGGAGGACGGAACCGTGGCCGTGGAGAAGATGAAGACGGCCGAAGAGGGCCGGTACGACCTGATACTGATGGACATCCAGATGCCCGTTATGGACGGCTACGAGGCGACGAAGGCCATAAGGAGTCTGCCAAACGACTATGCCGCGAACATCACGATTATCGCGATGACGGCGAACGCCTTCGAGGAGGACCGGCAGAAGGCCCTGCAGGCGGGGATGAATGACCACCTGGCAAAGCCGGTGGATGTTTCCAAGCTTTTGGAAAAGCTGGGAAACAGTTTAAAGTGAAAAGTGAAAGAAGAAACGCCGAGAGGCGTATTATCTTTTAGGGGTGAGCAGAGAGGGATTAGCAGCGAGGGAAGGAAGGCTCGCAAGAGTGCGAGCCGATGGATTTTAATAAAAATCAAAAGAAACCGACTCTTCGGTTTCTACACTCACTCACTGCTCACTGCTCTTCGCTCACTGCTTTTTTACTTGAACTCGGATATACTTTATAATATAATATATTGTCAAAAAATATGTCCCGGAGGAAATTATGGCAAAGAAACAATTCAAAGCGGAATCCAAGCGTCTGCTGGATCTGATGATTAATTCGATTTACACAAACAAGGAAATATTCCTGCGCGAGATTATATCCAACGCGTCGGATGCGATAGACAAGCTCTGCTACCAGGGGCTGACGGATGAGGGCGTCGGTCTGAGCCGCGACGAGTTCAAAATCGACATCGTGCTGAACAAGGACGAGAGGACGATTACCGTTTCGGACAACGGCATCGGCATGACGAGAGAAGAGGCCGAGAACAATCTGGGCGTCATCGCCAAGTCCGGCTCCTACGCCTTCAAGAACGAGATGGAGGCCAACGACGAGACGGCCATCATCGGGCAGTTCGGCGTGGGCTTCTACTCGGCATTCATGGTGAGCGACAAGGTGACCGTGATTACCCGCCGCTACGGCGAGGAAAGCGCCACGAAGTGGGAAAGCAGCGGAGCGGACGGATACACCGTGAGCGACGCCGAGCGCGCCAACGCGGGCACGGACGTTATCATGCACATCAAGGAAGACACCGAAGAGGAGCTCTACGGCACCTATCTGGAGGTCTGGAAAATCAAGGCTTTGGTGAAGAAGTACTCCGACTACGTCCGCTGGCCCATCAAGATGGACGTGCCGCACCAGGAGCAGAAGGAGACCGGCGAGAAGGACGACGCCGGCAACCCGAAATATACCTACGAAATGGTGACCACCAACGAGACCATCAACTCAATGGTGCCCATCTGGCAGAGAAGCAAGGCGGAAATCAGCGACGAGGACTGCGTTGCCTACTACAAGGAGAGATACCGCGCCCAGAAGGAGCCCTATACGGTGCTGCGCGTGAACGCGGAGGGAACGCTGAGCTACAAGGCTATGCTGTTCATCCCGGGCGAGACGGACGAGGAATATCTGATTCCCGAGAGCCGCAAGGGCATCACGCTCTACTCCAACGGCGTGATGATTACCGAAAAGTGCGAGGACATCGTGCACGATTACTTCGAGTTCGTGTGCGGCGTGGTGGACAGCCCGGACCTCTCGCTGAACATCTCGAGAGAGATTCTGCAGCATAACCGGCAGCTGCACACCATCGGCACCAGCATCGAGAAGAAAATCAAGGGCGACCTGGAGAAGATGATGACCGATGACAGGCCGAAGTACGAGGAGCTCTTCAAGAACTTCGGCGTGCATCTCAAGTGCGGCGTGTGCGACGAGTACGGACGGTACAAGGACTTTCTGAAGGACCTGCTGCTGTTCTACACCTCCGAAGAGAGCCAGATGACGCTGAAGGAATACGCCGACGGCATGCCGGAGAGCCAGAAGGTCATCTACTACGCCTCGTCCGACAGCGTGAAGCACGCGATGAGTCTGCCGCAGTGCGAAGAAGTGCGCAGCCGCGGATACAATCTGATTTATCTCACGAGCCCGCTGGACGAGATGGTCATCGAGAACCTGCACGACGTGGACGGAAAGATTTTCTGCAACGTGGTGAGCGAGGATCTCGGCTTCGAGACCGACGAGGAGAAGAAGCAGACCGAGGAGAAGAACACCGAGAACAAGGAATTCCTGGACTTTGTGGCCGAGGCCGCCGGGGAGGAGATTACGAAGGCGGAGTTCTCCGGCAAGCTGGCATCCCAGCCCTGCGCGATTACCACGGAAGGCCCCGTCTCGCTGGAGATGGAGAAATACTTCCGCCGCGGGCCGAGCGAGGAGATGCGCAAGGTGCGGGCCACGAAGGTGCTTTCGCTCAACGGCGGACACGAGGCCGTGCAGAAGACCAAGGAGCTGTTCGACGCCGGCGAAAAGGACAAGGCAAAGGAATACATAGAGATTCTCAATTCCCTGGCAAGACTCATGGCAGGGCTTGAGATAGAGGACATTTCGGAACTGACTAAGAAGATAACAAATCTGTTTTGAGAAAACGATTAGGCATATACATCCATATACCGTTCTGCGCGTCCAAATGCAGCTACTGTGACTTTTATTCACTGGCCGGCTGCGAGGACCTGATGCCCGAGTATCAGGACGCGCTGCTGCAGCATCTGGCCGAGTCGGCCTCCGGCATACAGAACTACGAGGTGGACACCATCTACTTCGGAGGCGGGACGCCGAGCTTCTACGGGGCGGACAGAATCTGCGAGCTGCTGGACGCTCTGAAGCGCAACGGCAACGTGCGCACGGATGCGGAGATTACCGTGGAGTGCAACCCGGACAGCGTGACGGCGGACTCCCTGCGACTGCTGCGCGAGGAGGGCGTGACGCGCATCTCCCTGGGCGTGCAGGCCTCGGACGACAGTCTGCTGAAGATGATAGGCCGGAGGCACACCTGGGCGCAGGCCGTGAGGGCCGTGAGCGCCGCCAGGGCGGCGGGCTTCGAGAACATCAGCATAGACCTGATGTACGGCCTGCCGACGCAGACGAAGCAGGACTGGGCCGAGACGCTGGCCAAGGCCGTGGAACTGCACGTGGAGCACATATCCGTCTACGGGCTGAAGCTGGAGGAGGGCACGCCGATGTACCGCGACTACAGCGGCAACGCGGCCTTGCCGACGGACGACGAGCAGGCGGACATGTACAGCTATGCCGCGCAGATGCTGGCAAGATACGGCTACAAGCAGTATGAGATTTCCAACTTCTGCGCACCGGGCTATGCATCGAGGCACAACCTGAAATACTGGCGGCTGGACGACTATATGGGATTCGGGCCAGGGGCCCACTCCTGCATCGGCAGCACGCGGTACAGCTACATCAAGAGCCTGAAAGGTTACATAGAGGGCATAAACCGCGGCGACAGCCTGCTGGACGAGTACGAGACGGAGAGCACGGCCGAGAAGGCAACGGAGTATCTGATGCTCGCGATGCGCACCTCGGGCGGCATCTCCGAAAAGGACTACCGCGAGAAGACGCAGAGCAGCTGGAAGCCGATAGAAAAGGTCCTGCAGATATTTGCCGAAAAGGGCTGGGCGGAAAAGACCGGGGAGCGCTGGCACTTCACCACGCCCGGGTTCCTGCTTTCCAACCAGCTGATTGAAGTGATGCTGGAGGTGCAGGTGAGCGGGCGCATAGAGAATACCCCCTGGCTCGCCGCCATCTACGACGCCGAGGAAAAGGCAAGCATGCCGAAGAGCGACGAGGAGCTCTTCACGGAAATGATGAACGGGGCAAAATGAGATGCGGAAGATGACGAGAAAAAGAAAAGCGGCCGTGGCGATATTGCTGCTGGCGGTGATGCTTCTCGGCGGATGCGGCAACCAGAAGGTGGCCCCCGAGCCGGAAGCGACGGAGGCCCCGGCAACGCCGAGCCCGACAGTGGCCCCGACGCCGACGCCCTCTCCGACCCCGGAGCCGTCACCGACACCGGACCCCTATAGCTACGAGGACGAAATTGCCTCGGTTTACGGTTATCTCAACAACCGGAGCGAAGCAAGTTTACATAACATAGAACTCATCGCGGAAAAGCTCGACGGGACGAAGATTCAGCCGGGCGAGGTGTTCTCCTTCAACGAGGCCGTGGGCCCCACGACGGCGGAGAACGGCTTTGAAGAGGCGGAGGTCTACGCCTCCTATCCGGACGATGAGGTGTACCAGGCAGGCGGCGGCGCGAGTCTCGTGGCCTCTGTCATCTACTGCTCGGCCCTTTACGGCGCGCTGATGCCCGTGGAGAGGACGCAGCACTACTACTGGATTAACGCCGACAGCTATCTCCGCTGGGGATGCGACGCCTACGTCTGCAACGACGGAGTGAACGACGTGTACGACATGAAGATCAGCAATCCCTTCCCGACGGCGGTGATGCTGAAGCTGCGCCTCGACCGGGACGAGGAAAAGCTCTGGGTGGACATCTACGGCGACAACCCGGACGGGGTTTACGGCGTGCCGAAGCATAATCTGACTTCGTACTATCTCGAAGCGGCGGACTGGGTATGCGACCGGTTCATCAACAAGATGAGCCGCGATGTGTACAACAACGCGGGCTGGCTGCGGACGGACGACCTGAACGAGTTCGATTACGGCATAGACGGTGATGTATATTATCACAGACATCCTAACGATTACGTGTGGTGAAAGATATGGCACAGCATTTGAAACAGCCGGAAGGCAGACATGTTAAAAAAGAAAGCAGAGAGCAGAGAGCAGAGAGCAGAGAGGAGTTCGAAGTTCGGAGTTCGGAGTTCGAAGAGGCGGAGTACGCAGAGAGCTTAGAGAAGAGAGAAAAGAGAAAAGAGAAGAGAGAAAAGAGAAGAGGGAAGAAGAAGCTTATCCTGCCGGCGGTGCTGCTGGTTTTCGCGGCGGCGGTTGTCCTGGGCGGGTTCCTGGTGACCAAGAGCGAGACGATTTTGCCGAACGTGACCGTGCGCGGCATAGAGGTCGGCAAAATGACGCAGGAAGAGGCCGCGGCGGCCCTGAAGGCCGGCGGCTGGGAAACCGTGACCGGCACGCCGCTGGAGGTATCCCTGCTCGGCAAGGTTCCCTTTGAAGTGGACCCGGTTCAGGCCGGCGCCGTGCTCTCGAGCGAGAGAGCCGTGAAGGCGGCCTACGCCTACGGCCACAGCGGAAACATCTTTGAAAATCTGTTTTCCTATGTCGAGAGGCTGCTGAGCCCCATCGACGTGAACGAATACAACAGCGGGAGGAAGGACGACTACCTCTCGGCGCAGATTATGCAGGGTCTGGACAGTATGAACCAGTATTTCGGACTTGAGGAGTGCCGGACGGACTTTGAAAACGGCGAGCTGCGCACCAAGAAGGGCTGGGGCCAGATTGACTTTGACCAGGAGAACCTGAAGAGCGCCATCTATCAGGCGCTGGAGGCCGGCCAGACGAAGCTGGAATACAGCGAGCTTACGAAGGAACTGACGATGCCGGACTTTGCGGCCATCGATGCGGGGCTGAACAAGACCGCGGTGGACGCCAAATACAGCGACGACGGAAAGTTTGAAGTGATAGACGAGACCGACGCCTGCGAGTTTGACGTGGCCGAAGCGGAAAAGCTCTGGACGGCCGCGAAGGCGGGCGACGAAGTCATCATCCCGATGCAGGTGACCAAGCCGGAGACGACGGGGGAGATGCTCCGCGACAGGCTGTTCCACGACATGCTGGGCGCGATGAGCACGCGATACACCAACTCGGCCGATACGCGATGCTCCAACGTGCGGCTCTGCGCCTCGAAGATAAACGAGACCATCGTGTATCCGGGTGAAATCTGGTCCTACAACGAGACCGTGGGAGCCAGAACGGAAGAAGCCGGATTCCTCCCGGCACCGGCCTATGTGGGCCTTGACTCGGAGGAGACCGTGAAGGACGAAATCGGCGGCGGCGCCTGCCAGGTTTCTTCCACCACTTACGCGGCAACGCTGTTCGCCTTCCTGGAGACGGCGGAGAGAAGCTGCCACATCTACCCGGTGAACTACATGCAGCTGGGTATCGACGCCACGGTTACGATACCGGAAGACGGACAGGCGGTGGACTTCAAGTTCAAGAACAACAAGAACTACCCCGTGAAGATTGTGGCCTACACAAACGAGACGGAAGAGGAAAAGAAGCTGACCGTTGAAATCTGGGGTACGCTCGAAGAGGGCGACTACATGCCGACGGAGTTCGACGCCTCGTATTCCTGGAACCAGGACTACGACCGCTTCATCGAGGCGGCCTATGCGGACAGAGCGGGATACAAAATCAAGCTCGACCACGACGTGTATACGGACCCCGACCCGATGGGGACGGGCGTGCTGACATCCACACAGACCTGGCGCCGCGTGTACGACAGGGACGGCAATCTCATAGAAGAGACGATTGTGAACATGCCGAACCCGGCCACCGGAGCGCCGTCTATGGATCAGTACCACCAGCATCCATGATTACAAATATAAAATGCTTATCGGCATCCAAGATATAAGGAGAGAGAAAAATGGAAGAAAAGAAGACATTTTACATTACCACACCGATTTACTATCCTTCTGACAAGCTCCACATCGGGCATGCATACTGCACGGTTGCCACCGACACAATTGCACGCTACAAGAGACTGCGCGGATACGACGTCATGTTCCTGACCGGAACGGACGAGCACGGCCAGAAGATTGAAGAAAAGGCAAAAGAGGCCGGCATGACACCGCAGGAGTTCGTAGACAAGATTGTTACGGGTGAAAAGGGCGTTCTGGATCTCTGGAAGCTGATGAACATCTCCAACGACCGCTTTATCCGCACGACCGACGACTACCACGTGGAGTCGATTCAGCGCATCTTCAAGAAGATGTACGAAAAGGGCGACATCTACAAGAGCGCCTATAAAGGGATGTATTGCACACCGTGCGAGAGCTTCTGGACTGAAAGCCAGCTGGTGGACGGCAAGTGCCCCGACTGCGGCCGAGAAGTGCACTACGCCGAGGAGGAGGCTTACTTCTTTAAGCTTTCCAAGTACGCCAAGCCGGTGCAGGACCTGCTGGAGACAGGCACATTTCTGGAGCCAGCAAGCCGCGTGAACGAGATGATAAACAACTTCATCAAGCCGGGTCTGGAGGACCTCTGCGTTTCCAGAACCAGCTTCTCCTGGGGTGTTCCCGTGGACTTCGACCCGGGCCACGTTGTGTACGTTTGGGTGGACGCACTGTTCAACTACTGCACGGCACTCGGCCTGCTGAACGACAAATACGATGACTTTGACAAATACTGGCCCTGCGACGTGCACGTTGTGGGCAAGGAAATCGTCCGCTTCCACTCGATAATCTGGCCCGCCATGCTGATGAGCATGGAACTGCCGATGCCGAAGAAAGTTTACGGCCACGGCTGGCTCGTTATCGACGGCGGCAAGATGAGCAAGAGCAAGGGCAACGTGGTTGACCCCTACGTGCTGGCCGAGATGTTCGGCGTGGATGCGCTGCGCTTCTTCCTGATGCGGACGTTCCCGTTCGGTTCGGACGGCAACTTCAGCAACGAACTGCTGATTAACACCATCAACATCGACCTCGCCAACGACCTGGGCAACCTGGTTTCCAGAACCACGGCGATGGTGGAGAAATACTTCGGCGGACAGCTCATACCCGACAGACAGGCAGACCCTGTGGACGACGAGCTGATTGCCATGATTAAGAACACCAAGGACGCCTACGCCAAGCACATGGACGAGCTACACCCGCACTTCGCACTGGAAGAGGTGTTCCGGCTCATACAGCGTGCCAACAAGTACATTGACGAGACCCAGCCCTGGGTTTTGGCCAAGGACGAGGCCAACAAGGCCCGCCTGGCAAGCGTCATGTACAACCTGCTGGAGGCGCTGCGTGTTTCGCTGATTATGCTCAGCCCGGTGATGCCGGAGAGCTGCGAAAAGGCGGAGGCACAGATAGGCGCCAAGGCTGAAGACCTCGTCTGGGACAAGGCAGGGGAATACGGCACTCTGGCATGCGACGTCACGGTGCATAAGGGCGAGACGCTCTTCCCGAGACTGGACATGGAAAAGGCCATTGCCGAGCTGGAAGCCATGAACGCCAAAAACAAGGCACCGGAGAGCAAGCCGGTTCTGCCCGATGTGGACATTGAGCACTTTGCCGCTTGCGACATGCGCGTTGTGAAGATTCTCGAGTGCGAGGCCGTGAAGAAGAGCGAAAAGCTCCTGCGCTTCACGCTGGATGACGGCAGCGGCAAGCCGAGACAGATTCTTTCCGGCATTCACAAGTTCTACGAGCCCGAACAGCTCATCGGCAAGAAGGTGGTTGCGATTCTCAACCTCCCGGCCAGAAAGATGATGGGACTCGAATCCAACGGCATGCTCCTTTCCGCCGTAACCGAAAAGGACGGAAAAGAAGACCTGCATCTGATGATTGTGGGCGACGATGTACCTGTAGGAGCACAGTTATGTTAACCAGAACAGACATTTTTTCCGGATTCCTCGGAGCCGGAAAAACAACGCTGATAAAAAAACTCATAGCCGAGGGCTATAAGGGCGAAAAGCTCGTACTGATTGAGAACGAATTCGGCGAGATTGCCATAGACGGCGGATTCCTGAAGGATTCCGGTGTGGAGATTACGGAAATGAATTCCGGCTGCATCTGCTGCACGCTGGTGGGCGACTTCACCAAGGCGCTCAGCCAGGTAATAGCCGATTACAGCCCGGACAGAATCATCATCGAGCCGTCCGGCGTGGGCAAGCTGAGCGATGTGGCCAAGGCCGTTGCAGGCGTGGAAGGCATCGAAATCGGCTCGAAGGTCACGCTGGTAGATGCGACCAAGGCCAAGATGTACCGGCGCAACTTCGGCGAGTTCTTCGACGACCAGATAGCCAACGCGGACCTGGTGGTGCTCTCCCGCGCGGACATGGCAAGCCCGAAGCAGATGGAGACGGCGACGGCCATCGTACGCGAACTGAACGCAGAGGCCTCGATGATTACCACAGCTTTCAATGAAATTTCCGGGGCCGACATTCTGGATGCCATCGAGAACAACGGCGTGCACAGAACGATTCAGGAACTTGCCATCGAATCCCACTTCCACTGCGACTGCGGATGCGAAGACGAGCCGGGCCACGAGCACGGCCACCACGCGGATGAGGTGTTCGGTTCCTGGGGCTTTGAGACGGCCAGAAAGTTCAGCGAAGACGAGATAGCCGAAATCCTCAAGGAACTCGGCGACTTTGAAAAATACGGCACGGTTCTCAGAGCCAAGGGCTTTGTGGACAGCACGGGCGCAGACTGGATATACTTTGACTACGTGCCGGACGAGAGCAACGTCCGCTCCGGCAATCCCTCCGTTACGGGCAGAGTGTGCGTCATAGGTTCCAATCTGAACGAAGATGCTCTGAAGGAGTTGTTTAAAATTGGCCAGAGTACTTGATTTTCCGGTATATCTCTTCACGGGCTTTTTAGAGTCCGGCAAGACGAAGTTCATCCAGGAGACGCTGGAGGACAAGCGCTTCTGCACCGGCGAAAAGACGATGCTGCTGGTCTGCGAGGAAGGCATAGAGGAATACGAACCGGACCAGTTTGCCGATAAGAACGTGTTCATCCGCGTCATAGAGGACAAGGGGGAACTGACGGGCGAAAACCTCCTGAAATGGGAAAAGGAAACGGGCGCCGATCGCTGCGTGATCGAATACAACGGCATGTGGCTGCTGGATGAGCTCTATGCGGCCCTCCCGGAGAACTGGATTGTCTACCAGGAGTTCATGTTTGCCGATGCCCGGACATTCCTGAACTACAACGCCAACATGCGCCAGCTGGTATACGACAAGCTCAAGAGCTGCGAACTCGTGGTCTTCAACCGCTTTTCCGAGCAGATGGACAAGATGGAGTTCCACAAGATCGTCAGGGGTGCCTCGAGACGCACGGACATCGCCTATGAGTCTGCCAACGGGGACATCGCCTACGACGACATCCAGGACCCGCTGCCGTACGACCTGAATGCCGACATTGTCGACATCGGCAATGAAGACTACGCCGTCTGGTACCGCGACATGGCGGAAGAGGGCGACAAGTACGAGGGAAAGACGGTCCGCTTTACCTGCAGGGCGCTTTCGAGAAAGAAGATTCCGGCTGGCTGCATCGTGGTCGGCAGGCACGTGATGACTTGTTGCGTAGAGGACATCCAGTTTGCGGCGCTCATCTGCGAGGGGGCTCCCGTAAACGACATAGAGGACGACATCTGGATTAAGCTGACGGGGAAGATACACTTCAAGTTCCACGCAGCCTACAGGAAGAAGGGTCCCGTGCTGAGCTACGTGGCGCACGAGAGCGCTGAGACGCCGGATCCGGACATCGCCACATTCTACTGATGAAATACCGCTGCCTGATTTTCGACCACGACGATACGGTGGTCAATTCCACGGCGACGATACACTTTCCGTGCTGGGTGGAGTATCTGAAAATCTACCGGCCCGGCATGCGGCAGACGCTCGAGGATTACTTTATCAAGAACTTTTCTCCCGGCTTTCTGGAGATGGCCAGGGGCGAGTTCGGGATGAGCGAAGAGGAAATTCAGGGCGAAGTCGAGTTCTGGAAGAACTATGTGAGAAGCCATATTCCCGAAGCTTATCCGGGTATACGAGAAATCCTGTTGCGTCACAGGGCAGAAGGTGGTATTATTGCCGTAATTTCCCACTCCATGCGGGAAAACATCCTGCGGGACTATGCCGCCAACGGGCTTCCGGAGCCGGATATCATCTACGGCTGGGAACAGCCGGAGGAACGCAGAAAGCCGCATCCCTGGCCGGTGGAACAGGTCATGCGGGAGCTGGGCCTGAAGAGGGAAGAGCTCCTGATGATTGACGACCTGAAGCCGGGGTACGATATGGCCGCGGCTGCGGGAATCGATTTCGCAGCGGCAGGCTGGGCCAACGACATTGAAGAAATAGAAAACTTCATGCGGTCCAACAGTCAATATTACTTTAAAAAAGTAGAGGACCTCGATACTTTTTTAAAATAGAAATTTTTAAAGGGGAAAATAAATGGAAAACAACAAAATGGAGAAGCGCTACGGCCTTTCGACAGCCTTCGCAATGGTGGTTGGCATTGTCATCGGCTCCGGCGTTTTCATCAAGGGCGGAAAGGTCCTCAACCTGACCGGCGGAAACCTGATGCAGGGCCTGGCCGTTGTCGGCGTGGTCGGCATCATCTGCATCATCTGCTCTCTCGTTTTTGCAGAGCTTGGTGCCAGATATGAAAAGGTCAACGGCGTTGTTGACTATGCGGAAGTTGCACTCGGACCCAAGTATGCCTACGCGGTAGGCTGGTTCATGGAATTCATCTACACGCCGGCTCTCTGCGCCATGCTCGCATGGTTCTCGGCCATGATGTTCCTGCAGCTGTTCGGCGTAAGCGCCATCGACTTTTCTACAGCACAGTTCAGCCCGTACGCCATCGGCGTCGGTGCCGGCTTCCTGATGTTCGGTTACGGCATCAATATCCTGAGCCCGAAACTTGCAGGCAAACTGCAGGTCGGCATGACCGTTATCAAGCTGATTCCGCTGCTCCTCATGGGCATTGTCGGAACGATTGCAGGCCTTGTAAACGGCGCATCCCTGAACGTCATCAATTTCGTAAACACGGCGGAATACGTTCCCGTACCCGGCGGATTCTTTAAAGCCATTGTCGGCTTTGCCTTTGCTTATGAAGGATGGATTCTGGCAACCTCCATTAACGCAGAGCTGAAGGATTCCAAGAAGAATCTCCCGATTGCTCTCACGGTCGGTTCCGTTTTCATCGTTATTGTTTATATGCTCTACATCTTCTCGATGAGCTCTGTCGGCGACGTTGCCACTGTCACCGGCACATGGCCGTTCGGCGAGACTCTGCCGAGAATCGCATTCTCCAATCTGTTCGGAAACGTTGTCGGAACGGTTGTATACGTGTTCATCACCATCAGCTGCCTCGGTACCATGAACGGACTGATTATGAGCTCCTGCCGCGGCATGTATGCCATTTCCGCCAGAGGCCTCGGCCCCAAGCCGGAATTCTACGGCAAACTCGACGAGCAGACCAATTACCCCGTAAAATCCGCTACCCTCGGTATGATTATCGGCGGTTTCTGGTACGCCTGGACCATCGTGATGTGGATGGGCGGCCCGGACTTCTTCGCACAGTTCCACACCTGCGAGTGGCTGGCTTGGGAACCCGATGAAATCGGCATCATCATGCTCTATCTCATGTACATCCCGATGATGATTGGCCTTATGAAGAAGGCCGAGGGAGCCAACTTTGTCAAGCGTTACCTGCTCCCGTTCCTGGGCATTCTCTGCTGCCTGTTCTTCTGCTATGCCATCTGGGTTGGCTACGGCTACAAGAGATGCATCGGCTTCCTGGTATTCTTTGCGGTTGTCGAAGTCGTAGGCTTTGCACTGAAAGACAAGAAAGCCTGAATTTTAATATAATTTGAATCAAACAGCAGCGACCGTCGCGGTCGCTGCTGTTTTTTGTTAAAAAATCACTTGATTAATAAATATAATTATGTTAACATAATCTCAACTATCGGAATTCGAAAGTGGGGATGACAGAAATGAAAAAATTCTTATCTGTGCTTTTAGTCTGTTTACTGCTGGCAGCGCTCGTTCCGGCCGCTTTTGCCTATACCGGCGGTCCTCTTGGCGGCGTAACGCCGGGCTCCTATTATTACGATGAAAACGGCGGGCAGATTGTTATCGTAAACACGCCCAACCCGAACGGTGTTGCGGAATACACCTCCGTGGCCGCACTGGACATCACAAAGGATCCTCTGGGTGAAAAGATAAAAGCCGGAGAAGAGGTTGTCTTCACGGCAAACGCCGTAGGTTATGACGACGTTATCTGGTACGTTGTCACTCCGGACGGAAAAACTTACGATGCCTACAACATCGGCGAGGCTTTCAACGGCGTCAAGGCGACGGGGACGAGATCCAACCGCCTCGTCATCACAGATACAACGGATAAAATGAACGGATGCAAGTTTTATGCATCCTACTCAGCAAACGGCCTTACACTGAATACAGATGCCGCCACACTGACGATAGAGGGCTCTGTAGCCCCGTCTCCGACGGTTGCCCCCACACCGACGGTTGCCCCGACGCCTTCTCCCACACCGGCCTATTCCACCGGCGTTAACGGCACGGGAAGCGGAACAGGCTCCGGTATGACGGGCTCTTCCGAGGGCGGAAACGCCGTCAGCATGATGGGGACCAACACCAACAATTATGAAGCGGACACGCCCATCGGCAATGCCGCCACGGCCAACGAGCCGGTTTCCGGCGGAATGGTGAACACCAGCATTGAAAACACACGCGGCAAGAGCCACGTCGGCGCTTACATTCTTGCGGCGCTGGCCGGTATCGTCATTATCGGTTCCGTGCTTGTGATGGCACTCTATATGCGCGGTAAGATTTCTCTCGGCAAGTTTGAGAAGTTCCTCGGTAACTTCGGCGGGGGAGACGGCGACATGTTCGACGACAATTCGGAAGATTTCTACAACCCCGACGATTTCAATAAAAAGACCTGATAAATATGTAAGAAGAAAGAGCCTCACGAGGAGGCTCTTTCTTCTTTTGAGAGAGGAGAATCTCAGCCGCACTGCGGTGCGGCCCGAACAATAAAAAAGTACAGACCAAACAAATTGGCCTGTACTTTTTCAGTGCGAGAGAGGAGAATCGAACTCCCACGATGGTCTATCACACGCCCCTCAAACGTGCCTGTCTACCAGTTCCAGCACTCTCGCAAGTGCTTAATGATTATACCAAAATAAAAACAAATGTCAAGGCATAAATTACAAGAGAAATGAATATTGCTACAGCGCCGCGGTCATTGGTGAGATATATGTGTCCGAGCGGCAGGTAGCGGGTGGTCAGATAGGCCAGATAGCATATCAAAGAAGCGAACTGCTGGCATGCAGCGGCGATTACCAGAGGAATTCGGACTCCGCCGGAGAGCGAGCAGGCGAGAACAACGGAGAGTACGTCCGCGGCAAAAAAGTATCTGTCATGCATGTGAGGGAGAAGAAATGGAATAACTGTAACCATCATGACGGAGAGAAGCAAAAATGCGCGGTTATTAAGCTTTTTACGAAGAAGAACGGCGAGGATAATAATCAGCGCCATCGCTATGAAGGCGGCGATTACGGAGCCTTCTCCGTGCGTTATGGCGTTAAAAGAGGGGGCATTGTAGTTCGGGGCACTGCCGACGGTGTTCATCTGGTCCCAGTACAGCGTGATGGCGGACAGCAGCGGACGCCCCACGAAAACGGCCGGAAGAATGAGAACAAGGTAGGAAACAGGGAACAGAAGGAAGTGCCACCATTTGTATTTCTTCATTATCAGAAGAAGAATGCATACGGGAAGAATAAAGACAGCCTGAAGCTTGAAACCGAAGCTCAGGGCCATGCATATCATGGAAGCGGCTGGCCTGTCATCCAGCGCCAAAACTATGCCGAGAACGGCAAAGGCCACATAGACGGAATCGCACTGCGCCCAGAGAGAGCCGTTAATGATTACGGTGGGCAGGAAGAGAACAGCAAAAAAGCTGACCCAGGAAGCGATTTCTCCGGCACCGCACTTTCTGGCCAGCTTCATACAGGATAGGGCCAGAAGAAAATCAAAAAGGCAGCTAAGCGCCTTGATGAGATACAAATCATTGACAGGCAGATAGGAAAAAGCCGCGAGGAAATACAGGTAGGGGATATTGTAGTTGCCTATGCTGTATTTTAAGGCGGAAAAACCACCGTTTTCGCGGAAGAATTCAACCCAGCGGGCCAAAAAGTTCTGATAGTCTAGCGTGACATAGTCGAACATGCCGATACGGATTCCTATGGCGGCGGCACAAAGTATTATGATGAGAAACGGCTTTTTTTTCATAAGACAGGTACAAAAAAATCGGGGAAAACCCCGACAAAAATATTGACTTCTTTTTGTATAAAATGTATAATAACTTGCTATGTGTTTTGGTGGAGACCCTACTCCTCCAATTTTCATTGCTCTTGTATTATAACAGAACGAACGGGGCAAATCAACAGGAACTTTCAAATTCTTGAAACGCACCCGGGAGTTCAGAAGGGATATATTAAATGCCAAAAGATGTTCTTTACGGCAAGACTCTCAGAAAGAGCTTTGCCAGAACTCCGGAGATTATGGAAATGCCGAATCTCCTTGAGATCCAGAAAGACTCCTATCAGTGGTTTATCGAAACCGGTCTGCGCGAAGTGTTCAGAGACGTCGGCACGGTGAATGATTACTCCGGTAATCTGGAACTGAGCTTTGTCGACTATTCCATCAGCGCGGATGACGCAAAGTATTCCGAAGAGGAGTGCAAGGCACGCGATGCAACGTATTCGGCTCCTTTGAAGGTTACCGTCCGGCTGCGCAACAAGGAGACGGAAGAAATCAAGGAACAGGAAATCTTCATGGGCGATTTCCCGCTTATGACGGCCGGTGGTACCTTCGTTATCAACGGTGCCGAGCGTGTTATCGTTTCGCAGGTTGTCAGAAGCCCCGGTGCCTACTTCGACAAAGAAGTAGACAAGTCGATGACGAACTTCTATACAGCCCAGATTATTCCTTATCACGGTGCATGGCTCGAATATGAAACCGATGCCACGGACATGTTCAACGTCCGCATAGATAAGAACCGCAAGCTCCCCATCACCTGGTTCCTGAAGGCAATGGGCGCTTATAAAGAAGAAGAGCCCTCCACGTGGCTTTCCTGCCTGGATGATACCGTCGGCGGTGCCGTTACCAACGCCACCCTGAAGGAAATCTTCGGTGCCGATGAACGTATTACGGCAACCATAGACAAGGATACCTGCGAATCCAGAGACGAATGCCTTCTTGAGATTTACCGCAAGCTCCGTCCGGGCGATCCTCCTACGGTCGAATCGGCAGAGACCCTGCTTGACGGTCTCTTCTATGATACGCACCGCTATGAGATAGCCACTGTCGGCAGATATAAATTCAACAAAAAGCTCGCACTCTATCCGCGTATTGCCGGAATGAAGCTCGCCGAGCCCGTGGCCGACCCCTTTACGGGTGAACTGATTGCAGATGCTGGCGAAGTACTTTCCAAGGATAAGGCCAAGGAAGTATCCGAATGCGGCGTTATCAGCGTTATGCTCGACATCGAAGGCAAGCTTGTCAAGGTGTTCAGTAACGGTATGATTGACATCGACAGATTCAACCTCGGCTTCAGCAAGGAAGAGCTCGGCATCAAGGAAAAAGTCCGCGGCATTATTCTCAGACAGTTCATTGAGAAGGCAGACGGCGACGCCAATGTTCTGAAGGAAATGATAAAAGCCAATGTGGACCTGCTTTGCCCGCGCCATATTGTTGCAGACGATATATTTGCATCCGTCAACTACCTCAACTGCCTGGCAAACGGCATGTGCGAAGGTGATGACATCGACCACCTGGGCAACAGACGTGTCCGCAGAGTCGGCGAACTGCTTCAGAACCAGTTCAGAATCGGCTTCTCCCGTATGGAGCGCGTTATCCGCGAGCGCATGACCCTGCAGGACCTCGATATCATTACACCGCAGAGCCTCATCAACATCCGTCCCGTAACGGCTGCCATTAAGGAATTCTTCGGCTCTTCTCCGCTTTCTCAGTTTATGGACCAGACGAACCCGCTCTCCGAGCTGACGCATAAGCGCCGTATCTCGGCTCTCGGCCCCGGCGGTCTTTCCCGTGAGAGAGCTTCCTTTGACGTTCGAGACGTTCACTACAGCCATTACGGCCGTCTGTGCCCGATTGAAACGCCTGAAGGCCCGAACATCGGCCTTATTTCCTACCTGGCTTCCTATGCCCGTTCCAACGAGTACGGATTCCTGATTGCTCCTTTCAGAAAAGTGGAGAACTGCACGCTGACCGATGAAATCGAGTACATGTCTGCAGACCGCGAAGATGAGTTCAAAGTGGCACAGGCATCCGAGCCCGTCGATGAAAACGGACGTTTTATCAACAAGCGTATAACCTGCCGTCATAAGAATGATACGATTGAAGTCAACGCTGAAGAAGTTGACTACATAGACGTTTCACCGAAGATGATGGTGTCCATAGCGACAGCCATGATTCCGTTCCTGGAGAACGACGACGCCAACCGTGCCCTGATGGGTGCAAACATGCAGCGTCAGGCTGTTCCTCTCCTCACAACCGAGGCTCCTATTGTTGCAACCGGTATCGAGCACAAATGTGCTGTTGACTCCGGCGTATGTCTCCTCGCCGAGGATGACGGTACCGTTAAGAGAGTTGACGCCAACTATATAACGGTTGATTACAAGAAGCTCGGCATCAAAGACTATAAACTTATCAAGTTCTCCCGCTCCAACCAGGGTACCTGCATAAACCAGCGCCCGATTGTCAGCAAGGGTGACAAAGTAAAGAAGGGCGACGTCCTGGCCGACGGTCCTTCCACAGCACAGGGCGAGCTTTCCCTCGGCAAGAACATCCTTGTCGGTTACATGAACTGGGAAGGATACAACTACGAAGACGCTATCCTTCTCAACGAACGTCTCGTTATGGAAGACGTATTCACCTCCATCCATGTTGAGGAATATGAATGCGATTCCCGCGACACCAAGCTCGGACCCGAGGAAATCACCAGAGATATCCCCGGTGTAGGCGAAGATGCACTCCATTATCTGGACGAGCGCGGAATCATCATGATTGGTGCCGAAGTCACCTCCGGCGATATTCTGGTCGGAAAGGTCACACCGAAGGGCGAGACCGACCTGACGGCAGAAGAGAGACTTCTCCGTGCCATATTCGGTGAAAAAGCCCGCGAAGTCAGAGACACTTCGCTCAAAGTTCCTCACGGTGAATCCGGCATTGTCGTTGACGTAAAGGTATTTACCCGCGACAACGGCGATGAAATGAACCCCGGCGTAAACCAGGTCGTCCGTGTTTATATTGCACAGAAACGTAAGATTTCCGTGGGCGACAAGATGGCGGGCCGCCATGGTAACAAGGGTGTTGTTTCCCGCATTCTTCCGCGCGAAGACATGCCTTATCTGCCGGATGGCACTCCGCTCGACATTGTCCTGAATCCTCTGGGCGTTCCGTCTCGAATGAACATAGGCCAGGTACTTGAAGTCCACCTCGGTTATGCGGCTCAGGCACTCGGCTGGAAGGTCGCAACACCTATATTCAACGGCGCAAACGAATCCACCATACGCGAAACGCTGCGTCAGGCGGGTCTCCGCGAAGACGGAAAGAGCGTCATGTATGACGGACGCACCGGCGAAAGATTTGACAACGATGTAACAGTCGGTTGGGTTTACTTCCTCAAACTGCATCACCTCGTTGATGATAAGATTCACGCAAGATCCACAGGTCCTTACAGCCTTGTTACGCAGCAGCCTCTGGGCGGAAAAGCTCAGTTCGGCGGACAGCGTTTCGGTGAAATGGAAGTCTGGGCGCTTGAAGCCTACGGTGCCGCTTACACACTGCAGGAAATCCTGACGGTTAAGTCCGACGATGTTACCGGCCGTGTAAAGACCTACGAAGCCATTGTCAAGGGCAACAATATTCCGCATCCGGGCATTCCGGAGGCATTCAAGGTTCTTGTTAAGGAACTGCAGTCTCTGTGCCTGAATGTAACGCTGCTCGACAACGCCGGCGAAGAAGTGGAACTTCGTGACGATGAAGACGATGACCTTGTTCCGGCTTACCGTGACGATGAATTCTACACTGCCTCGGATGAGGAAATCGAAGCCGAAGGCTATACCATTGAAGATGTACCGGAAGATGAACTGGACTATCCCGGTGAACTGACAGACAAGGAGGACATGTAAGATGAGTTACGCACCTTTTGACAGCATCAAAATCAGCCTCGCGTCTCCCGAACAGATCCTCGGCTGGTCTTACGGCGAAGTAAAAAAACCCGAGACCATAAACTACAGAACACTGAAACCGGAACGCGACGGTCTGTTCTGCGAAAAAATATTCGGGCCTACCAAAGACTGGGAATGCCACTGCGGAAAATATAAGAAGATTCGCTATAAAGGTAAGATATGCGAACGCTGCGGCGTTGAAGTGACGAAATCCAAAGTACGCCGCGAACGGATGGGGCATATCGAACTGGCAACTCCGGTTTCCCACATCTGGTATTTCAAGGGCATTCCGAGCCGGATGGGCCTGATGCTCGACCTCACTCCCAGAACACTGGAAAAGGTTCTCTATTTTGCAAACTACATAGTAATCGATCCCGGTGACACGCCGCTTGAAAAGTGCCAGCTTCTTACCGAACGCGAATACAGAGACATGCGCGAAAAGTATGAAGACGATTTCAAGGCCGGAATCGGCGCAGAGGCCATTCAGGAACTGCTTGCAGAAATCGACTGCGATGAGCTCGCAACGGATTTGCGCGAACAGCTCAAGAATGCCAACGGGCAGAAAAAGGCAAAGATAGTCAAGCGCCTTGAATGCGTGGAAGCTTTCCGCGCTTCGGGTAACCGCCCCGAGTGGATGATTATCACTGTTCTCCCGGTTATCCCGCCTGAGATTCGCCCGATGGTTCAGCTCGACGGCGGCCGTTTCGCCACATCCGACCTGAACGATCTCTACAGAAGAGTTATCAACCGTAACAACCGTCTGAAGAGACTGCAGCAGCTGAATGCTCCTGACATTATCGTTCGCAACGAAAAACGTATGCTGCAGGAAGCTGTCGACGCCCTGATAGACAACGGCCGCCGCGGCAGAGCGGTTACCGGTGCCAACGCACGTGCGCTCAAGTCGTTAAGCGACATGCTGAAAGGCAAGCAGGGCCGTTTCCGCCAGAACCTTCTCGGTAAGCGTGTTGACTATTCCGGCCGTTCCGTTATCGTTGTCGGTCCGGACCTTAAGATTTATCAGTGCGGTGTTCCGAAAGAAATGGCGATTGAGCTTTTCCGCCCGTTTGTCATGAAGAAACTGGTTGAAGACGGCATCGCCAACAACATCAAATCTGCTAAGAAGATGGTTGATAAGCAGCGTACCGAAGTCTGGGATGCTCTTGAATATGTTATCAAGGATCATCCGGTACTTCTTAACCGTGCACCGACGCTTCACCGTCTCGGAATCCAGGCATTTGAGCCCATTCTTGTTGAAGGCAGAGCTCTTCGTCTGCATCCGCTGGTCTGCACGGCCTACAATGCTGACTTCGACGGAGTCCAGATGGCAATCCATGTACCTCTGTCTGCAGAGGCACAGGCTGAAGCACGTATCCTCATGCTTTCGGCAAACAACCTGCTTCGTCCTCAGGACGGACATCCGGTTACCGTTCCTACTCAGGACATGATTCTCGGTTCCTATTATCTCACCATGGAAAGAATAGGAAGCGAAGAAAAGGGCGCTGAAAAATTAATAATCAAAGATGCCGGAGATTCCTCTTTCAACGTTGGCGACATTGTTGACGGTGACGAAATCTATGCTGCCAATAAGGCTCTTTCCGAAGAAGGAAAGAAACCCTGCACCTATTCCTCCATGCATATCTATCGCGATGCAAACGAGGCAATAATGGCATACAATGAAGGCTATATTGGCCTGCATGCGCCTATCCGTCTCAGAGTATCCAAGACCATCGCCGGCGAGGAAAAGAGCAAGGTTATCGACACGACAGTCGGCCGCATTATTTACAACGAGCCGATTCCTCAGGATCTCGGCTATGTTGACAGAACCAATCCGGATACCATGTTTGACCAGGAGATTTCCTTCCAGGTCGGCAAAAAGCAGCTTGGCAACATTATTGACCGCTGCATAAAGCAGCACGGATTTACCATATCCGCCGAGGTACTTGACTCCATAAAAGCAATGGGCTACAAGTACTCAACAAAGGGCGCCATTACAATATCCGTTGCCGACATGACAGTGCCTGATACCAAGAAGCTTATGATTGCCGAAACCGAAGAAGAAGTCGTCAAGATAGAAAAGCAGTACAAACGCGGCTTTATTACGGACGATGAAAGATACCGCCTTGTTGTTTCCGAGTGGGAAAAGACAACCAAGGAAGTTACGGATGCACTTTCCAACTGCCTGGATGAATACAATCCTATCTACATGATGGCTAACTCCGGAGCCCGTGGTTCTATGAACCAGATCAGACAGCTGGCCGGTATGCGCGGACTGATGGCAAATACTTCCGGTAAGACGATTGAAATTCCTATTAAGTCAAACTTCCGTGAAGGTCTTTCCGTTCTGGAATACTTCATTTCCACCAGAGGCGCCCGTAAAGGTATGGCGGATACGGCACTTCGTACGGCTGACTCCGGTTACTTGACAAGACGAATGGTTGATGTCTGCCAGGATGTCATTATCCGTGTTCCCGACTGTGGAACGACAGAAGGTGTCTGGGCATCTGCTGTTTATGATAGAGGCCAGATGGTAGAAGATTTCGGTACGGCTATCCACGGCAGATTTCCTGCAGCTCCTATTACAGATTCGACAACCGGTGAGCTTATCTTCGATACAGATCACATGCTTATGCCACAGGATGCGGCTGTTTTGGAAGCACACGGAATCAACAGAGTATATATCCGCTCGGTTCTTACCTGTGAGGCAAAGACAGGTGTTTGCGCAAAGTGTTACGGCATCAACCTCGCAACAGGTATGCCGGTCAATGCCGGTGAGGCTGTCGGTGTTATTGCAGCACAGTCAATCGGTGAACCCGGTACGCAGCTGACGATGAGAACGTTCCACACCGGTGGTGTAGCCGGTGATGATATCACGCAGGGTCTTCCGAGAGTTGAAGAGTTGTTCGAAGCTCGCAAGCCGAAGAAGATGGCTATTCTGTCCGAAATATCCGGAACCGTCACTATCGAAGAAGCCAAGAAGGGCGTCATGTATGCCATTAACGTCGTCGGTTCAGGCGAGAACGAGACGGTTGTATACACCGTTCCGCATTCCGCCGGTATTCTGGTTCACAATGGTGACCACGTCGATAAAGGCCAGGAGCTTACTTCCGGTGCCCTGAATCCTCATGATGTTCTGGCTATCAGAGGCATCGATGATGACGAATTCGGCCGTCAGGGTGTTCGTTCCTACATCACTTCCGAGGTCCAGAAGGTTTACCGTCAGCAGGGCGTTGATATCAATGACAAGCACATTGAAGTCATTGTCCGCCAGATGATGCGCAAGGTGCGCGTGGATGAATCGGGAGATACCGATTTACTCTCCGGCGCCGAGGTCGATCTCTCTGCCCTGAAGGAAGCTAATGCGAAGCTGTCTGCTGAGCAGACACCGGCTACCTATACGCAGCTCTTAAAGGGAATTACCAAGGCATCTCTTGCTACCGACAGCTGGATGTCTGCGGCATCCTTCCAGGAGACAACAAAGGTGCTTACCGATGCTGCTATCAAAGGCAAGGAAGATCATCTGATTGGCCTGAAAGAAAACGTTATCATAGGCAAGCTCATTCCTGCGGGTACGGGCCTTTCTATGTATCGCGATTTTGAGGAAGAAACGGATGAATCTATCGCCGATACGGCAGAATACGTCGATCTTTCAAAGCTCGTTTTGAAGACGAACGCACTGTAATCTCAATGTATTAGATAAAGAAGGGTGGATTTTTCCACCCTTCTTTTATATAATGTAATCATGAAAAAATTACGGTATATTTTAATATCCTTAGTGCTGATAGCTATGGTAGCTTTCTGCACTTCTCCGCAGAAACGTGCCGAAACATCGACGCTTGATTATTCGGCATCATCGGATACATCAGACGTCAAATCATCGGATTCCCCTGCGGTTGAGGAGACGCCTTTTGTTTTTACTGCGAAGGATGTGTCTCTTTGCGGCAAGTCATTCTCTACAGCCAACCGTAAACTGGATTTAAACAACATTACCCCCAATGATGTGGATGCGGCTTGTGAGATTTTTTCCGAGATGCCGTATCTGTCCTATGTTGAAATCGGTGATGAGAGCAACGGACTGACCTGGAGTGACCTTGACAGACTCTATGCTGCGGCTCCCAATGCAAAGTTCAGTTATGGCTTTTCTCTGTGCGGCCAGGAACTGAATACTTTTGACCGGATTCTGGATTTCAATCATTACGGAATGAGCGATGAGGGCGAGGCCGTAAAGCGAATTTTGCCATATATGAGAAACTGCACGGTTCTGGATATGGACAGCTGCGGTGTTTCAAATGAGGCAATGGCTGCCATCCGCGATGCATTTCCCAATATTGAAGTAATCTGGAGAATCTGGTTTGGATACGACTATACGGTCAGAACCAATGTAGAAAAAATTCTCGCGTCCAAGCCTACTGTGGGCGGCGAAATATACGATGAGGACGCGCAGGTATTAAAATATTGTACGAATCTTAAGTTTCTTGACCTTGGACATAATGAACATCTTTCGGATTTTTCCTTTTTGTCAGAACTGAAGGAGTTGAGGATCGCAGTCCTTTCAATAACAGCGCTGCATGATCTTACACCAATTTCCAATTGTTCCAAGCTGTATTATCTCGAGGCCGGAAATACGGATCTTTCCGATTTGTCTCCCTTGGCCAAGTGCACGAATCTGCAGCATCTGAACGTGGGAACCTGCTTTGATGTGAGCGATATATCGCCTTTGTATGATTTGAACCTCAAACGGCTGTGGTTAGGAAGAGGAGATCCGGTTCCGGCCGAACAGGTTGCAAAGATGCAGGAACTGCATCCCGGGATAGAAATCGACACCACATGTCCGACAGGCTTTGAAGGTGGCGGAGTCGGCGAAAACGAAGGCTTCGTCATGGGCAAGTGGAAGAGCTATAAGCAATATCTCTATAATGATTATTTGATAAAAGACTATACCGGAGCATTTCCTGCGCAACATCCGAAAGGCGTTTTTAGAGTTACATATGACGCTTTTGAGTATGGTTTGAATCCGGCATGCTATTCATTTACAATGTATGACCCGCTTGTGAATGAGCATGAATCCATCTACGGCAGTACGAGAGGGGCTGCAGTAGATATGCAGGAAAGCCCGGAAAGCGGCAAGGTTGTCTATCTGACAGACGATGTCGAAAACTTGGATGCATGGCAAAGTCTGGCGGCAGAGTACACAAAAGAAACCGGTATTCCGGTAACGGTAAAGGCAGAGGAAACACTGGACGATGCGCTGAATGATATTGATCAGCCGACGCTGTTTGAAATTAACGGTTCGGTGGATTTAATGCGCTATCATGATAATTGCTATGATTTGTCAGGCAGTACTGTCTTTGGGGAACTGACAAATGATGAATACACGGTAGAATATAACGGGGAAACACTTGGCATAGCACGTGACTTATCCTCCTGTTACGGAATCCTGGTCAATAAGCCTCTTCTGGAGAAGTGCGGTTTTTCAATTAACGATATTAAAGACTATGAGAGCCTGAAAAATGTTGTCGCGTCCATTACTTCCAAGAGGAGCGAGACCCAAGACTGGTCCTTGCCGGCTGCATTTGTTTGCGCTCCGATGAACGACATAACCGAAACCGGCCTTTCAACAAGATTGGTGAATGTCCCAATTGTAAAAGAATTGAGAGAGAGCGATACCGGTATCAAGCCGATTCTGGATGGAACCTATCTTGACCAGTTTCACACATTTTGGGATTTATACATCTATAATATGGCCTGCTCTTACTATGATATCAGTCCGGCCGCCTATATCCAGAGGACCAACGAAGACAGCTGTTATGAATGGCTGGGTGGAAGTGCCGTGTTCTTTATCTGCGGTGATGAAATCTGGGATTTTATTGAGAAGGACGGAAGAATTTCTAAAGAGGACATAGGCTTTATTCCCCTATATATGGGATACGAAGATGAAAGCAATCAGGGCTACTGCTCCGGAGCGGACTGCTATTGGAGCGTGAATAAAAATGCCTCGGAATCGGATATCAAGGCAACTCTGAACTTCATGAACTGGCTGGTGACCTCCCCGGAGGGGACCGATGCATTGGCTGAAATGGGTTATAACATCCCATATAAGAACGCAAAAGATTCAGAAAACCCGTTCATTATGGCGGACAGAGAAGCGACGGCGTCCGGAAAAATTCCTATAACCTGGAACTATGCAGCGCAGCCGTCCGAATCCTGGCGAGATGAAGTAAATTATGAAATGGCTGCCTATTCCGCAAATCTCGGCGACTGGTCGGATATTTTCGGAGAAATTATAACCGTCTGGACGGCCGAGTATGCCATAAAGTAATCCGCTTGACACCGATTGCAAATAAGTGATATAGTAATTACACACTTAAAACGAAAATAATTATTTGGAGGATATATTCTATGGCAAGTATTCATGTTGTTATTGATTCCGCAAAACTGAAAGCTGAGGAATTGGCCAAGAAAGTAAAGGAATTCGATAAGGACGCTTTTGTAGAAGAAGTAAAGGCTATTGATACCGGCGTTCTGCTGACGATGGCCGAAGATGCCGTTGCAAAGCTCGATGTTGAAGGCAAAAAGCAGGCAGTTAAAGATTTTATCGACAGCCCCACAACCGCGGCATTAAAAGAGAAGCTGTATCTTCTCAAAGACTTTGTAGGATACGTTCCGTATTATGCACAGTCTGTTCCGACGATGGTCAAAGAAGCCATTGAAAAGGTAAAAAAATAAGCTTAAAAAAAAGAGTCTCACTTTTGAAGTGAGACTCTTTTTTATGTATTGCGTTTATTATTGAATTATTATCCGCCCTTCCGGGGCTTTGTAAGCACTGAGATCTCCGTTCAGATTAATGGTTGCATAGTCACTCAAAGCTTCATAGTCCATAACAGAACTGTCAACCAGCAGGTTTACACTGTTAAGAAAGTATTCCATCCCGCACCCGCCTTCTTTGGCAATGTAATTGATGGTAGCAACCGAATACTTGGCAGACGGGTCAATGGGAACAAACTCACCCTCGGAATTGAGGACCTGGACATCGCTAACACGTCGAGCACCGGATACCTTAAGAAAATTCTCATCGGCATCGAATTCGGCCGTGGATTCAACAGACGTGTTCACAGTATAACGCATTCCGGAAACAGACATAAACGAGGAGGATTCACCGAAAGGCTCACCGCGTCGGTCTACATAGCTGTCTTGCACATCTTTGCAGAAGAATTCAAGCATGTCCAAAATTTGACTGCCTGTCAGTTCGATGACGCACAGCGTATTACCGTATGGATTCACCTCGATGAGATTGGAAAGGGAAACATTCCCCTTAACAATACCTGCCCGAATTCCGCCCCCGTTGACAAGACCTATGTCGGCATCCATAGCCGCGCGGTAAGCGTCGGCGACGAAGTTTCCAATTCCCGTTTCTCGGCTGCGGATGATTTGCACACCGTTTTCATCGGTAATCAGCATGTTGTCATCAAGAACAAACAGAGTCTGACCCAATTCGTGCTCGTAATAGTTGCTTGTATGAACCAAAACCTCGGACAGTTCTTCATCGAAATGCGGATAAGCCGAAACAAGCGTTGTGCTGACGCTCCCGGTTGAGGAAATAGTCAGTACACCGACATCGCGGAGATGACCGGAAGGCTGGCAGACCAGCACCTCTTCACCGGCTTTGTCGTCATAGATAGCACAAGGGCTGGGAGAATCACCCCGACCGTCAACCAAAACATCTGCACCGCTGATGTTGCGGATAAGGGACCGGATATTAAACGGGGCAAGGGAGTCATCATAACCGAGGGAAGACAGAAGAACAATGTAATCGGCACCGGATGCCTTGCATATGTCGATGGAACGTTGCACGGATAAATAAAAGTCACGGCCGTTATTGTCACGGAAAAAGTCGTAAACCAGCACACCGTCTTCTTTGAAATAGGACGGAGACACTTCAAAAAAGGCAAGAGGCGAAGTAACGCCGATTAATGCAACCTTGGTTCCGGAAAAATCTTCTATGGCATATGGAACCGCCTTTTGTAAAGCGTTTGTGCCTTTTCCCGAATAATGAATTATCGATTCCAGATAGGTAAAATCGGATTTTTCAATGTTGTCGCGTAAGGCATCGAGGCCATATGCAAACTCCCTCGGCCCAAGAATAGCGTAATCATAACCGGCCGCATTGAAAAGCCTTGTAATGGCCTGTCCTTTGGACATAGAGCTGATTACGGAACCGTGAACGGCATTACCCAAATCTATCAGCCTTACATTGGGAGAGGAGGCCGCTATAGAATCCTTTAAAGCCTTGACGGTGGCCAAAGAGAGGTTTTCATCGACCATCGAATCAATGGAACCGGTAAAGAGAAAAGTAATGTCATCCTTAGCAACGCCGAGGTCGGCAAAAGCCGGGAGCTGAAGAGAAAACAGCATTACCGTTATTAAAAAGAAGCATATCAATCTTCGCTTATGCATTTCAACACCTCAATGTATTTTTATATATATTATCATTGTTTGCGATAGCGTGCAAGAAAGGTATATGGTATAATTCAAACAGAATAGAATTCCGGTGGAGGGAATCATGAATTATCAGGAAGAATACAAAGCAAAACTGACAACGGCAACCGAGCTGGTGAAACGGATAGAAGACAATTTCTTGATCGGCATGGATGCAGGTCTGTCGCAGGCAGACGGGATTATCATGTCCCTTTGCGAAAGAGCCGCACAGACGGATTTGAAGGGAATAAAGATTCAGATGCTGCTCGATATCTACCCGTACCCGTTTTATGCAGACAACAGTCTGTTCGGGAAGATTACCGGCATGAGCTGGTTTTCCAGCGGCGGAGCCAGAGAAGCCATAAACGGCGGCTGGGCCGACTACATTCCAAACTATTACCGTGATTGCCCGAAGCTTATCCGCAGCAATTACGAATACGATGTTTACTGCGCTTCGGTTTCCCAAATGGATGAAAACGGCAATTTTTCTCTGGCAACCACAAACTCCTATTCGGAGGCCATGCTGGAAAAATCCAAAAGAGTCTATCTGGAAGTAAACAAATACCAGCCGTATGTACCGGGCAGCCTGCTGATAAACATCAAGGATGTCGATGCCATTATTGAAAACGACCATGAACTGGCGGTTCTGGAACCGACGGTGCTGGACGAAAAAAGCATCCTGATTGGTAATTATATTGCCGAGCAAATACCCGACGGAGCATGCATACAACTCGGAATCGGTGCCATTCCCGATGCTGTCGGTGCTGCCCTCAAGAGCAAGCATGATCTTGGCATCCATACGGAGATGTTTACAGGTTCGATGGTTGACCTGATAGAATGCGGGGCCGTCAACAACTCCAAAAAACAGATTCATACTGGGAAGAGTGTTACCACTTTTGCTTACGGCGCACAGAAAATATACGATTACTTTAATAACAATCCGGACGTTCTTGTCCTGCCGGTCGATTACGTGAATGACCCCAATGTGATATGCCGGAATGACAATGTAATGTCCATCAATGCCTGCGTGGAAGTTGACCTTTGGGGTCAGGTGTGCTCCGAGTCCATAGGCTCCAAGCATATGAGCGGTTCCGGCGGTCAGGTCGATTACGTTCGCGGTGCTACACAGAGCAAAGGGGGCAAAAGCTTCATTGCTTTTGAATCAACGGCAAAGGGCGGAACGATTTCTAAAATTAAGTCTACGCTGACGGAAGGCGCCATCGTCACGACCAGCAAAAACGATATTGATTATGTTGCAACGGAATATGGTCTTGCTCATTTGCGCGGAGAACCGCTGAGCGTCCGCGCAAAGAATCTGATAGCGGTTGCGCATCCCGACTTCCGGGACGAACTGACGTTTGAAGCAAAAAAACGCGGAATAATCATCTGACATTGTTTACAATTTAACAAGCATAGCGTATATTATAAATTGTAATATATATCATACTCATTCGTTATAGATGGGAAGGCAGAAATATGATTGAACTGAACAGACTGACCATAACAACCTATGCCGAGCTTTGCATGCTCTGCATGTCGGTGATATTAATCCTGACAATAGCCGGCATTTATTATGACAGAACTGTCGGGAAGAAATTTGACAGAATTCTTCTGCTGGTAGCTGTATTTTATGCTTTGTACCTGGTTGCGGATACGGTTTGGGTTATCGGTGAGTACAGAGCGCAGTACAGCGTTTCGGCTGAATACATTATCAATATCTTCTATTTCTGTTTTCTGCTTGTGGCTGCCTATCTATGGCTTCTCTATATCTGTAAAAGAACAAAAAGCAAATTATATACCGACAAACGCTATAGAATACTGATAGCGGTTCCGGCGCTTATCGGAATCGTTGTTGTCGTCAGTACGTATTGGAGTGACCTGGTATTCTCCATTGACGGTGAGCTGAATTACAATCGCGGGCATCTGTTTCCCTTTTTCTATGTAATTAATTACGGCTATTATTTGGCAGCCGGAGTCATTGCCTTTTTAAAGGCAAAAAATATGAAGAAGGGCAACCGAGTCCGGTATTATATGCTTGCGGCTTATTCGGCTCCTGTTTTGCTTTCGGGTTTGATTCAGGGAATTACAGGGAGCAATTATGTCTGCCTCGGTTATGTGGCGGCAACTATCATTCTCTTCGTAGGCGAAGTGATTCTTACAACGGTCAATCAGAATCTTAAGCTTGAAGAATCCGAAGACATGAAGCAGCTTGCAGAGGCCCTTATCGGCGAATATGAGAGTCTCCTGCATATTGACTTCGAAACCGGGAAAATCGACATTTTCCGGTCCTCGGAAGGCATTTTCAGTGAAAAAGCATTGAACTGCGGCGGAGGCTACGACGAGATGCGCCGGATCAATATAGACGAAACCGTATTCGAGGAAGACAGAGACAGAGTCTACGGAATGACATCTGCGGAGACCATTTTGGACGGTATCCGTAATGACGGAAGCTATACTATCCGATACAGAGCCATGACGGAAGACGGCAATTACAGATGGCTGGAGTGTAAGTTCATAAAGCACAAAGCGCATCAAAGCAGAAACTGCGCCGTTGTTTGTGTGAAAGACGTTGACCGGGACATGCGGATGGAAATCGCTTTCCACAAGACGGAGGGAATGCGCGAATACACCAGGCTGATGGGTATTCTTATGCAGCACTTTACAGCCGTTTATTATGCGGATCTCGAGCATGGCAAGCTTCGCATTTACGGTCAGGATGAAGAGGTGAAGAGAAACTTCACCGAGATGACGCATACGGATGAAGGGCCTTTCGAAGTGGTGCGGAATTTCATTAATCAATCTGTCCATCCGGAAGATGCACCGCAGGTCATGTATGCCATAAAGAATGCAAAGGACATGCTCAGAAAGAGCGGAGAGTTCTCTCTCGTCTTCAGACGCATGTCGGACAGCGATTACTTCTATACGGAAATGCGCTGCACGGTTGACCCGGCATCCGGAGACTATAATAACGTTATTATTACTTACAGAAATGTGGATGAAGAGGTCAAGGCGGAAAAAGAAAGCCGTGAACAAATCGAGCAGGCAAAAATTGCCGCCGAGGAGCTTGTAAAAATACGCACGGCCGAGTTGGTTGAAAAGAACGAGAAGCTTAAACAGGTAAACACCGAGGTCATCGACCTCATGGGAGCGGTTGTCGAGAGCCGTGATTCCGACAGCGGCCGGCATATTCAGCGAGTCCGCGGCATTACGGAAACACTTGCCAACTGCGTTATGCATGAACTGCCGGAATACGGTTTGACGGACGAGCTTGTGGAAATGGTCGTTTTGGCCTCACCTCTGCACGATATTGGTAAGATAGCTATTCCGGATTCCATACTGCTGAAGCCGGGGAAGCTTACTCCGGAAGAATTCGAGGTTATTAAGACCCATTGCGAAAAAGGTGGCGAAATCCTTAAAAACGCACCGATTAACTGGAGTGATGAGTTTGAAGACACGTGCATGAATGTCTGCCTGTATCATCACGAAAAGTGGGACGGTAAAGGTTATCCCAAGGGCTTGAAGGGCGATGAAATTCCTCTCTCGGCACAGATTGTTGCGATAGCGGATATCTATGACGCACTGACCACAAAGCGCGTTTATAAAGATGCGTATTCACATGAAAAAGCTATGGAAATGATCCTCAACGGCGAGTGCGGACAGATGAATCCGAAGCTTCTGGACTGCATCCTGAAGTGCTCGGAGGATTTCAAGAAACTGCAGGAGAATAACGCCTTATAAATTAAAAACCATATTTGAGCATTTCCGGGAATCCGGAAGTGCTCTTTTTATATTTTATTCATAAATTCGGCCATTTTTTATGATATAAATGAGACCATATGAAGGTTAGTTCCGATACAAAGGAATACGAGCTCCATCAGGGCCTGTTCGGCGAAACCGACAGAAACAGCGGAGAATACCATTTCAGAAACGGTAAAACACAGCAGATTTATTCCAATGCCAACTATTCTCCGGTTGATGATGAATTAAGGCCTATCCGGTACTACCGCCCGCAGAACAGCGAAGCGGCAACGCGTAAACGCAAACGGGCCGGATGGGGTTTTATCGCGGTTCTGGTTTTGTGTATGAGCTGTGCCATTATCGGCGGTGTCGTCGGTGCCGGGCTGATGAGTTCCTACTTTGACAGACGGGATGAGGAACAGGCCAATGTGTCTCGCTCGGTTATGACGATGACGGCCGCAGCTTATGAAAGCGAAGCAGCGGAGGAGGCTCTGCCTCAAAAACTGAGTTCGGAGGAGATTTATAATCTCGCATGCAGCCAGGTGGTATCCGTTACAACGGAGTTTTCGTATTTGGCCGGAGACGGCCGCTTGATGCCCGGGACGATATCCGGCTCGGGTTTTGTCGTGGGAGAAGAAGGCTTTGTTTTAACGAACTTTCACGTTATCGAAAAAGCCTTTGAGGGAGGCTATCCAGTTTCAGTGGCTTTCAGTGACGGCGATGTTTACGACGGGAAAATTGTTGCAGCCGATACGGCCAACGACATAGCGCTTCTGAAAATCGAAACGGAAAAGGCATTGCATGCCGTTTCGTTTTCGGAAAATGACGGAGTCCGCGGCGGCGAGAACGTATATATTGTCGGGAATCCTTACGGAATGCTTGATTTTTCCATGAGCAAAGGCTCCGTGAGCAATCCCAAAGTCAGCATATCGGTAGATGAAGATAAGCCGGCCATCGATATGTTCCAGTTGGATGTATCGGTATATGAAGGAAACTCCGGCGGACCGGTGTATGACGAGTTCGGGAAAGTCGTCGGAATCGTTTCCGCAAAAGTACTGGTCAATAACAGTGACGGGATAGGCTTTGCCATTCCTTCCGCTGTAGCTTCCGGATTTTATGAGGGAATAATCGAAAGCATCGGATATGCCGCCGATCTGGGTGTGGTATATTTCGAAGACTACAACAGAACGTACAGCACTTTCTATCATCTGCCGGTCGGTGCTTTTGTTGATGATGTGGTACCCGGTGGTTCTGCCGCCCGTGCCGGTCTGCAGAGAGGAGACGTTATTTCCTTTATTGGCAGCTATGCCGTAGAAGGGTTCGAAGACGTTGAAAATGCTGTCAGGCACTTCAAGTCCGGCGATACGGTTGAAATCGTATTCTTCCGTGAAGGGAATATGATGAGCACCAGCGTCACGTTTGACTAGATTTGCAATATGGATTATAATATAAGGGCTTTTGCAAATAATTTTATGAAGGACAGGATACTATGACATACGAAATTGACATTGCAGGAATAAAAAGAGACTTGCCGCTTTGCAAGATTACCGACGAGCTGTATATCGGTGCCTTTGTAATGTTCGGTGATGTGGAACTGACGGTTCACTGTGCAAAAGAGCTGCTCGAAAGAGTACCGGAATACGATTATATGATAGCTCCCGAAGCCAAAGCCATTCCACTGATTTATGAAATGGCCAGACAGAGCGGGGCAGAAAAATACTTTGTAGCAAGAAAAAAAGCCAAGGCTTACATGCAGGGAACCTTGCAGGTTGATGTTCAGTCGATTACCACCCTCGGTGTTCAGACGCTGATTCTTGACGCGGCAGATGCCGAGATGCTGAAGGGCAAAAAGGTTCTTGTGATTGACGATGTCATTTCAACCGGAGAGTCCTTAAGAGCTGTTGAAAAGCTGGTTGAAGCTGCCGGAGGCATTGTCAGCGGCAGAGCCGCCGTTCTGGCTGAAGGGGATGCGTTTGACAGAGAAGATATCACCGTGCTGGCAAAGCTCCCGCTGTTCAATGCGGACGGAACAGCAAAATAAAAAATGCGCACTACGGTGCGCGTTTTTATTATCATAAAATGGACAGAACAGATTATATGTCCGAAGCGCTTGCGCTTGCCAAAGAAGCCATGACCTGCGGAGAAGTGCCTGTCGGTGCCATCGTAGTCGATTCGGCAGGAAACATTATCGGCCGCGGGAGAAATCGCCGTGAGGAGACGGGCAATGCCACCAGGCACGCCGAAATAGAGGCTGTTGAGCAGGCGTGTAAGGTGCTTGGAGACTGGCGCCTCGATGACTGCACGATGTATGTGACTCTGGAGCCGTGCCCGATGTGTACCGGGGCCATTATCAATGCGAGAATACCGAAGCTGGTTTACGGTTTGAAAGACGGCAACTCGGGCTGCTGCGGCAGCGTAATCAATCTTTTCGAAGAGAGGCTCGGGCACAAACCGGCTGTTTACAGTGGCGTTTTGGCCGCTGAAAGTTCGGAACTGCTTAAGGAGTTTTTTAAGAATGCACGAACATAAACATGAAAATACAAAAGCGGTACTGAACCGGCTTTCAAGGGCCATAGGCCATCTGGAAAGCGTAAAACGCATGGTTGAAGATGACAGAGACTGTGCCGAAGTTCTTGTCCAGCTGGCCGCCGTGCGCGGAGAGCTGAGCAATTCCGCCAAGGTGATTTTAAAAGACCATATGGAGCATTGTATCGCACATGCCGAAGAAGGCGACGAGAGCATGCTTCTGGAGCTGAATAAAGCCATAGATAAGTTCCTGTAACGATATAGCAGAAAAACGCTGTCAGATGCAAGTTAACATAACAACAAAAAAACTCCATGGAAGCCTGAAAGCTCCGACAAACAAGTCCCTGATAATACGTTATCTTATTATCGGCAGAATCCGGGATTCCGAATGCATCATTCGAAACTGCAATTTTTGCGATGATGTTTTGGCCTGCCTTGACTGCCTTGAGAATCTGGAAGCCCCTATGCCATGCGGAGACAGTGCGACGGTTTTGAGGCTGCTTCTTCCCTCTGTGATAAAAAAGTACGGGAAAGCCGATTTTATTCTGGGCGATTCCCTGAAGAAAAGGCCTTTGGGTCCCTATGCGGATTTTTTCGATGTTCGTTTAGACGGCAACCGGCTTCATGCGGAAGGAACCGTTAAAGACAGTTATTGTTTCGACAGCGAAATCAGCTCACAGTTTGCATCGGGCCTTCTTATCGCGGGGGCCAAAGTTTCCGGGACGTTTGTTTCCGGGCCCTATATCCGAATGACCGAGGACGTGCTGTCACAGCCGACGCCCTTTGACGTTACGGTACCGGAAGATGAAACGCTTTCGGCTTACTGGCACATCGGTGAGCTGACCTTGGGGAATGTTGACGAACAGCCGGACATGTATATGCCGTGGGCCCTGCAGTGCCGGCTTTCCGGCGAGAAGGTTGATTTCGGCAATATCGACAGACTGAAGTATAAAGAATCCGACAGGGTAAAGGCTGTTGAAGATGTTTTAGACAGTCTTTTTGAAACGGGTGAGAACAAAACGGTTGTTATCGATCCGGCCGGCGATCACAGAATAGCCATGATGGCAGCTGCCGGTGCCCAGTTTACCGATGCAAAAACCGTCACGGTACTCAACGCGGAGTGTGTGGGCAAATCGTATCCCGGTTTTTGGGACGATTACAGAAAGCTCGGAGGACAGATAGATGTTATCGGTTGAAATCTTCGGCCGTTCGCATGAAGAATACATAGGTGCCACCGTGACGGGATTTCCCGCGGGAGAGCCCGTGGATGAAGCACAGTTGCAGAGCTTTATGGCACGCAGAACTCCGAAACACCGGGCGGAAAGCGATGTGCCTGTCATCAAAAGCGGTCTTTGTGACGGAGTTACAGACGGAAAGCCCTTGACGGTTCTAATATATAACGAGGATGCCAGACCGCAGGATTATGAAGCTTTAAAAGTTATCCCGAGACCCGGTCACGCGGATTATCCGGCCTATGTCAAATATGGCGGCCGGGAAGACATGCGCGGCGGAGGGAAGTATTCGGGGCGGATGACCGCTCCTCTTTGTGCTGCCGGCGGCATTGCCAAGCAGATTCTGGAAAGACGCGGAATATCCGTTCGGGCCGAAATGGAGAGTCTCGGCTTTGACATACCGGAAGGGGACTCCGCAGGCGGAATCATAAAATGCACGGTAACCGGCATGCCCATCGGCATCGGAGATGCCCTGTTCGAAGGCCTGGACGGAGCCATAGCCCGGTATGTATTTGCGATTCCCGCCGTGAAGGGAATTGAGTTCGGGGCCGGATTTAAGGCCGCAAAAATGCTTGGCAGCGAGAATAACGACGGTTATGAGGTTGTCAATAATAAGGTAAACATAATATCAAACCATGCGGGCGGAATTCTCGGCGGCATGTCGACCGGAGAAGAGATTGTTTTCCGCGTTGCCTTTAAACCGACGCCTTCTATCTCAAAACCGCAAAAGAGCGTAAATCTTCTCACAATGGAGAATGTTGATCTTATTATTGAGGGAAGACACGATAAATGTATCGCATTTCGTGCAGCACCAATTGTCGAAGCCGCCTGTGCTCTTGCCATTCTTGACAAGATTCCGGAGGAAAGCGAATCTCTTAATAGTCTACGTAATACTGTAGACATAATTGATGAACGCATTTCGGCCCTTTTAAGCGAAAGGTTTGCCGTTACGGACAGAATTGCCCTTCATAAGGACAGAGTAACCGATTGCGGCCGTGAGGCGGAGGTCCTTTCCCATGTATCAAAAGGGGAGTATGCCTCCGACATTTCCGAAATTTACAAAACGATTATGCAGCGGAGCAAACGCAGCCAGCTTTCCCATACGGAGGTTTATTCAAAAAACATCTTTCTTATCGGTATGCCCGGTTGCGGGAAGACGACCGTGGGGAGAATTCTATCATCCAATCTCAATCGGGAATTCTTTGACCTGGATGAAGAAATCGAGAAAATAACCGGCAGAAGCCCGGAGTGCATACTGCGCGCAGACGGAGAGGAAGCATTTCGTAAAATCGAATCGGAAATTCTGGAAGAGCTCAGCTTGCTTACCGGAAAGGTCATATCCTGCGGCGGCGGTGTTGTTACGATTCCGGAGAACCGGCGTATTATGAAAAGAAGCGGTGTTGCCATCTGGATTCAGCGTTGTGCGGATCAGTTGGCAACGGCCGGGAGGCCGCTTTCTCAGGATATCGGAATAAGAGAGCTTTACAGAAGCCGCGAGCCTTTGTATACTGAATCGGCCGATTACACTGTTATGAATGATTCTACACCGGAGAACTGTGCGGAAAGGATTTTGCATGCGCTTACTGATAATTAACGGACCCAATCTGAATATGCTCGGAATCAGAGAACCCGAACTGTACGGTACGGCTACTTATAAAGACTTAATCGATTATGTAAACCAATTTTGCCAGGACTGCGAAGTTTTTCAATCAAACCACGAAGGGGAAATCATCGATAAAATCCAGAGCGCCATCGGGAAGTTTGACGGAATCGTTATCAATCCCGCCGGATACAGCCACTACAGCATTGCCATTGCCGATGCTCTGCGTTCCGTTAACATTCCGGCCGTTGAAGTACACCTGACGGACATTTATCAGCGTGAAGAATACAGGCGGATTACCGTGACCGGTGAGGCGTGCCTGAAGGTTTTCGCGGGCAAGGGATTTGACAGTTACCGTGAAGGAATAGAATATCTGAATGAAATTTAAAAAGACAATTTGGCTTGTATTTATGGCGTGTCTTTCGCTCACGCTGTATACAATCGTGGCAACCAGAATGCAGGGGAGAGACAGCGTCATTCTGGGCGGAACCAGCGGCGTCTATGTCGGCATCGAACATGCTTCGCTCTCAGATCCGGATGCTGTCGTCGAGGAAGAAGATGACGGGCTCGATTGGCCGGATATCGACATTACGCTCCCGCAGTATACGCTGGTCAATCAGGACAATCTGCTTTCCTCGGCCTATGAACCGGACATAGCCATGAAAGAAGACGGCGAGACCTTTGATCCTATCTACGGAACCAGATGGCAGTCCTTTGCCATTGAGGCGAAACCGTCCCTCGATGCCATGCTGGAAGCCATGTATGACCAGGGGTTCACGCCCTATATTGCCTCCGCATACCGGACGTATTCCTACCAGAAGCAGCTTTTCGACGGAAAGGCGACCCAGTGCGCGCTCGATATGGGCATCAGTATCGATTTTAACGACCCGGATTATCAGCTTGCCGTTGATGCCGCCAAGAAGATTACGGCAGAACCCGGCGCTTCGGAGCATCAGCTCGGTCTGGCCGTCGACATATACGACTGCGAGAGATACAAAGTCAAGTATTCCGACTTTGATGACGACTTTAAAGCCTGGCTTGAGGAACACTGCTGGGAATACGGCTTTATCCAGAGATACCCTTCCAAGAAATGCCTGCGTACGGGCTGGGACGAACCCTGGCACTACCGTTATGTCGGCAAGGAAGTGGCCAAGTTCATTATGGACAACGGAATCTGCTACGAAGAGTTCTATGAGCATTATTCCGATAAATAATCTTAAATTTATGTTGCAAATTTAAATATAATATAGTATAAATATATTGTATGAAGTAAATAAACTGTGATTGAGTGGACCGTGAGGGCCACTCAATTGTTTTGAAAGGAAGCTTTTATGAGCAAAATTGCGGAAAAGGTTACGGAACTGGCAGAACCGATAGTAAAAGACTTCGGCTGCACTCTGTATAAAGTCAAGTATCTGAAAGAAGGCCCCGATTACTACCTTCGTGTTTTTATCGAGAAGGAGAGCGGCGTAGGCATCAACGACTGCGAGAACATCTCGAAGGCGCTGGATCCGATCCTTGACAGGGAAGATGTAATACCAAACGCTTATGTCTTTGAGGTTTCATCCTCGGGAGAAGAACGTGAGCGTGATGAAAAGAATAAAAAAGAGGTATAAAAGAAAATGGCAAAAGCAAAGGTAAAACAGGAAACGGCAGTGATAAACAGCGAAGAGTTTTTCTCCGCCATAGAACAGCTGCAGGAGGAAAAGGGAATTCCCTGCAACTACATGTATGACAAAGTCAGACAGGCGATGCTGGCATCTTTCCGCCGTGACAATCCCGAATGCGAGGACAATGTGGAAATCATTCTTGACCCGGAGAAACGGGTCATCGCCATGAACGTCCTGAAGACGGTAGTGGAAGAAGTCGAGGACGATTCGCATGAGATTTCCGTCGAGCTGGCCAAAAAAGCCGTGAAAAAGGCTGCCGTCGGCGATACGGTTGCCATTCCCGTCGAGACGAGAAAGTTCGGCCGCATTGCGGCACAGGCCGCCAAGCAGGTTATTATCCAGGGCATCCGCGAGGCGGAACGCGGAATCGTTTATGAAGAGTTCACTTCCAAGGAACACGAAATCCTTACCGGCGTTGTGTCTCACATAGAGCCGAGAACCGGCAGCGCTTCCATCCGAATCAGTTCAAACAGCGAGTTCACCGAGGCTATGCTCTCTCCGCAGGAGAGAATCAAGACCGAAGCTCTCCGCGAGGGCGACCGCATCAAGGTCTATGTCGTTGAGGTTCGCAATTCCACCAGAGGTCCTCAGGTGCTGATATCCAGAACGCACCCCGGCCTTGTTAAGAGACTGTTCGAACTGGAAGTTCCGGAAATCTATGACGGAACCGTGGAAATCATGAGCATTGCCCGTGAAGCCGGCAGCCGCACGAAGATGGCCGTCTGGTCAAACGACGAGAATGTAGACCCCATCGGTTCCTGCGTCGGTCCCAAGGGCCAGAGAGTTGCCAACATCGTGGATGAGCTCCGCGGTGAAAAGATTGACATCATCAAGTACTCGGACGTTCCGGAAGACTATATCGCCGCAGCCCTGTCTCCGTCCGAAGTCATCAGCGTAACCATGGATGAAGACGGCAAGGGCAGCCGCGTCATCGTACCGGATGACCAGCTTTCCCTGGCAATAGGCAAGGAAGGCCAGAACGCAAGACTGGCTGCCAAGCTGACCGGATTTAAAATAGACATCAAGCCTGCATCGGAAGCATAAGACGGAAGCTGTCGGCAAACGGGAGGGTGAGTACGCATGACTGAAAAGAAAATACCGATGAGGCAGTGTGTAGGCTGCCGGGAGATGAAGCCCAAACGAGAGCTGATACGCGTCGTCACGGGGCCGGATGGCGAAACGCATCTGGACCTGACCGGAAAAGCAAACGGAAGAGGTTCGTATCTCTGCCCCAGGGAGGAATGCCTGAAGCGGGCGGTTAAGAACAAGTGTTTCCGTGAGGACATACTGGACCAGCTGAAAGCCGAACTGGAGGCGCGGGACGGATGAACATCAATACATTCGGCCTTATGCGCAGAGCCGGGGCGCTTGAACTGGGGCAGGACAAAGCCCTCGCATCTGTCAAAAACGGCAAAGCAAAGCTGCTTGTGCTGCCGAGCGATGCCGGTGACAGGGCAAAGAGGAATGCGGAGTTTGCGACAGAAAACCGGAAAACATCAGCCGTTACGGTTCCCTGGACAAACCGGGAATTATCCGAAGCCGTCGGAATCGGCGGATGCACGATGATGGCTGTAACCAATAAAGGCTTTGCAGATGCAATACTGAAAGAGTACGGAGGTAAATGATATATGGCATTGGTTTTTAAATATAGAATTGGTGAAGTGGCAAAGGACTTTGGCGTTGCCAACAAGGTGATAATGGACATTATGACCGAGTTCTTTTCCGCGCCGAAAAACCATCAGCAGGTTCTTTCCACGGAAGAACTGGATGTGATTTTCGAATACATGACACAGCATAATCAGGCCGAAAGCATGGAGGAAATCTTCAAGGTTTCGGAAGATGATAAAAAAGAGGCAGAAAAGGCAGCCGAGGAAAAGGCACAGGTTCGTGCCGAAAAGGTGGCAGCCGCTCCCGCGGAAGAAAAGAAGGCCAAATCCAACAAGCCCTACGTTCCCCGGCAGGTCGCGGAGAAGCGCGTTGTGGATACCAAGGGCGGCAGCTCTGCCGTCAACCTTGACAAGTACAACGAGCGCTATGACGAACTCGGCGGCAACCGCCGGAAGAACGACGAACGTACCGGCAAGGAAAAAATACAGAACAAGGCCAAACAGCGCCAGAACCAGCAGGCCGCTTCCGCCAAGCGCCGTCAGGAAGAGCGCGACAAGATGAACAAGCTTCAGCTTGAAATTGCCAAGAAGGCACAGCTGAAGGTACAGATTCCCGATGAAATCGCCGTGGGTGAGCTCGCATCCCGCATGAAAAAGAGTGCGGCCGAGGTAATCAAGTGCCTCATGAAGATGGGCTCTTTCGTGTCCGTCAGCGATGTCATCGACTATGATACGGCCGCTCTGGTGGCTATGGAGCTCGGCTGCAAGGTCGAAAAAGAAGTCATCGTCACGGTGGAAGAGAAGCTGATTGACGATTCCGAGGATAAGGCAGAAGACCTCAAGCCGAGAGCTCCGGTTGTCGTTGTCATGGGGCATGTCGACCACGGCAAGACGTCCCTGCTGGACTACATCCGTCATGCCAACGTCGTCAAGGGCGAGGCCGGCGGCATTACGCAGCACATCGGCGCCTACACGGTGGATATTAACGGAAAGTCGATTACCTTCCTCGATACGCCGGGTCACGAAGCCTTTACGACCATGCGTGCCAGAGGCGCCATGTTTACGGATATTGCCATTCTGGTTGTTGCCGCAGACGACGGCATCATGCCGCAGACGGTAGAATCCATCAACCATGCGAAGGCGGCCAACATTCCTATCGTTGTCGCCATCAATAAAATGGACGTTCAGGGTGCCAACCCCGAGAGAATCAAGCAGCAGCTTACCGAGTACGGCCTCGTCTCCGAGGAATGGGGCGGTGACACGATTATCTGCCCGATTTCCGCCAAGACCGGTCTCGGAATCGATAACCTTCTTGAAAATCTTTCTCTGGTTGCCGAAATGGCGGAACTCAAGGCCAATCCGAACCGGAGTGCCAAGGGCGCCGTCGTCGAGGCCCGTCTGGACAAGGGCAGAGGCCCGATTATGACGGTTCTCGTGCAGAACGGTACCCTGCATCAGGGAGACGTCATCATAGCCGGTACGGCCGTCGGCCGTGTCCGTACGATGACGGACGACAAGGGCCGCACCGTCAAGACGGCCGGGCCTTCCACGCCTGTCGAAATTGCCGGCCTTTCCGAAGTGCCGTCCGCCGGTGATGTCTTTAATGCCGTAGCCGATGAAAAGATGGCAAGAGAGCTTGCAGATCAGCGCAAGATAGAAAAAGAGAGCGCCGCTCTCGGCGGAAACCGCAAGGTCTCCCTGGAAGACCTGTTCAGCCAGATTCAGGCTGGCGAGATGAAGAATCTCAACGTCATTGTCAAGGCGGACGTGCAGGGAAGCGCCGAAGCTGTCAAGGCCTCTCTGGAAAAGATTTCCAACGAGGAAGTACAGGTCCGTGTTATCCACAGCGCCGTCGGTGCCATCACCGAGAGCGATGTTATGCTGGCCTCCACTTCTGACGCCATCATTGTCGGCTTCAACGTCAGACCCGAAAGCGCTGCCAGAGACAGCGCTACTCGAAGCAATGTTGACATCCGTCTCTACCGAGTCATCTATGACTGCATAAACGAAATCCAGGATGCCATGAAGGGCATGCTGGCACCGAAGTTCGTAGAGCAGATTATCGGTCATGCCGAAGTTCGCGAAACTTACAAGGTTTCCAAAGTCGGTACGGTCTGCGGATGCTACTGCCAGGACGGCAAAATCGTTCGCGGCTGCTCCGTCCGTGTTCTGCGCGACAACATTGTTGTGTTCGAAGGCGAACTCGCATCGCTGCGCCGCTTCAAGGACGATGTCAAGGAAGTCGCAAGCGGCTACGAGTGCGGCATGCAGGTTGAAAAATTCAATGATATCAAAGTCGGCGATATTATCGAATGCTTTGTAATGGATGAAGTAAAGCCGTGAATACACGTTTAGAAAGAACCAATGATGACATCCAGTATGCTCTGGCCATGAAGCTGCGGGAAATCAAGGACCCCCGCATAGCGGGGAAAATGATTTCCGTCACCAGAGTGGAAACCACCGGCGATCTGCGTTATGCAAAAGTCTGGCTTTCCGTGCTGGATCTTGACGATGAAAAGGAATTCAAAAAGGGCCTGAAGGCGGCATCCGGCTGGCTCCGGAAGCAGCTGGGCGAGAGCCTGAATCTCCGCTATACGCCGGAGTTCGTCTTTGAACTGGACCACAGCATCGAATACGGAGCCCATATCAACGAAATCCTAAAGAGTCTGAATGACTGACGGTGGACGGGAATGTTAAATTGTGCGGAAGCAGCCGCTCTGCTGCTGAAAAACGATAATTATATTCTGGCTACGCACAAGAATCCGGACGGGGACACGCTCTGCTCCGCGGCCGCTCTTTGCAAAGCTCTGCAAAGAGCCGGGAAGACGGCCTACCTGTTTCCCAATCCGGAGATTACGGAGAAGTTCCGGCCCTTTGTTATGGCCTGCTTCGCGCCGGAAGGCTATGTGCCCGAGCACATTGTGGCCGTCGACGTGGCATCAAGAGACATGTTCTGTCAAAGCTTCGATGCCGATTCTTCCGTATGGATGGTTATAGACCATCACCCGACGAACGGCGGCTTTGCGCAGTACAACTGCGTCGAGTCCGGCCGCTCGGCCTGCGGTGAAATCGTTACGGAAATCATCGAAGAAATGCCGGGCAGCATCACCAAGGAAGAAGCAGATCTGCTGTATATTGCCCTGTCAACCGATACGGGCTGCTTCATGTATGCCAACACGAATGCCGGCACGTTTCAGACCGCTGCCCGTCTGGCGGACTATGGTGCTTCCATGTATGACCTGAACGCCATCTTTTTCCGCAAGGTTTCCAATGCCAGACTCGCTCTGGAGGGGATGATTCTCAGCGGCATGGAGTACTTCCGCGACGGCAGTGTTCTTGTCTCCACCATCACGCGGGACATGATGCACCGCTCCGGTGCCACCGAGAACGATACCGACGATCTGGCCGCCATTCCCGGCCGCTCGATTACCGAAAAGTTGGGCGTGACGATACGGGAGATCAAAGAGGGCGTCTGCAAGGTCTCTCTCCGGAGCGTTCCGGAAATCAATTCCGCCGAAATCTGCAAAAAGTTCGGCGGCGGCGGGCATTTGATGGCAGCCGGCTGCACCATACACGCCAAGCCCGAAGAAGCCAAGAAACAGATACTGGAAGCAATACATGAATGGCTATCTCTTAATAGATAAAGACCAGGAGTGGACCAGCTCCGATGTGGTTGCCAAACTCAGGGGTATCCTGCACGAGAGGCGCATAGGCCATGCCGGAACGCTGGATCCCATGGCAACGGGGCTTCTTATCGTGATGGTCGGCAAATGCACAAAGGCGTCCGACTATCTCATGAAACACGATAAGGAGTATGTCTGCACACTGCATCTGGGCCTGGAAACCGATACGCAGGATATTTGGGGAAGGTCCGTCTCCGACCCGGATTCCTGCGGCAAAGACGCGAAAAGCGTTACGAGAGCGGAACTCGAGGAAGTCTTATCCGGCTTCGTCGGTGAAATCGAGCAGATTCCGCCGATGTATTCCGCCATTAAAATCAAAGGAAAAAAGCTCTACGAAATCGCCCGCCGGGGCGGAGAAGTGGAGAGAGAACCCAGAAAAATAAAAGTCTGGTCCATCGACATTCTGTCAAACGAGGGAACGGACTGGGTTCTGGATATTAAGTGCTCATCCGGTACCTATGTACGCACGCTGTGCCACGACATCGGCAGAAAGCTCGGCTGCGGCGGATGCATGTCCGCCCTGCGCCGTACGCAGATCGGTGGCGTGCGTGTCGAGGATGCGCATAAAATTTCGGAAATAAGCGATGAAAGATATCTTCTGCCTCCCGATGAGCCGCTCTTTGCGCTGCCGGAGGCAATCCAACAGAAGATAATGGGAAACATGGATGCATAGAGTTCTTGCCCTTGGCTTTTTTGACGGTGTTCATCTGGGTCACGGGGCCTTATTGAACAAAACAAAAGAACGAGCCGCCTCCCTCGGCGCGGTGCCCTCCGTGCTGAGCTTTGACGTGCACCCCGACCGTGTCGTCTTCGGTCAGGAAGTCCCGCTTATCGGTGACACCTCGAGCCGCGAAGAAATTATCCGCCGCTGCTACGGAATCGAAAACGTGGTGTTTATCCATTTTTCAAAATCCGTTTCGCAGATGCCTTGGCAGGAGTTCGCCGAGAGGCTGATTGACGATTTGGATGCCGTTTGGCTCGTTTGCGGGCACGATTTCTCCTTCGGATACAAAGGGGAGGGAACGGCCGAAAAATTAAAAGAATACTGCCGGCAAAAGGGTATCGGCTGCGACATTATCCCCGCCGTTGTCATAGACGGGCAGACCGTCAGTTCCACGCATATCCGCGAGCTCCTGAAGGCGGGAGACATAGAAGAGGCCAACCGGCTTCTCGGGCATCCGCACTGCCTTTCCGACACGGTTCATTCCGGCTATCATCTCGGGCAGAAAATCGATGCCCCTACGATAAACATGTTTTTCCCTCCGTCCGTTATCGTCCCGCGCCTGGGCGTGTATGCCACAAAGGTGGTGCTGGCGGATGGCGGAGAATACCGGGCCGTGACCAATATCGGCGTGCGGCCGACCGTTTCGGACGACAATACGGTTTCCGTAGAGAGCCACCTCCTGCATTATGAGGGGAATCTTTACGGCGTTCCGGCGAGAGTTGATTTTTATAAATTCCTGCGCCCGGAACAAAAATTCGAAGATTTGGAAAGTTTAAGCAGACAGATAAAAAATGACGCAGAAGAAACCGAAAAATATTTTCAGACGGCTGAGAAAGCCTGAACGCAATTACATAGTTGTTGATTTTGAATGGAATCAGGCCATGCGGCGCAATGCCGAGGTCTTTAACCACCTCCCCATCCATCTCCGGGGAGAAATCATAGAAATCGGTGCGGTGAAACTCCGGGGAGACTACGGCCCGGGTGAAGAATTCACCATCGATGTCAAACCGCAGTACTTCCGGCAGATGCATTACAAGGTGAAAAAAATAACCGGCATCGACTCCGCGCGGCTGGCGAATGCCTGCACCTTCCCCGAAGCCATGAAGCGTTTTGCCAAGTGGGCTGGGGAGAACCCGGTGTTTGTTACCTGGGGCAGCGACGACCGCGGCATTTTCGAGCAGAACGTGATTATTCACGACCTGGATTATGACTGGATAGAAGACTGGATCAATCTCCAGCCCATATACAGTGTCCAGACCGAGGGCGACAAGAACCAGGTGGCGCTGGAAAAGGCGATGGAGCATTTCGGCATAGAGCAGACGCGTGTCGCGCACGATGCGCTCGGCGATGCCTACAATACCGCCCTGGTCTGCTCGCATCTTAACATGCCGGAGGGCTTCCGCAAATACGGAGAAGCCGAGAAGATTCTGGCTACCCGCATGCCGGCACCGGAGCCGAAGAGTTCCGACGGGCCGGAAACGCTCCTGCACGACGCCTATGAGGGCTTCGAAAGCAAGGCCGCGGCTTTTGCCGACAGCCGGATTTCCGTTCTGGCCTGCCCGGAATGCGGCGGACAGACGGAGAAGTCCCGCTGGATCAACCAGGGGGACGGAAGATACATGAACATCTTCGAATGCCCGAACTGCGGAAAATACCTCATGCGGGTCCGTTTCCGTAAGTGTGAAGACAATACCATGACGGCCAACCGCCTGGTTTATAAGGCGGATGATGACATGCTTGCCTTTTATAAAGAGAAGTCATCGCAGGCCAGACGGCGCGGCAGAAGTTCCAGATCCGGGAGAAGAAAGAAATGACGGACCTGATTCCGGCCGGGGTTATCATCAACACCCACGGTGTAAAAGGCGATGTAAAGGCGGAGGTCTGGCTTGACGGGGTCGCGTTCTTAAAGCGCTTTAAGAGAGTGTTCGTTAACGGAAGTGAAGTCAGGCTTCTGAAAGTTTCTGACCAGAAGGGCTTTGCCCTGATGAAGCTCGAAGGCGTGGATGACGTCAACGCCGCCATGAAGCTCAAAGGCAGAGAATTCTGCATCAGCCGCTCCGATGCGAAGCTCCCGAAGGGGCAGTACTTCATCCGGGATATCATCGGCGCTTCGGCGGTGGACGAAAACGGAAACAAAATCGGAATCCTCACGGAGGCATTCGAGACGCCCGCCCATATGATTTATGTTATCAAAGGCGATGAGGAACACCTGGTTCCTGCCATACCGGAATATATTATGTCAACTGATATCGAGAATAAAATCATCGTTGTGCGCATGATTGAGGGAATGTAAACCATGAGAATAGACATCATGACGCTGTTTCCGGAAACGGTTCATGCCGTCCTTCACGAAAGCGTAATCGGCCGCGCTGCGAATAACGGAACGGTTGAAATCAACTGTGTTCAGATTCGCGATTTCACCGAGAACAGACAGCGCCAGGTCGACGATTATCCCTATGGCGGCGGCTTTGGGTGCATACTGTATGCCCAGCCGCTGAAGTCCTGTTTGGATAGTATTATGTCAACCGCACAGGACCTGAAGTCCCGTGTAATCTACATGACGCCGCAGGGCGCACCCTACACGGAAGAAACGGCCAAGCGCCTCGTGCGCGACTATGACCATCTGGTCCTGGTCTGCGGCCACTACGAAGGCATTGACGAGCGCTTTATCGAAAAATGCGTGGATGAGGAAATCTCCCTGGGTGACTTTGTTCTGTCCGGCGGAGAAATCGCGGCGATGGCGGTTGCCGACTCGGTCTGCCGTCTGGTGCCCGGCGTGCTTGCCGACGAACAGTGCTACACGGGGGACAGCCATTGGAACGGACTTCTGGAATATCCCCAGTATACCCGCCCCGAAGTCTGGGAAGGGCTGAAGGTACCCGACGTCCTTCTGGAGGGAAACCAGGCCAGAATCGATGCCTGGCGCCGGAAACAGCAGCTCATCCGCACCAAGGAAACACGCCCGGACATGTTCGAAAAGCTCGCCCTGAGCGAGAAGGAACTGGAGTCCGTCGAAAAGAACTTAAAAGGGGACGTCGCCTTCCGACCGGCGGGAGACG